>NC_014209.1:757500-1065000 GCF_000092965.1 Thermoanaerobacter mathranii subsp. mathranii str. A3
GAGTTATATTGGCTTTTCATGAGATTTTCCCTGATGCTCCTATATACACAAGCGTATATAATCCTGATAAATTACCTGAAGAATTTAGAAAAATGAATATAAAGACCTCATTTATTCAAAAGTTACCAAAGGCCAAAACGAAGTATAATATATATTTACCTCTTATGCCAACGGCTTTTGAGCAGTTTGACTTATCTAAATATGATGTTGTTTTAAGTAGTAGTTCTTCGTGTGCCAAAGGTGTAATAACAAGAGCTGATACATTACATATATGTTATTGCCATACTCCTATGCGCTATGCGTGGGATTTTTATCATGAATATAAACAAAATGCGCCGAAATGGCAAAAAAAATTTATTCCTTTTTTAATGAATTATATAAGGATGTGGGATAGATTATCTGCAGATAGGGTTGATTATTTTATTGCAAATTCAAATGAGGTTGCAAAGCGTATAAAAAAGCATTACAGAAGAGAGTCAGTAGTTATTAATCCCCCTGTAAATGTTGATTTCTATACTCCTGTAGATGAAGACGGAGATTATTTCTTGATTGTATCAAGACTTGTCGAGTACAAGAGGATTGATATTGCAGTTGAGGCTTTTAATGATTTAGGACTGCCTCTTATAATAATAGGAGATGGACCTGAAAAAAGTAAGTTACAAAGAATGGCAAAAAGTAATATAAAATTTTTGGGTAGGTTGCCCGACGAAGAAGTAAAAAGATATTATGCAAGATGTAGAGCTTTTATTTTTCCCGGGGAAGAAGATTTTGGAATAACTCCATTAGAAGCCCAAGCGTCTGGAAGACCTGTGATAGCTTTTGGCAAAGGCGGGGTACTTGATTCTGTAATAGATGGTGTTACAGGGTTACTTTTTAATGAACAAAATAAAGAAAGCCTAAAAGAAGCTATTATAAAGTTTAATGGATTGAAGTTTGATAAAAATGTAATAAGAAAACATGCAGAGCAATTTGATGTTAATGTTTTTAAGAAAAAAGTATATGATTTTGTAATGGAAAAGTATAAAGAATTTAGCGAGCAAATCAAAGATGAAAAATGATGAAGTTAAATAAATATATTAACAATTATTATGCGTAGGAATTTTGTTGCCTATTTTTTAAAATATAATAACCTACCATAGATGGAGAATTTTATTAGGTGATAACATAATGATTTATGAATCAATTAATCCTAAATAAAAAGGTTCTATACAAAATTTTGACTTAAGTTAGTAGATATTAATCATAATGTAAATGATGAGAAATTATGTTATTAGACAACTCCAATTGATAATTTAATAGGAGGGAAGCCAGTTCATGAATTTGGCATTAAATAATATAATTAATCGAGTGATATTAATATTTTGACAAACACATAAGTATTATGGTCATGATACATCAAGTTAAGAATTACCTTTTAATATTATTCGAGGGGTGGGATGATGTGGTATAGAAGATGGAGTATTGTACTTGATATTACTGCACTCATTTTAGCATTTGCACTTGCTTTATATATTAGGTTTAATAATTTGAGCATGTTATCAAGGTCTTGGTATGTTACTACTTTTATAATTTTGCTTACACTTGATTTTTTGATTTTGTATTTTAAGGGATTATATGATAAAAAACACAAGCCTCTGTTTAATCAAATAGGAATAGTGATAGATGGTCTTGTTTATTCTGTATTTATATATTTGCTCATCTCCTATTTTACCAAAATGACATATTTTTCAAGGTTAACGCTTATATACATATTTATTATAGGATTAACTTTGCAAATTACATTTAAGACAATCTTATCGTATTTGCAAAAAAGAAGATACAAAAAAGGATTGGATTTGAGCAATGCATTAGTAATAGGCGATTATACAAAGATACCAAAAGAGCTAATGGATAAACTTAAAACACGTGAATATGGAATAAATATAGTGGGATATTTGTCTAATGATATAAATGGTAACGGTTTGAATAGATTAGGGAGTATAAAAGATTTTAGTGAAATTGTTGATAAATATAACGTGGAGATGATATTTATAGTTTCCAAGGTAGAAAATGTAGAAGAAGTTATAAATATTGGTTTGGATAAGTACATAAGTATATATTCTATAAATAACAGTATAAATCTTCCAAATTATCCTATGGAAATAGAAATTATTGATGATGTGCCTATTTTGAAATTGAAGGATGTATTTATAAGTGGATTTGAAGGACGTATGAAAAGGCTTTTGGATTTTACATTGTCACTTATTGCATTGATTATACTATCACCATTGTTTGTTGTAATATCGCTTTTAATAAAACTAACTTCTCCTGGACCGGTGTTTTTTGTTCAAGATAGAATAGGATTAAATGGAAAGTTATTTAAGGCGTATAAGTTTAGGACAATGGTCATAAATGCCGAAGAGATTTTATTAAAGTGGCTAGAGGAAAATCCTGAAATTAGAGAGGAATATTTGATACATCATAAACTTAAAAACGATCCGAGAGTAACAAAAATAGGCAAGTTCTTAAGGAAAACAAGTCTTGACGAGTTGCCGCAATTATTTAATGTGCTAAAAGGTGATATGAGCTTGGTAGGTCCCAGACCTTATCTTGTAAGAGAATTGAATGATACCAAGCATTATGCAAGGTTCTTATGGAGAGTTCCACCAGGAATTACAGGCTTATGGCAAATAAGTGGGCGGAATGAGGTAGATTTTGAAGGCAGATTAGAAATGGACATGCAGTATATATCCAATTGGAACTTATGGCTTGATATAAATATTCTTTTTAAGACTATCCCCGCGGTACTCAAAAGAGATGGAGCGTATTAACAAATTTAATGAGAATAAAAATAATAATCCACAATATGGTACTGTATAATAGACCATTTAAAAGACCTTTATAAAATTTTTCATTAAACATATACTCACATTCCTTATTTTTTATTTATATTTTGCCTTTCTCATTAAATTTTATTCGTGGTTGATGGAAGGTATTAATTAAAAACTTTTGCTTGGATATTGAGTAAGCTGAGTTGAAGAAATTAACTAAAAAGGATGATGCAAATGATAACAGGGGTTATTATGGCAGGTGGCAAAGGCGAAAGGTTTTGGCCTAAAAGCAGGATAAAGATGCCAAAGCAGTTTTTGAATTTGTATGGAGATAAAACAATGATTCAACAAACAGTGGATAGACTGAAGAGAATCATGCCTATAGAGAATATTTTTGTTGTGACTAATATAGATTATGCGGGAATAATTAGTGAACAAATTCCTGATTTGCCAACAGAAAATATTTTAATAGAGCCTATGGCCAAAAATACTGCAGCATGTATTGGTCTTGCAGCACTTCATACAGAAAGGCTTGATAAAGATTCTATAATGGTTGTTGTTCCTTCTGACCATGTCATAAAAGACGAAGAAACATATATTGAAATATTAAAAACAGCAATAGAAAAAGCAAAAGCAGGGGATAATCTTGTGACAATAGGTATAAAACCCACACGTCCTGAGACAGGATATGGTTACATAAAATTCAAGAAGGTAACGAGAGAAATAATAAATAAAAATCCTGTACATAAAGTAGAAAGATTTGTAGAAAAGCCTAATTACGATACAGCAGTTAGATATGTAGAAAGTGGAGATTATCTTTGGAATAGCGGTATGTTTATATGGAAGACATCATCAATATTAAATGCTATACAAAAATACATGCCTGAGTTATATAAAGCATTGGAGAATATAAGGAAAAATTTTGATGCAGATGATATAGAAAAAGTGTTATACGATAAATACTCAAAACTTGAAAGCATATCAATAGATTACGGTGTAATGGAAAAAGCCAAAAATGTGTATGTCGTGCCAGGAGATTTTGGTTGGGATGATGTGGGGAGCTGGACATCTATTGAAAGGCTTTATGAAAAAGATGATAATGGCAATGTCATAAAAGGGAATGTAGTAAGTGTAGATACAAAGAAATGCATAATAACCGGTAACGAAAGGCTTATTGCGACATTGGGTATAGAAGATGTAATAATTGTAGATACAGAGGATGCACTTTTAATTTGTTCAAAAGATAAGGCGCAGAATGTGAAAGAGATATTGAAGGAGTTGAAAGAGAAAAAAAGTGAGTATTTATAAGGATTTAAAATTATACACTAATAAAGTAGAGTTTTTATTTATTTTAAACTTTTCTATGGCTGTGGAGGTGAATTTGTGTAAGTAATGAAATAATAAGTAAGAAAATAGAATTAAAAGATTTAAAAAATTAGAAATCTCAGGAAATTATCGAAAATATTTTAAAAACAATTTTCTAAACGGATATGAAAGACTTATATAATAAGGAGGATAAAAATGGAAGAAGAAATTTCATTGAGAGAGCTTATTGATATAATTTTAAAAAATAAAAAAATGATCATTGTCGTTACTCTTGCTGCAACTTTAGTAGCAGCAGTGCTTAGTTTTTTTATAATAAAACCTACCTATGAAGCAACTACAACTTTGTCAGTTACAGATGTAACACCTGCAACAGGCTTTTTTGGTTCGAATACTACGGTTATTCTTCCGGGAAAAGATTCAAATCTTCCGACAGTACAAAGTGACAGTATAGAAAAAGACTTATCTTTGTTGTTGTCTTCTCTTTTGAAGTATCCTGATATGTCAGTGGAAACATTTAAAGAAGAGGTTACTAATCCTATTGTCCTTATGAATACTGTAAAACAATTAGGATTAGATCCTCAAAAGTACACAGTAGAAAATTTAAAAAAGCAAATTTCAGTTTCTGTCATCAATAATACCAATCTTATAACAGTAACTGTAAAAGAAAATAACCCAGAGCTTGCGGCAAAAATTGCAGATACAATAGCCCAAAATTTTCGGACTTATATCATTGAGAGGAATAACAGGCAGACAGATAAATTAATTGAAACTTTGAACAAACTTATAACTCTCCAAAATGATAAAATAAAAGAGGCAACAGCGGAACTTAATAAAGTTCAAACAAATTCTCAAGACAAGCTTTTAATTGAGCAGAAACAAAAACAGTTGGATTTACTGAAAAATACAAGAGATATAATGTTAGAAAAATATAATATGCTGGAATTGGTTAAAGAATCGGAACTTGGTAACCAGAGCATTCTTATAACTAGCAAAGCTTTAATACCGGATAAACCAGTAGCACCTAAAAAATCATTGAATATAATTATAGCATTTATATTGGGCCTTATGGTTAGCATTTTTATAGTGTTCTTTATGGAATATTGGAAGAATACAGACCCTAAAAGAACTGTGGAGAGTAAAGGATAATAAGAAAATTTATAGTTTAAGCGAAGGGAGTTCTCCTTCTTTTATTTTTGTCGAAATATGTCGAAATATTTTTAATATTTGTGTTGGTTTTTAGGAAATAAAATGTTAAAATAACAATATGGTACAATTTTTGTAGCGAATTGATAAGATTTTATAAAATAAGAGTATAGGTATTAAAATAGCAAGATGGCTACTTGCGATTAAAAATACTTGTTTAATAAATATTTACAATTTTACGCAAGGGGGAAAAAATAATGACACAGGAAAAAAAGGATGAAGTTAAAGTACAGATATTAAAATGTTGGGATGATAAAGAACCCATCTGCTTTACCAAAGTTACAAATGATGATAAAGATAAAAATGGAGAGGAGTTTAAAAGCCTTACAGATAGTTCGTGGATTAAGAAAGGAGAAAAATTTGGGGAGGAAAAACTTAGAGAAAGAATTGCGCCATGGCTATCAACCCTTTTTAAAGCGGAGCATTTATCATTGTTAATAGGGAGTGGGTTAACTAATGCTGTTTGTAATATAGCTAAATGTGAGGTGCCTTCGTGGAAAAATGTAGAATTTGAATGGATTACTGAAGAAATTAAGGAGAAAATTGAAAAAGAAGCACAGGAATCTGCTTGTAGAGCGGGACGTGGAGAAGCAAATTTAGAAGATAAAATTCGTGTTGCAAATGAATTAATTCGTGGCCTAGAGATTTATTATGGTTCAGATAATAAAGAACTAATTGCTCTGAAAAGTGCCTTGAATGAAGTTTTGGAAAAATTTGCAAAATTAATTTTGAATACTGAAATAGAATTTCGCATATCAGATAAAGATGTACAAAAAAATGCACTAAACTATCTTGTAAATTTTTTAATGAGCTTTGCTTCTCGACCTGGTACAAGAGAGAGACTTCATATTTTTACTACTAATTATGACCGTTTTATTGAGTTGGGCGCTGATATTGCTGGATTACGTCTTATTGATAGATTTATAGGAACTTTATCACCAATTTTTCGTTCTTCTCGGTTGGAAGTAGACATGCACTATAATCCTCCAGGAATAAGGGGAGAGCCACGATATTTAGAAGGAGTAGCATATTTTACAAAATTACATGGCTCGCTTGATTGGTTTAATATTAATAGGACTATACATCGTATTTCCATTCCTTTTGGTGCCAAATCAATACAGCCATATTTAGATGCTGTGGGTATCGATGATAATGAAAGTGATACTATAAAACAACTTATGATTTATCCTAATGCTGCTAAAGATCGTGAAACTGCTGAATATCCATACGTGGAACTTTTCCGTGATTTTGCAGCATCTATATGTAGACCTAATACTACATTAGTAACATATGGATATAGCTTTGGGGATGAGCATATTAATCGTATTATTGAAGATATGCTTACTATTCCCTCCACTCACCTTATTATTATCTCTCGTGATGATAGTGCGGGTAGGATTATGTCATTATACGATAGATTAGGAAGAAAACAACAAATTACCATTTTGATTGGAGACCAGCTTGCTGATTTGCAATTACTTGTTGATAATTATCTGCCAAAATCGACAATAGATTTTACTACTTTTAAGATAGATGAACTCATTAAAAAAATTCTAATTACAAATAGTGATAATATTGGAAGTAATGTCAATAGTGAAAAGGAAACCAGAATAGAACAAGATGAAGAATATAAAAATGAAGGTGGGGAAGAAAATGAGTTACACACCATTTGAATGGACAGAAAATTTAATTATTGGAAGTGTTGATTTTGTATCTCCTGATGAAATACGAGTGTTACTTGACATCGAAGCACCGGATTCGCTTTCGCTTAATACAGGGAATCCCCATCCTTTTCCAAGAGTAAATAGTTATGTGTTAATACCAATAGATGAAGGTTACCTTGTAGGACAAATAGAATGGATAACTATAGAACGAGCAGCTTTTCCCAAAAGACAAGGAATGAAGGATTTTGGACTTGTTGATTTGCCATTTCCCCTGAGAAAAATTAGTGTTAATCCGTTAGGAATTTTATATAAAAAGGAAAATAATATTTACAATTTCAAAAGAGGAAGCAATAGCTTACCTACGGTTGGAACTCCTGTACTGTTACCTACAGAAAAACATATAAAAGCAATAGTCGAGGGGAATAAAGCGAGAGGAATAAAAATTGGAACTAGCCCTTTTGGTGGGAATATAGATATTTATGTAGATCCAAATAAACTTTTTGGTCGTCATTTGGCGGTTTTGGGCAATACTGGTAGTGGAAAATCATGTTCTGTGGCGGGCCTTATACATTGGTCATTGGAGGCAATACAAGTAGTACAAAAGGAAAATGACGACAAAGATAAAGAAAACAAAAACAATAAAAAAGAAAAAACTGTACCTAATATTCGATTTATAATTCTTGATCCCAACGGAGAATATTTTAATGCTTTTTGTAATGAAGAGACAACATATGAGAGAGAAATACCATATAAAGTTAGAGTTTTCATGGTAAATGGTGGCGAAGGTTTAGATATTAATAGTTGTATAAAACCACTAAAAGTACCGCTTTGGTTTTGGAATAGCGAAGAATGGGCTTCTTTCACACAGGCAAGTCCTAAGATGCAAATGCCCTTGCTCAGAAGAGCATTGAGGGAGGTAAAAGCAGGAAATAGTTCTTATGGTGCTCAAAATTCAAAAGATGAAGGGAAAAAATGGCTAAGAAAGTATCTTTCGAGTAAACTAATTAGTATTAAAAGTGATACAAAACAAGATGTAATAACGAATTTTCCTACTAAATTTGCTAAGAAATTAAAAAATCTTTCGGATGATTTGATATACAAAAGAAAAGATGTTGAAGAATACAAGGAGTTGTTAGAGAATTTATCAGAGATTATTTTATCAATAATAGAAAAGAAAAAACAGCAGAACGGAAATCATTATGACCCTTTTCCTTTACAAGATGTTGAACAAATTGTAAATGAAATAGAAAAAATATTAAACAATTTAGGCGGTATAATTTACCATGAAGGGCCTGATGAAGACATACCAGTGCCTTTTAGCGGTTTGCTTTTGGCAGATTATTTAGAGATTACTTCTAAAGATGAAAATGCTGAACAATATATTGATCCTTTAATTACTAGAATACACATGCTACTTTCAAACCAAAGGATAAAATCAATTGCGGATGATTCGGATAATGTTATAGATTTAATAGAATGGCTAAAAGAGTATATTATAGAAAATAATATTGTAATTGTTGATTTGTCTCTTGTACCGTCGGAACTCATTTATATAACAGCTGCAGTAATTGCCAGAATGATATTTGAAGCCTTACAACGCTATGTGAAAAAGAAAGGCGTTTCTCTCCCAACAGTTCTAGTAATGGAAGAGGCACATACTTTCATTAAACGCTATAATAATGATGAAAATTATAATGCAGCAAAAGTTTGTACTCAAGTCTTTGAACGAATTGCTCGTGAAGGTAGAAAGTTTGGTCTTAGTTTAGTGATTTCCTCTCAAAGGCCATCAGAATTGTCTCCAACAGTTCTTTCTCAATGCAATACGTTCCTTTTACATAGAATAACAAATGATCGTGATCAAGAAATGATAAGTAAATTAGTACCAGATAATCTGAGAGGATTGTTACGTGAACTTCCTATATTGCCAACACAAATGGCTATTCTGTTGGGATGGGCCACAGAGTTGCCGGTTTTAATTAGAATGAGGGATCTACCAGAAAAACAACGTCCGAGATCAAAAGACCCCGATTTTTGGAATACTTGGATAAAGAAAAATGAAAAGGACAATAAAATTGAAGATATAAGGGCCATTGTTGAAGAATGGCAAGAGGGGTGGGTAAAAAAGGAAAATAACGAGGATTTGGAAGATAATGTTGAAGATATGTTAGATAAGGATTTTTTAAGTGAAGAAGTTGCTCTAGCAGAAGGAGATTATCATGAAATAAGTGATGATAAAGTTGTAAATAACGAGTTAGAAATCGACGATTTTAAAGACATAGACTTTTCATAGAAATTGGAAATAATGATAAAGATTAAGTTATGTGCGTGCAATGCTTTTTAAGGAGGAAAATTGAAAATGGCGAAGAGTATAGAATTTAATAAAATAGAAAAATTTCTCACAGATTTGGATACTATATCAGATAAGCTTTCAGAAGCAATGATTGTTGATAAGATTAACAGATTTATACAAAAAGAATTTGAACAAAAACCACCAAATACTATACTTTGGGAACAACTAGCTTTTGCTTTTATTGAAGATTATCCTAAAGATAAGTCAAATTGGGGTACTTACTTTGGTCCCATGGCTACTTTTTCAAACAAAGAAGGACAAATAATTGAATATCCCAGCATTTTTGAAATAACTCCAGAAATCATACATTACTGGGAGCAGAGGACCCAGGAATCGAAACATCCTATTCTAAAAGCGAGATATTCTAATTTAGTGTGGGATTTTTCAGAAAAAATAATTAACAAAAAGCCACATTATTCCTTTGCTCAAATTTATGTTGATAGTGTAATAGAAATTGCCTGTAAGGATTTGCATGAATATGAAATTGATACAATCCAAAAGTTAAAGCGTGCTTTATCTCTTGCATTAGCGATTAATGACAAAGACCGAATCGAGAAATTAAAAGATGCAATAATTAACTATGAAAAGAAAATAGCAGAAAATGACAAACCGGGGCTGTGGGGATTTTCTTATGAGTTACTGGTAAGAGATAAAAAGATTTCATTGAGTAATAAGATATTGAAGCAGAATTTGCCTTAGGTATTTTTTTGGATGTAAGAGCTTTGCCACTTTGGTAAATAATTATAAAAAGAGGTCAACGCAAAAACACTGTTAAAAATTTATGCACCCAAATAGCTTATATCCGGTATACGCTCTTTTTTATAGGGGCTGCAGCATTTTTAATGTCAATATACTATAACAATTATTTTTAATTAATTTTTATTGTATTTATGGGAATACTGTTTAGGAATTACCGGAGAAGAGGGGGAACCTGCTAATTCATGGTGTGGAGAGTGCACAACAGTTATACTATTCATTATTATCTCTATCTCTTCCTCATTATCTTTTATCTTTTTTCTAAGCTCAACTCTTGGGACTACTACTGTTACTTCATGTGGAATATTGATATTTGTTTTTCTCTCGACACTTATATTAAGACCATAAAGGCTCAGTGTTATTTTATCGATGCCCTTACTTTTATTTTTCCAAATACCTTTTATAATGTTTGCTAATTTACCAAAACACATTATAGATATCCCCCTATATACATATTATGCATCAATATATATATGTGCTTCACAATAGGGGTCAAGTCTAAATTTTTGTAAAAATTTCTCTGGATAAAAGTAGGTAAAACATTACGCTTGATAAAATACGGATTTTACTTTGTATTGAAGGAACTGAAAGAGAGAATTTTTATTTTTAATAAGATATGTTGGAGTCCGTAAGTGGACAGCAAAAACAAGCTACAAAGAAACACTAAATTCCTATGAAACCTTCGGAGAATATGCAGTAGATTTCAAATATATACTAATAGATGTAAATAGGTATACGAAAGAAGAATTATTAAAGTTGGAGAATTTAATAGCTTCTGTATTTTTATTAGAACAAAAAGTAGAAAAAGAGCGAGAAAATATAGAGAAAATAATAGATGAAAACAAGGAGGTGGATATAATGATATCAAATCTTGAAAAAACCATATTACAAGAAATGAAAGAACGTGAAAAGAAGGGAATAAAGAAGGGCATAAAGAAGGGGATAGAAAAAGGAATTGAAGAAACGGTTATTAAATTATTGAAGAAAAAGTTTGGAGATGTTCCGGAAGAATATGTAAAGAAAATAGATGGTGCAAACAGAGAAACATTGATGGCTATTGTTGATAATATATTTGAGATAAATAAAATAGAGGATTTAGAAAGGTTTGTGAAGTAAAGGTACTCTTTATTTTTGTTGATATATTGATATAATTTTGCAAACAGAATTATTCCTGTTTTTATTTTTGCCGAGTAATGTCGAAATATTTTTAATGTTTATGTTGCTTTTTGAGGGATGAAATGGTAAAATAAGAAATGGATAAAAGCGCATTTTTGATTTTAAAGAAGAATTGTAACAGTTCTACATAAGGAGGAGAATTTTTCGACGATAGGTAAAGGCACTTGAGGACTTTTACTGACCTCTGCTATAGAAAATATTGTTATATCTAAGATTATTTTGTGATATAAACCTTTATATGAGTTTATATTTATTTATATAACGAACAAAAAGGAGAGGGGACTATGAAGGTTATAAAAAGGGATGGTAGATTACAAGAGTTTGATTTGGACAAAATTGTGAGAAGTATTGGGGCTGCATCAGATGATGCTGGAAAACCTTTAAATACATCGGATTTACATAATATAGCAAGGGATATAGAAAAAAGCATTAAAAAACTTGGAAAAGAACAAATTTCTTTTGATGAGATTAGGACAATTGTTATAGATACGCTTGAAAAAAATGGATTTAAAGATGTTGCAAAGGCATATATGAATTTTTAATGTTTTATAGTGCTTGTAAGATAAGTGGGGCTATTTTTTATATTTTAAAAATCTTTTACGAAAATTTTAAATATAAAATGCCTCAATTTTTATTGTTGTTAGGATATGTATAACCCTGGCTCTTTTGCCAGGGAACTTTTATATAATTTATTCTTTTTTTAGTTTTGCCTAAATATATCGGAATATTTTTAATTTTTGTATTGGATTTTAGGTAACAGAATGGTAAAATTAAAAAGAGAAAAAAGTGGAATTAATCTGAAAACATGGGGGGTGAGTAAAAGCCATCCTAAATATGTAGACTTTATAGTATGGGGAACAATAGGGGGATATAGGGATTTTGATATTGAGATGATAAATAGAGAATTAAAAACACTGTGGCCTTAGAGGGGACAAATTTTGGGTAAGATATCAAAAGCATTGGAGGTGATATTTTATGAAAATTGGTGTTATAAGTGATACTCATGGAGATTATAAGTCATGGATAAAAGCATGGAATTTTTTAAAAGATTCGGACATTATTTTACATGCAGGAGATGTATTATATCATGGACCACGTAATCCAATTCCCGAGGGATATGACCCTAAAAAACTTGCTGAGGCGATAAATGCTTGTCCTGTTCCTCTTTTGATTGCGGAAGGGAATTGTGATGCTTATGTTGACCAAATGATGCTTGAGGTGCCTATACAAACACCCTATGTCTTTGCTTTCATTGAAGGGAAGAGATTTATGATTAATCATGGTCACAGTATTTCTGACGAAGATATACATAAGTTGATTATGAAGTATAAATTGGATTATTTTATAATGGGACATACACACATTCCTTTAATAAAGAAGATTGAAAATTGTGTGGTGATTAATCCGGGTTCTACATCTCTTAGCAAAAGGGAAGATAAGATTAATTCAGTAGGGTTTATTGAAGTTGAAAGTGGAAGTGTTCATATAATTGATTTGGAAACTGGAGTAGTTATATAAAATTTTTCCTTTTTTAGATAATAATATTAAGAATGGGGGATGAAGTATCATGATAATTTTGCATATTGCAAAACGCAAAGACTGGGAAGATGGCTTAGAAAAAGGCGAATATAGTCCTAGAAGTTTATCTTTCGAAGGTTTTATACACTGTTCCACAGCTGAACAAATAATAAATATAGCAAATGCTAATTTTAAAAACGAAAAAGGACTGGTTTTATTATGCATTGATTCGTCCAAAGTTAAAGCTGAAATTCATTTTGAGAAAGGTGGGCGTGAATATTACCCGCACATCTATGGACCACTTAATCTTGATGCAGTTGTAAAAACGTGTGAGTTCGAGCCTGGTTTGGATGGTAATTTTTCTCTTCCAGCAGGCGTAGAAGAACTTGTTAGATTATTCAAATAACGTAATTGTATTAAAAATGAAAATCACATAGAGAAATTACTGTACCTGTTACTCAATTTGTGCCTCTTGCAGTTGTAAAAGGTGCAGATTAAAATTTTAAGATGAGGTGAACAAATGATTACAAAAGTCAAAAATTTATTTAAAGGTAATCATCGCCCTAAACTTATGGCTTTAGATTTTATTAAATACATAGGACCCGGATTACTGGTTACTGTTGGTTTTATTGACCCGGGAAATTGGGCTTCTAATGTTGCTGCAGGGTCATCCTATGGTTACAAGCTCTTATGGATGGTAACTTTATCGACCATTATGCTTATTATACTTCAGCACAATGCTGCGCATCTGGGAATTGCTACTGGATACTGCATGTCTGAAGCTGCAACTAAATATTTAAAGCCTTTTACTTCGAGGTTAGTTCTTGTCTCAGCTGTCTTTGCAGCTATTTTGACAGCGATGGCGGAAATTTTAGGAGCTTCTATAGCTCTTCAAATGCTTTTTAATATTCCTATAAAAATAGGGAGTTTGATTACTGCTTTATTTGTATCATGGATGCTTTATACAAATTCCTACAAAAAGTTAGAAAAATGGATTATAGGTTTTGTATCTCTTATTGGCATTTCTTTTATATTTGAGCTTTCGCTAGTTGATGTGAAATGGGCAGAGGTAGCTTCAAGCTGGGTGAAACCAGAATTTCCAGGAGGTTCTATGCCTATAATTATGAGTGTACTTGGTGCTGTTGTTATGCCCCACAATTTGTTTTTGCACTCGGAGATAATACAAAGCAGGCAGTGGAATTTAGAAGATGAAAAAGTTATTGTAAAACAGCTTAATTATGAGTATTTTGATACTATCTTTTCTATGATAATAGGGTGGGGAATAAACAGTGCTATGATTATTGTTGCAGCATCGGCTTTTTTTACCAATAATGTAACTGTAACGGAGCTTAATCAGGCACAGCAGATGTTAAAACCTCTTTTGGGAAATGCATCAGCAGTGGTTTTTGCTTTGGCTCTTCTTTTTGCAGGAATTTCTTCATCTATAACAGCTGGTATGGCAGGAGGAAGTATTTTTGCGGGGATATATGGAGAACCTTATGATATACACGATGCACATACAAAAGTTGGTGTAGGAATTACATATATTTTTGCAGTGCTAATAATATTCTTTGTAAAAAGCCCCTTTCAAGGACTGGTTTATTCGCAGATGTTTTTAAGTGTACAGCTTCCCATTACAATTTTTTTGCTCATTTATTTGACTTCTTCAAAGAAGATAATGGGAAAGTTTGCAAATACATTGCTTTATAAGGTATTGTTGTGGACTATAGGAATAATAGTGACGGTTTTAAATGTGATGCTTCTTATGAGTTTTGTTGGATGATTGATATAAATGCTATAAAATGGTAGAATATATGTAAAGAATTTTGTGGGGTGAGGAAGATGAGTATTACTGATGAAGAGAAAAAGAAAATACGTGAAAATTGGCGGTTAAAGAGTGAAAAAGAGAAAGAAATGCTAGAAATACGAAAAAAGGATGCATTAGATAAAGCGCATAAGATTGCTAAATTTTTAAAAGAAAAATATAATGTGAGTAAAGTTGTCTTGTATGGATCACTGGCAAGGGGATTTGATTTTTGGGAATTTTCGGATATTGATATTTTTGTAGATGATTGGGATGATGATAAGTTTAACTACTGGACAATGTTTGTTGAGATAGAGAGGATTGCAAGGCCTTATAAAGTGAGTATAGTTACACAACGGGATGTTACGGGGGCTTTGTTAAAGGAAATAGAGAAAGAGGGGAGGGAAATAGGGTAGTGGATGTGGGTAAGGTAAATAATACTAATTGTGTTAAAATAATAATTTTGGTGGGGTGATAGTATGAAAGTTAAGTTTACTGTAGTTATTCAAAAAGAAGAAAATTGGTATGTAGCAAAGTGTATTGAAAACAGTGTGGCATCTCAGGGGAAAACTATAGAGGAGGCCTTAGATAATCTAAAAGAAGCATTAGAGTTGTATTATGAAAATGGAGAGCTTGACCTGGAAGAGAAGCCGCTATTTATAACAACAGTGGAGGTAGCAATATAATGGGATCGAAATATCCAGTTAGTTATTGTACCGTTCCATTATGAGATAGCCAAAGGAACGTTAAAAAGTATTCTCGAACAGGCAGGAATATCATTAGAGGAATTTAAAAAACATTTATGATGGTTTATTATTGGAAAGGAGTGAGATTTATGCCAATTGTAAATTTAATTACAAAAGAAAAGATTGTGCCAGAAAATAAGGAAGTTTTAAAGAAAGAATTTGCCGATGTGATGTATGAAGTTGCAGGGAAAAGTGAAAATTGGCTTATGGTAAGATTTACTGAAGAAGAGGATATATTTTTCCATGGACAACCTCTTGAAGAGGGTGGCATTGTAGAGATAAAGCTTGTTGGCAAACTTCAAAGGGGACAAAAGGAAGAAATATCAAAAAGGATTTGTGATGTTCTAAATAAGGTTTTGGGTTATAGAAAAGACAACATTTATATAGTTATCCAAGAGGTAGAAGGACAGAATTGGGGTTATAATGGAGTTACTTTTTAAGAATGGAATCTTAAAAGTGAAAATGATGTGAAGATTTTTTGAATCCTTATTATTTCCATAAATTTGGGAAGTGATAAGGATTTTTGTTTTAAAGAGTCAAAAAATAAATTGAAATGATGGAGTATTAAGTTTACAATATATATGAAATATAGATGCAAGGTGAAGTGTTATGGAAGATAAACTTGATTTGAATGTGATAAAACCGATTGAAGAGGTAAAGTATTTGTCTGCGGAAAATGCTTCGCGATATCGCCTCATCATGAGGTATTTTTATGAGCAGTACCAGAAATTTAAATATTGGCTGTACAAAGAGGATGTATATGAGTATGTAAGTCAATTTGATGTGTTTTCCGACTATACAATGGAAAAATGTGAGCAGGATTTAAAAGCACTTACTGAATGGAAAAACCTTATTGCGACACAAGATACCAGTAAAGCTTCTACGATTGACGAATTTAAAAACAAAAAATTCAGGTATCAATTAAGTCCATATTCTATTGAGATAGAGAGAATGACTATAAGGCTGGAAAGCATCGTCGGTTATGGTGGGTCACTACAGCCGTCTTTATTTGAAAGGATTTACCGCAATTTAATAAAGATAAATGAAATGGCGAAAAAAGAGGATTTACAGGAAATAAACAGATGGTGGGAAGACCTCAATACCGACTTTGAAAATATATATCACAATGCGACAGATTACATTGCAAGTCTTCAAAGCTCTAACGCTGATGAACTTATGAAGTCAGAGCAGTTTATAATTTACAAAGACAAACTTATAGAATATTTAAGAGATTTTATAAAAGACCTTCAGAGATTTTCTGTTGCCATAGAGAGCTTTTTGAAAAAGGTGAGTCCGGAGGTTGTCAATTCCGTTGTAGATAAGTTATGCCAATATGAAATGAGTATCCCAAGAATTGACATGGTTTTAAATGAAGAGGAAGTAAAAGAAGATTTGATGGATAAGTGGAATAACATATCTTTTTGGTTTACAGGTCATAATTTTGAAGACAGCGAGGCAGTAAGGCTTCTTAATATATCAAACGAAATAATCAGAAAAATAACAATGTATGCGGCGAGAATAGCAGAAAACAGAATGAAAGCTGCCAGCAGAAAGAATGAATATATTGCTCTTTCTAAAATGTTTGCAAAAGCAGGTAGTATTAAAGAAGCACACCTTTTGTCTGCGGCGGTTTTCGGTTGCTTTTACACAAGGCACATAAAGGGTGATTTTGAAAGAAAGACAGAAAGTGTAAACCAGAGTGTATGGGAAGAACCGCCCTTTAAAGTGATTATAAAGCCAAAAACAAGGAGCTACGGTAATTATGTTAAGACAAATGCGATTATTGATAGAAGTGCTGACAAGACGGAGATGCTGATGGAGTATCTCAATCAGAAAAATATAGAAGATGAAATAATAGCAAGTTGCATTGTTGGCAATAGAATAAGGATAAAGGATTTACCTGTTGTAAAACCTTTTGTGAGGGCAACGATACTTAAATGGATAGGAAAAGCGATGGCAAGAAATGGCTTTACAGGAAAAACAGAAGATGGAAGAACATACAGGCTTCATATACCAAAGAATGGAGAGAGAGCAATACTAAAATGCACGGATGGTAATCTTGATATGCCTGATATTGTAATTGAATTTGTGGATTGAAGGTGAAAATATGGAAGAACTTCAGATGCTTCTTGAAAATTTTTGGATATTGAGAGATGATAGGGAAAATTTCAACAAAATAAGAGATGCTGAGAATAAAATAAAACCTTTTGTTGAAGAGAAGTTAGGATATAGATTGATTATAAACCCATATATTATTAAGTTAGAAAAAGTGCCGTCAGATGTTGAAGAGTGGATGGGGATAGATGCATTTCAAATGCCTATGGATTATGCATTTTTGTGTTTGCTCTTAGCTTTTTTGGAGGATAAAGGACCTGAAGACCAGTTTGTGCTGTCTAATATAACGGAATACATAGAGGCGCAGTATGATGGACCTGATAAAGTAGATTGGACGCTTTTTCAGCACAGAAAGTCACTTGTGCGGGTGCTCAATTTTGCTGTAGATATTGGCATAATTAAAATAGATGATGGTGACCACGAGAGGTTTTCAGAAAGTGAAGATACGGAGGTTCTTTACGAAAACACAGGTATTTCAAGGTATTTTTTGAGGTCTTTTAACAGAGAAATTACTGAAGACATGAAGATTGAGGATTTTTTGCAGGAGGATTTAAATCTTTCAAACTCCAAAGATGCGGTTATACAGAGAAGACACAGGGTGTACCGAAAACTTATTCTTTCACCTGCTGTGTATAGTGAAGGACCTGATGACCAAGACTTTATGTATATAAAAAATTACAGAAACACCATAGCGAAAGATTTAGAGGAGTATCTTGATGCAAAACTTCACCTCCACAAAACTTCTGCTTTTGTCCTCTTTAATGACAACAAATATTTAAAGTCCTATTTTCCCGACAAAAACAAAAACATATCTGATATAATGCTGCAGGTAAGTAAAATTATAAGGGAAATGATTGAAGAGGGAAAACTCGCCTATAATCCTGATGATACTATAGATATAACTGAAGCAGAATTTATAAATATTATTTTGAAAGTAAAAGAAAGATTTAGTGATGGTTGGTATAAGTCTTACAGAGAGATGAGTGAAAAGCAGCTTATAGAAGAGGTCATTGAAAACATGGAAAGCTTTAAGATGATAAAAAGAGTTGAGGAATTGCATTCTATTAAAATATTGCCTATGGCGGCAAAGTTAATTGGGGAATATCCTCCAGATTTTGAAAAAGGAGAAGATGTAGATGAGTGAAAAATTAGCCGAAAGATGGATGATTAACAGGATTGGGCTTCTTAATTTTTGGTATTATGATGATGAAATATTTGAGTTTGCAGACGGAAGGCTTCTTTTAAGAGGTGCTAATGGTTCTGGAAAGTCAGTGACAATGCAGAGTTTCATACCTTTAGTATTAGATGGCAACAAAAGTCCTGAAAGACTTGATCCCTTTGGCTCAAAGGCGAGGAAGCTTGAGGACTATCTTCTTGGGGAAGAAGAGGTAAGTGGGCTTGATGAAAGAACTGGCTATCTTTTCATGGAATTTAAAAAAGAAAAAAAAGACAGTTACATTACAATAGGCATTGGACTAAAGGCGAAAAGGCATCAAAATATGGACTTTTGGGGCTTTGTAATACTTGACGGCAGGCGTATAGGTATCGACTTCTTTTTATACAAAATGGAAATAGGCGATGACGGCAAAAGAGTAAAAGTCCCACTTACCAAAAAAGAACTTAAAAATAGAATAGGTGAAGGCGGAGAAGTAGTTGAAAGCCAAAAAGAGTACATGGAAATGGTCAATAAATACATTTTTGGCTTTAGTTCTATCGAGGAATACGACGAGCTCATAAAACTGCTGATACAGCTTAGAAGTCCAAAGCTTTCCAAAGACTTCAGGCCTACTGTGATATATGAAATTATGAAGGCTTCACTGCCTTCACTCACAGATGATGATTTGAGGCCTCTCTCAGAAACCATAGAAAACATGGACCAGATTAAGATGCACCTTGATGTTCTTTACAGGAATATGGCTGCAGTAAAAAAGCTTAAAAACGAGTACGACAACTACAACAAATACATTCTTTATGAAAAGGCTGGGGATTTAGTAAAGGCATACAGCGATTTATACGCATCAAAAAAAGAATACGATAATTTAACTAAAGATATTGAAAATTACAGAAGTACAATAGCAAACTTAGGAAATGACATCATTTCTCTTGAAAGTGAAAGAGAAGCTTTAAAGAAAAAGGAAGAACAGCTTTCAAGTGGTGATGCTAAAAGAACCCAAAAAGAATTATTAGAAGAAGAGGATCGATATAAGCAGTATTTGGAGGATAAGTCTAAAAAAGAAGAAGAACTCCGTAATAAACAAGATAAATATTATGGTTTAGAAAGAAAGATAAAAAACATTGAGGTACAAAAATACAAACTGGAGAAAGAACTACAGGATAAATTAGAGGATATATCTTCAATTGCACAGGATATAGATTTCATGGAACATGAGTTTTCTGTAAGTGAACTTAAAAAAGTGTATGGAAAAGAATTTGATTTTACTTATTGGAAAAATGAATTAAAAAAGCATAAAGATAAAATAAAGCGTGCAATGAGTGCATTGAGAGAAGAAATAGAAGCAAATAAAAGGTATGATGCCGCACTTAAAGAGCAGGAAAGGCTTAAAAAAGAAAGAGAAGAAAGGGCTAAAAAGCTTAATGAGGCAGAAAGGCTTTTTGACGAACAAAAAAGAGAATATGTTGAAAGAGTTTATAGTTGGTCACAGGGCAATGCAGAGCTTAAGCTTTTAAGTAGCCAATTGGAAGGCTTAAGCCGTGTCATACTGGCGTATGGAGAGGATAAAGGATTTGACGATATTTTGGCTTTTGTGAGAAAACCCTATGAGGAAATACTAAATGGAATTCAGCAAGAAATTTTAAGATTAGAAAATCAAAGAGAGGTAAAAGAAGATCAGCTTCATGAGAAAGAAAAGTTATTGGAGGAATGGAAAAACAAAAAAGACCCTGAGCCTGAAAGAGATGAACAAGTCATAAACAACAGAAAAAGGCTTAAAGAAGCTGGAATTCCTTACATTCCTCTTTACATGGCGATTGATTTTAAAGAGGATGTGGATGAAGAGACAAGAGGCAATATAGAAGCTGCGATAGAAGACATGGGGCTTTTGGATGCTCTTATCGTGCCAAAAGAATATTTTGAAAAAGCTCTTCAAATGGACAGCAATATGGCGGATAAATATGTTATGCCTGGAAGCTTTAATATGATGCTAAATGTATCTCAATATTTTAGAGTAGTTGACAATGAAGAAGGAGTTTCACCAGAAGATATTTCAAATGCTTTAAGCAATATATTTGTATCAGAAGAAGGCGGGACAACCTATATCGATTCAAATGGCGCATATGGAATAGGAGTAATAAAAGGGAAAGCACGGGATAAAGTTAAATCAAAGTACATCGGGAGTGAGTCTAGAAAGCGCTACAGAGAAGAGCTTATTAAATCTATACAAGAAGAAATACAGGCTATAAAAGCTGAAATATCTGCAATCGATGAGGAAATAAATGCAAAAAAATTAAGGATACAGAGGCTGGATTACGAATATTCGGCATTTCCCGGGAAAGAAGATATTGAAGAAGCATATAGATATTTAAAAACGGCAAAGGCTGATTACGAATACACCTCTCATAAACTCGATGAACAGCTTTTCACAGTTAAAAACTGTTTTGAGGACCTTCAGAAAAAGAAAGCTGTTGTAAGAGAATTGACATCTGGCATAAACATACATCCAGATATTGATACCTATTCTTCTGCCTATGAATATGCGGAAGAATACGCTTCAGGGCTTAATGAAGTAGAAATACTATACAATAAATATGTTTTGCAAATTTCAAACGAAGAAATGTTATTGCAGCAAAAACAAGATTTAGAATACGATATTGATAACTTAAAGTACGAAATAGACGTACTGGAAAACAAAATACAGAGTTCTGTTAAGAAAATTGAGATGCTAAAAGAGACATTAAAAGAACTTGGACTTGAAGAAATTGAAAAAGAACTGGAGATTTGCCTAAAAAGGCTGGAGGAGATACCTAAAGAGATTACAAATAAATCAGCCGAAAAAGCAAAACTTGAGGAGAGGCTACAGAGAAGCTTAAAAGACCTTTTAAACATTGAAGAAGAGATTAATCTTAAAGAGAAAATTTACAATATTGTTGAAGAGGGTTTAAAAAAGGAATTAGCACTTGGCTTTGTCAAGCAAGACGTTGAAATGGAGGATATGTTAAAATTAAGCAAAAGCATTCTTTCTGAATACAAAGGCTTTTTTGACAAAGCGGGCTTTGACAGAGAAAAGTTTACAGAGAGACTTCAAAATGTGTATTTTGAAACTCGCAACGAACTTCTAGAATATGGGCTTTCAATTGGCAATATCTTTGACGAAGCTTGTGAGGGAGACAATGAAAGAATAAAAGAGGCAAAGAATAAGCAGAGAAGGCTCAATATTACGGCAAATATAAATGGTAAAATTGTGTCTTTATATACGCTTTATTCTAATATTGAAGAAGATATAATGGCGAATGAAAGCCTTTTAAGAGAGACTGATAAGATTCTTTTTGAAGAGATTATAATGCACAATGTGGGAATTAAGATAAGAGCAAAGATTTTTAAAGCAGAAGAATGGGTAAAGAAAATGAATAAACTCATGTCTGAAAGGGATACTTCCAGCGGACTTAAATTCTCTATTGAGTGGAGAAGCATTCCTGCTTCTAATGAAGAAGAACTTGACACAAAAGAGCTTGTGGATATTTTAAAATCTGATGCTGATATGCTGAAAAAGGAAGTCTTCGATAAAGTTGTAAATCATTTTAGGTCAAAAGTAGAAAGAGCCAGGAGGGCAATGGAGGAAAAAAACAATACAGAAACTTTTCACAAGATTATGAAAGAAATATTAGATTACAGAGATTGGTTTGAATTTAAGCTTTACTACAGAAAAGAAGGGGAAAGCCGCAAGGAGCTTACTGATAATGCTTTTAATAAGTTGAGCGGCGGAGAAAAAGCGATGGCCATGTATATACCTTTGTTTTCCGCGGTTTATTCAAGATATGAGGGAGCATCGCCGACTGCACCTCGCATAATATCTCTAGATGAAGCATTTGCAGGAGTTGATGACACAAACATAAGGGATATGTTTAAACTGATTGAAGATCTGAGGTTTAATTATATAATGAATTCGCAGGTTTTGTGGGGAGATTATGATACTGTTCCCAAGCTTTCAATTTATGAACTTGTAAGGCCAAAAAATGCAAAGGCTGTATTGGTCATGAAGTATTTGTGGGATGGAAAAGTAAAGCACCTTATACTTCCTGAAAAAGAGGAGGTTGCTGCTCTTGAGGTGGGTGCTATAAATGAATAAAGAAGAACTTAAATATTTTAAAGAAAAAAAGGGATACAAGAGGATTTTTGAAGGTATACGGGAAAAGTACAGAAGTTTAGGACGGCTTGGAGGCGTTGTAAAGCTTGATAATCTTACGGAAGATGAAAAAGAAGTACTTACAAACCATTTTAAAAAAGACTATAGGACAAAAAAATCTGCATCCATTGATGTAGCAAAGTTTGAAGAGTCGCTAAAAAATACGCGATTTGAGGAGTATACGCTAAAAGACATACTGGAATACTATTTTGGCGAAAAACTCACCAGCAAAAAAGAGGATATGGAAATATTGGCAAAAGAAAGAGAAGAGTTCTTTAAAGAGCTCTTCTCTAAATACAAGGAATGTAAGTGCATTGATTGGCTAAAAAGTTTGTATGAAGGAACCGCTGTAGGGGTAAGGGCAGTAAATCAGAGGTATTTAAATGATAAGGACGGATTAAAAAAAGATATAATGTACGTATGCGATGCCATAAACAATTTGCCTGTTTACAAAGGGGAAAAGAAAAGACTGCCGGTGTTTTCTTCCCAGATTGCACGTAATCCTCACTATTTTGATTCAAATACAGAAGCGGGAAGTATGTTTATAAACGCTTTATGCACTTTAATGGGGCTTAATGAAGTGAAAGGAAGTGAAGAAATATCAGAACTTTATTACAACGTTGGTATTTTGATAGATGAAATATCCAATTATGTCACACTCTCAGGACTTTTGGCATATGAGGGCGATACGGAAAATCAAGTATTTAAGGCTGCTTATGAAAGCAATCAAGTCTTGCAAGTTCCTCTTTTAAATTTGAGCAAAATTGAGAGAATCGTAAGCCCTTCTAAGAAAGTGTATGTTGTAGAGAATCCTTCAGTTTTTACATCTTTAATAGATGCCACAAGCAAAGTATTTCCTGTTGTATGCACATATGGCCAGCCAAAACTTTCTTCTCTCCTGCTTTTAGATATGCTTTATAAAGAAGGGACAGAGATATATTACTCGGGAGATTTTGACCCAGAGGGGCTTATGATAGCAGATAGATTATACAAAAGGTATAAAGACAAGTTTCATTTTTTAAGGTACGATGTAGAAGATTATTTAAAATCTCTTTCAAATGAGGTCATAAATGATGTAAGGCTTAGTAAGCTAAATAAAATTGAATCACCTTTACTTTTTGATGTGGCAAATGAGATGAAAATAATAAAAAAAGCAGGGTATCAAGAGCTTATAATAGATGATATTATAAATGATATAAAATTGATTGAAGAAGGTAAGGGGGGTGGTAAAATTAAGGTAATAAGTATGCCTTCTTAAAGAGGTGTCTGTAGTGGTTCAGAGTTGCGGTACTTTTAGGGAATGGATATGATCCTATGGACAAACTTGCTTTAATTGGCGATTTGGTTTCAATATTTAAAAGAAATGATATAGATTTGGTAGTATTAAATTCTGCAAATCCAGTGCTTAAGCATCAAGTAATAAAGCACGGCAAACTTATTTTTGAAGAAAATGAAGATGTAAAGGTGGAATTTGAGGTTAAAACTCTAAGAGAATATATGGACATGGAATATTTTAGAAAAGTGCAGATGGATGTTATTAAAGAATGGGTAAAAAGTGTTGTATGTGATAATAGAATTTAAGGTACAAACGGGAGATATTTATGAGGTCATTTCTAGTTAGAAGTGTAAGAAAGAAGGGGATAGAGGTGTATAAGGCAAGATTAAAATGTGAAGTAATAACGCCTGTGTTTATGGCGGGGGCAGATGGAAGGACACCAGAATTAAGGCCTTCTGAGTTTAAAGGGATGATGCGCTTTTGGTGGAGAGCGGTAAAAGCAGAGGATGATATTGCTAAACTTAAAAAAGAAGAAAATGGAATTTTTGGTGGGACAGGAGAAGGAGAGGGAAAGAGCAAGGTAACAGTAAAAGTTTTCTGTGACAAAATTTTTTGGGAAAAGGCTTTACGAGTGAAAGAAGCAGGTATAAAATATCTTTTATATTCTACTATATTGCCAAATAGGGAGAGAGGATACATAAAAGAAGGCTCTACTTTTTATATTGAGATTAGTACCTTTGAAGAAAAGTATTTAAATCATGCTTTGGCTTCACTATGGTTTGCCATATATTTCGGAGGTTTTGGAATACGAAATAGAAGAGGAGGAGGCAATATCATAGTAACAGAGGTGGACGAGCACGTTTCTATTGATTTTATTCCTAAAGGGAAAAATTCTGATGAAGTGGCAGAATGGTTGGTAAAAAATTTTGAGATAGCGAAAAAGATTATCAATGGTTCAGACAAGACCTATTTTGCTTCAAAGTATAGCAATCTAAGTATCTCGCGGCTTATAATAAGTAACATTGGCTTTACTTCATGGAAAGATGCACTTAATGATATTGGGACTATATTTAAAAATTTCAGGGTAAGGACTGAGGGACAAGTATTTGAAAGCGCTGTTTTTGGTCTTCCTGTAAGGCATCGCAGTGGTGGAACAGTTATTGGTGTAAAAATTGAGAAGAAGTCAAAAGAAAAATTCCAAAGAAGAACTTCTCCCATTATAATAAAGCTTATTAAGGTGGAAGGAAAGTATTATTGGAGTGTAATAAGGCTTGCTGGTCAGTTTTTACCAGAGGGTGCTGTGTTAAAATTTAATGATAAAACTCAAAAACCAGAGTATGCTCTTATTGAGGAGTTTTGGGCTCAATTGAAGGAGAGAGGGGAAGAAAAAATATTATCTATTCCCGATTCTATGAAAGAGATAGTAGACAAGATAAAGGAAAACATTGATCCCGAAAAGATATATTTGTATGGATCAAGAGCAAGAGGAGATTTTAATAAGAAGTCTGATATTGATATAGCAGTTGAGTCAGACAAAAGTGTGGAGGCCATGGATATGATTGGACCTTTTGACATTGTCAATCTGAAAAAAGTCAATAAAGAATTTAGAGAAAAGATATATAGAGAAGGAGTTTTACTTTATGAGAGAAAGGGTTGAGAAATTTTTTAACGATTTTGCAAAAGCTTTTGAAAATCTTAAAAAAGCGACGGAAGTAGCAAAGGATGACTTGGATATAGATGGAACTATTAAAAGATTTGAGCTTTGCTATGAGTTGGCTTGGAAGTTGATGAAAGAGTATCTTGCAGATTTAGGAATAATCGTAAAAGGCCCTCGTGAGGCCTTTAAACAGGCTTTTATTAACGATCTTATTGAAAATGAGGAAGTTTGGCTAAAAATGATTGAGGATAGAAATTTACTTGTTCACATTTATACTCATGAGCAGTCAAGGGATATTTTTCAGCGAATAAAAGATGAACACGTCGCTGAATTGGGGGAATTTTACAAATCGATACAACAAAAAATTGAAAATGATGAATTCTAAAGGTGATTTTTGTAGAATAAAATGGCATAATTATGAATATAATAGCAAAATTGTTTTGTTCTTGCAAAAGGAGAGAGGGAGATGGAAAGCGAAGGGATATTGTCAAATAGTGAAATCGAAAAGAAAATAAAAGAAAAAAGTAGAAATTTGGGAAACGAAACCAGCAAAAGAAGCAGAAGATTATTATTACCAGGAAATATTTCCTTTGGTAGTAAAAAAGTTTCATTTAGAAACTGATGTTTCCTTTAAAGAAAAATATGAAAATTTGATTTTGTCATTAGGATTTTCTTTTGAACCTCTCGTGCTTACAATTTCTTTTATTAAGCCCAAGCAAGTCTTGTTTTTATACACAAAAGACTCAAGAGAGAATCTTGACAAAGTAATCCAATGGGCGGGATTGCTTCCTTCCCAATACGTTGCCGAAGAGATTGAAAAAGACAATCCGGTAGATATCTACCGAGTTTTAAAGAAAATTTATGTAGAAAAATGGAATAAACCCGATAAAACTGCCATTGATTTTACAGGTGGTACTAAAGCTATGTCTGCGGGGATGGCAATGGCAGGAGCCTATTTGAAAATCGATTTGATTTATGTTGCTAGTGAATACAATAATAAAATGCGAAAGCCATGGCCAGGTACAGAAAAGTTAAAGGTCGTAGAAGACCCTTATGAAGTTTTTGGGGACTTGGAAAAGGACAAAGCTATAGCACTTTTTAATAAAGGCGATTTTGCTTCAGCGTATAAAATTTTTTCTGAGTTAGAAGAAAGGGTTGCTTATAGAGATTATACTTTCTACAAAATGTTATCACAAATCTATTCTTGTTGGGATAACCTTTCTTTTAATGAAGCCATTGAGGGATTTGAAAAACTCTTTAAAATTTTAAAAAGTTGGAAACCAATTGATAAAGATATAATTGGCTATAAATATGAAGAAATATTGTACAAGCAGCATGAACTCATTAAACCACTAAAGGAGATTGACTTAAAAGATAAAAATAAGGAATGGGAGTACGTTACAAATAAGCATGTATATATACCTCTTCTTTTTTCAATTTATACTAATGCTTTAAGGCGAAGTTATGAAGGAAAATATGATGTGGCAATTCTACTATTGTATCGCATTTTAGAGCTAATCGCACAGGTCAGACTTGCAAGTTATGGTTTTTCTGTTTCTCTTCCAGATTATTCAAAATTGCCCGTTGGTGGAAATGAATTATTAGAAAAAATGAATGAAAATATTAAACCTTTTAGAAATTTTAGAGAATATGTGGAACTGCCTCGTAATAATATAGCCTTATTTGATGCCTATGTTTTAATGAAATCTATTGAAGATGAGTTAATGAAAAATATAAACCTTGGGCTTATATATAGTAAAGTTCAGGTGAGAAATAAATCTATATTTGCACATGGTTTTGGAATTTTATCGGACAAGAACTTTAATGATTTTCATGAAACAGTAAAAAAGATTCTTATTCGTTTTTGTGAAATAGAGAGAATAGAATTTGAAAAGGTATGTAAGGACTACAAATTTGTTCTATTAGAATGAATCAAATTTAAAGGAAAGGGTGGTTATATATGTTTAAAAAAGCTAAGCCATTTTTTATTTACACTGAAACTCCTACCCATGTGGGAAGTGGTTCGGAGTTAGGATATGTTGACCTTCCAATTCAAAGAGAGAAACATTCTGGATTCCCTAAAATTGAATCCTCAGGGTTAAAAGGGGCTTTGAGAAGCGCTTTTAAAGGGGATGAATCTTTAAGAGAAAATGTTGAGCATATATTTGGGCCAGAAGATGGTGACCTTTATGCAGGAGCTATAGGCTTTTTAGATGCTAGAATTTTGTTGTTTCCTATAAAGTCGGCAAGAGGAATTTTTGGTTGGATTACTTGCCCCTATGTTCTTTCAAGGTTTAAAGAGGAAATAAGTTTGTGCGATAGAAATGAGCTAAAGGAATTAGAAGGTATTGAGACTATAGAGCCTAATTCTATAGTTGAAGGTTCTAATCTTAAGCTCCAAAATAAGGGAAATAACAATGTAGTTATATTAGAAGAATATTCTTTTACAGTAAAATCAAATAATAAATTGCAACAATTTTCTGAATGGCTAGCAGATACTCTTTTTCCCAAAAGTCAAAATGGACAAAATGATTTCTACAGTGTTTTTAGAGAAAAGATGAAAAAAGATATAATAGTAATTTCAGATGATGATTTTAGAGATTTTACAGAGATGTCTACAGAAGTTATAACTAGAACAAGAATTAATCCAGGCAAAGGCACTGTTGAAAATGGAGCTCTTTTTAATGAAGAATATGTTCCGGAAAATACACTATTTTATTCGTTGGCATTGGCTTCTATGCTATTTATAGATGAGGCCGAAAAAGAAAAAATAAAAAAAGAAGAGAAATCAAAACCAGATGAGGATTTTATACTGGATTATTTCCTTAATGGAATAAGGAAACATGAAATTATTCAAATTGGCGGTAATGCTACTATAGGAAAAGGTATTGTCAGAATTGGTGCCTTAGATAGGAGTGATATTAAATGACCGACAAGGATTCTATAAAGACAACAGTAAATGAGAGGGCAAAGTTTGCCTATGAATGTGTTAAAAAAGTAGCTACTTATGAAAAAGAAGAGTTTAAAAATAATTATAAATCCTATGCAAAAAAATTAATGGCAATAATAAAAACAAATGGTCTTGGTGCTACTTTGGCATTTATGAAAGCAAAAGGTAGTAGTGTATACCAAGAACTATATAACAATATAGATAGTTGGCTTAAGTCTGAAAATTGTCCAGTCAGTAGTTTATATAGTAATTCAACAGCAGATATGGTAGAAAAAATTATATCACTTGAAAGTGATGCCTATCGAGCTATTACAAAAGAAGTCATGGAATTTATAAATTGGATAAGAAAGTTTGCTGAAGGGATGATTCCCGATGATAAATAGTAATAGATTAAAAATACCTTTCGATACGAGCTATTACTTGAAAAATGCTATGGAAAAGGTTGAAAATTTTAACTTATTATTCAACAAATACATAGAATTTAATAAAAAGAGCGAAGTAGAGAAAAAGAGAATACCTGAAGCAAAAAAAGAATTTTTTGATAGCTGTATTCAATTTACAAGGAAGCAAAAATACATTATAGATAAATATAAATTGCAAGGGTATGAAGTAGCTACTTATGAGTTTAGACCTTATGATAAAATTGTTGTTGGGCTAGGGCAAGAGTCTGTCAGAGAGGTTTCTATGACTCTTCACTGGATATATGGAATTCCTTATATTCCGGGACAAGCTATAAAAGGGGTAATATCTAACTGGATTAAGTTCAGTGATGAGGAAAATAGTAATGATGATAATTTTAAGAAAATCTTTGGTACTGAGGGTGAAAAAGGAAAAGTAATTTTCATGGATTCATATCTTGTAAATGATGATTTTTATTTAAAACAGGATATAATGAATCCTCATTATTTCGAATATTATTCGCAAAGCAAAAATCCTTCAGCTCCTTCTGATTGGCAAAATCCCAAACCTATTTTCTTTTTAATAGTTGAAAATGCCATTTTTCATATTTCCCTAATTTTTTTAGAAAAGGAAACGAAGGATTTAAAAATAGCAAACAAGACTATGGAAGAATGGATGATAGAGGCATTTAGATATGGGGGAATTGGAGCAAAGACATCACTGGGTTACGGCACAGGAGAATTAACTTTAATTAGGGAAAACGAGAGAAATGCATAGAGTGGAGTTATGATCTTAATTGGAGATTAATTTGGACAATTTTAGAAGTAGAGCAAGAAGAGGAGCAGATAAAATAGTTTTTGGATAGAAATAGCAAAAGATAATGGTGGTGAGTGCTTTTTTAATTTTGGTAGGAGGGAATTACCAATGAGTAAGAAAGAAGAGTTATTTGAAAATAAATTGAAAGCATATTTTCATGATTCTCCAGATAAGCCATTTATTTTGTTAACAGGTGAAAACCATGAGAAAAGAGCTAAGGAAATATCTAAAAAAATAGATATTCCTTACCACAAAACTATTGCTTCAGATGTTTTAGCTTCATCTATGGAAAGATATTATATACCTAAAGATGCCAGTAAAAATAAAAATTTACAAGTTGTTTTTGAAGAACAACCTGAGTTTGTTCATCCTCTTGCAGCTAATCGATATAATAATTTTGTTATAGAAAAAGAAGTGTTTAAAAAGGCTGTAGATGAAGCAGTAGATGAGTTATCAAAACTAGACTTTAAAGATAGTTATAAAAAATTTGTGTATTTATGGCGTTATTTGAAAGAGCTTTTAAAAAAACATACGCCAAGTGAATATAGAAAATATTGGGATTTAGCTCCTGCTGATACTCGATTTCCTAATCACACAATATTTCAGCATTTAAAATTGGCATCTGCGGTGAATGCATATTTTTATAATGAATTGAATTTAAACAATATGACACTATTTATTTTTACAATAGGTCCTGTTCAAGAATATATCGTGCAGGCAAGGAAGACACAAGACTTGTATTGGGGAAGTTATATTTTGTCTTATTTAACGTGGGTGGCAATAGAAAAAGTTATAGAAGCTTATGGACCAGATTCTATAATATTCCCTGAACTTAAAGAACAGCCTTTGTGCGATTTTTGGATAGCAAAGCTATTTAATAACAGTGCAACTACGACTAAAGACCTTAAAACTCCTACTCTTCCCAACAGATTTTTTGCAATTTTACCAACAAAAAATGTAGAAGAAATTAGGTTACTAAATCTTAAAAAAACAGTAAAAGATGAATATATAAAAATCGGGGAATATGTTTTTAGTCATCTTGTAAAAAGCAATGATGAGCAAAAAAAATTGCTTTTACGCCAATTATCAAACTTTCCAGATGTGTATTGGGTGGCGTTGCCTTTAGAAAATGGGGATGTAAACAGGCCTGATTGGGAAATCCAATTGGATAAGATAAAGGATTATTTTAACAGTGATGAGGTGGAAGAGATAAAGGATTTATTGAGATATATTAAAGATAAAGGTGAATACGGGCCTAACATTGGTAATATTTATGGGTTACTTTATTCTTTTATGGAGAAAATGATGGGGACAAGAAAAGGCATAAGAAACTTCAATCAATATGAAGAAATAGGGCGAAAATGTTCTATATGCGGTGAGCACAATGTTATTATCTACAGGTGTACGAGAGAAGAAGATGAAAAGATAGAAAAAGGGAAAGAAAGTTATAAGATTAAACTTCTTAGAGAACAAAATGCAATAATCAAAAAAAGTGATGATAAAAGTATTACTTATAAGTATTTAGCACAAGGAGAAGGGTTGTGCAGCAGATGCCTGACAAAAAGGGCGGCAGAAATATATTTTAAAGATATGTTTGGGAAAAACAACATAGAAGAAAGTTTTCCCTCTACTGCAGAGATAGCATTACTAGATATAATTAACAATTCAGATAATGACCTAAAAACAAATATAAAAAGATACAAAGAAGTATTCAAAAAGTGGTGCGGTGATAACTTTGATTATGAATTGTTGTATGAGGAAAATCTCAATGAAAATTATTTTAAAACTTATGATTTTAAATCAAAAAGATTAGGCGAACTTAAAGAATTATTAAAGAGTATTGATAAAAGAATTAAAGACATAAGACTGAATAAAAAGAAATATTATGCCGTTATAAAGCTTGATGGCGATAACATGGGGAAATGGTTAGCAGGAGAATTGGCACCCTATATGTTAGAAATGTACCACAGTAAATTGCAGGGTTTTTTACCAGAAGATTTTAAAGAAAAAATCAAGGATAAAAAGCGACTAATGACACCAGCTGTTCACTCTTTAATTAGTGAGGCACTTAAGAACTATTCTTTGAAATATGTAAAAGAAATAGTGGAAGAGACAAGAGCAGGAAAAGTAATATATTCTGGCGGAGATGATGTATTTGCAATAGTAAATCTTAATTATTTATTAGATGTTATGGTAAAACTTAGGGCGGCTTTCAGTGGGCACTTAATTGTTAATAATAAGATAATTCCAGATTTTACAATAGATGCCGGATTTGTGGAACGAAAAGAGGAAATTGATGTGATGATGGGAAACAAAGCCACGGCGTCAATGGGGGTAGTTATAGCTCATTATAAAGAAGATTTAAAAAATGTTATAGCTTCTGTAGATGAGGTAGAGGAAGAATATGCAAAAAAAGTAGAAGGAAAGGATGCCTTTGCAATAAAACTTATTTTGCATTCTGGTGAGAATTACATTGCCAGAGCCAAGTGGAATTATGATGATGCAAGAAATAAAGAAGGAACAATAGGTTTATTAAAAGATATAAATTCCTTTTTTAAAGAAGACAAATTAAGTATTTCTTTTGTTGGAAAATTAAAAGCAGCTTTGGAAAGGCTAGATGTAGATTCTCTTCCACAAGGCATTTTTATTAGTGAGCTCAAAAGAAATATTAAACGTTCATTGAATGAGAACTTAAGTAAAGATGAAAAAGAAAAAGTTGAAAGAGATTTATACATTTTACTATATTCTCTGTATAAAGAGGTAAAATACGACAATTTTATTAGCCTCTTAACGATATTAGCTTTTTTGAATCGAGGAGGTGAGAAATAAATTATGCTTTTTGAAGTATCCCCTTTGGATAATGTATATTTTGGCAAAGGACATCCTTTTAGTGCCGGATTTGAAGGTATCGGTAGTGGCATATTTCCTCCAGCACCTTCAGTTTTTTATGGCGCTTTTGCTACTTATTACCTTTCGTTGAATGGTATAAATCCACAAAATTTAGAGTTTGTTCAAAAAAATTTAAAAATAAAAGGAATATATTATAAAAATGGCGAAGCGTGGTATACATTAGTACCAATGGATTTAGTAAAAAATAAGGAAGATAAAGAGGAGAATAAACTTGAATTTCTTAGGGTAGGTAAACCTCTTGTTGAAACTGATTTAGGCGATGGACAAATAAATTTGTTATATTCGCCGAATAAAGTGGAAAATGTCAAAGGGCTAATTGATGATTTAGCTATGAGTAATTATTTAAAAGGAATAAAAGAAAACATATTTTTTAAACCTTTCAATGATTTTGTTACAAAGGAAAATAAAATAGGAATAAAAATAGATTATGATAAACGTTCCAGTAAAAAGGGATATTTATATAAGACAGATTATATAAAAATGGCGAAAGATATAAAGAATTCATTGGAGTTTGTTGTGGATGTGGAATGCAAGGATTTCTCTTTTCCTGATACAGGACTGGTGAAATTAGGGGGGGAAGGTAAAGCTGCGAAGGTAAGCCGGGTAAATGATATACCAAAGTTTTTAGAAGAAAAGTTTACTGAGGAGGTAAAAGAAATTATTACAAAAACAGGAAAATTTAAGTTGATATTAGTAACTCCTTCTATATTTCAAAATGGATGGAAACCAGACTTTTCTAAGTTGAATATAAAGGTAAAGCTTATTGCTGCTGCTATAGGTAAACCAATTAGTATTGGTGGATGGGATATGAAAAATAAAAGACCTAAAGTCATGTCAAAAGCAGTTCCTGCTGGCAGTGTATATTATTATGAGATATTAGAGGGGCCAATCGATAGCCTAATAGAAAAAATATATGAATGTGGAATTTCTGATGCCAGAGCTAATGAAGGATTTGGAAGATGTTTGATGGGGGAATATGATTGGTTAAATTAATTACTACTGTTGCTATATCACTTTTTAACAACTATAGCAAGGAAAAAAGTATATAGATGTGTTTATTGAACTGGAGCCATATATTGTAATAACGACTATAGGATTAGCGAAAAGTACATTTTATGCTGTGTTTATTATCTACAACAATGGTAATAAATTTGTCGTCGATCCCTAATAGTGCAAAAACATCTAGGGATAGACGACATTTTTATTTTGCAAGTTTTCATAAAATAATTGATTTCATTAGATATTATGGTATAATAAAGTCAGGAAACTTGACATGAATTAAAAAAGTGTAAATTATTAATGTGCTATTTATGCATGTTATAATGGGTTTTTAGCCTACCTATAAGGAATTGAAACAGCGCTTCTTTTCTGAAAAGTTTACGACTGCCACAAGTTTTTAGCCTACCTATAAGGAATTGAAACTTGTTTGAGGTGATAAGCCACCTTTTTTGCCGTCTAGTTTTTAGCCTACCTATAAGGAATTGAAACATATATACGCCCAAGTACCCAGATGTTACCTGATTAGCGTTTTTAGCCTACCTATAAGGAATTGAAACTTTTCAAGTGCTTTGATGAGTTTTCTAACTTCTTCTGTTTTTAGCCTACCTATAAGGAATTGAAACTTATGATGGACAATTACAACCATTCTCCCTGGATGGTTTTTAGCCTACCTATAAGGAATTGAAACTAAAGATACAGTATGTTGATTTCTATTCTGTTGAAAGTTTTTAGCCTACCTATAAGGAATTGAAACTAACATCATAATTTTATGATGTCAAGTAGTTTTTTAGTTTTTAGCCTACCTATAAGGAATTGAAACGGTCAATGGCGGGATTGCAGAAACATGCGAGCCAATGGTTTTTAGCCTACCTATAAGGAATTGAAACAGAAAAAGTAGCTACGACCATTGCCAATGCGATTTGCGTTTTTAGCCTACCTATAAGGAATTGAAACTTTCGCCAGCGCTAGCATTTGCACTGTTAGCTAATAAGTTTTTAGCCTACCTATAAGGAATTGAAACGAGCAAAGAACAGTTAATCCTTCTCCTTGTTTAGAGTTTTTAGCCTACCTATAAGGAATTGAAACTCCCCCCCCTTTATCATTCATTGCTTTCTTCTTCCTCGTTTTTAGCCTACCTATAAGGAATTGAAACGGTAGCAAGGTTTTTCTAGAAATTATTGCTTTTCCGTTTTTAGCCTACCTATAAGGAATTGAAACCAGTGAAGAAGAACAAGAGAAAGAAACGCAGCAAGAGTTTTTAGCCTACCTATAAGGAATTGAAACAATATACTTTATGGTGCACAATATCTCCAGGTTTCCGTTTTTAGCCTACCTATAAGGAATTGAAACAAAAATATTCTTGACCCTAAACGGACATGAGGGATTTTCGTTTTTAGCCTACCTATAAGGAATTGAAACATATCACACCGTATCTGGATATGGCGAACGCAAAAAGTTTTTAGCCTACCTATAAGGAATTGAAACGCAAGCCTTTTGCGCTAAGCAATGCTAACGCATTTGGTTTTTAGCCTACCTATAAGGAATTGAAACTTATTGATTGTCGTAAAGTACAGCACTAAAAAGTCGTTTTTAGCCTACCTATAAGGAATTGAAACACACCAGTTACTGCTGGCATATTAATCAACCTCCTAGTTTTTAGCCTACCTATAAGGAATTGAAACAAGATTGGCTTGATTCCGGTGGACGTGACAAAATCGTGTTTTTAGCCTACCTATAAGGAATTGAAACAGCAGACTGCTTCCCTGTTGCACAGTTTCAGGAGGCCCGTTTTTAGCCTACCTATAAGGAATTGAAACAAAATAAACATTTTTATCCCTCCATACTCATTATTTGTTTTTAGCCTACCTATAAGGAATTGAAACAACCATTTATCTGGTGTGTCTGGATGCATAGGAAGACGTTTTTAGCCTACCTATAAGGAATTGAAACGAAGAAAAGAAGTATGCAACTAGCTACATGGCAACGGTTTTTAGCCTACCTATAAGGAATTGAAACCAGACAGGGACACCAGCAACATTCGCAGGATATCCGTTTTTAGCCTACCTATAAGGAATTGAAACCTGTTGAAGATTTGAATTTCATTCATATTAACTAACCTGTTTTTAGCCTACCTATAAGGAATTGAAACCCAAAAAGGACATTGGTCCTTTTTGGTAAATTTCATAGTTTTTAGCCTACCTATAAGGAATTGAAACACTCTAAAATGAATGTACTTCCTCATCTTTTCTTCAAAGGTTTTTAGCCTACCTATAAGGAATTGAAACAGCTCCTCGCGGGTATACTGGGATTTCATGCCCAGAGCGTTTTTAGCCTACCTAGGAATTGAAACTTGGAATGCTATTTACAGCAACTTAGCAAAACATGAGTTTTTAGCCTACCTATCCTGAAAATAGTGTCTCTCAAAAAGGCAACAAAAAACTAAACCATACCGATGTAAAAATATGGGATAAATGAATGGTTAATAAAGTAAAATAAAAAGTTAAGACGCTGCAGATTCGACCGTGACCTTAAGACCTAAAGACTCTAGCTTTTTTAAAGATTGACGAATAATCATATTACGCTTTTTTTCTTCATAATAAGTAGGACCTAATTCAATATATGGTTGCTTTCGCTTGAGAATATGATAAACTATAATTAAAATGCTATGTTCCACTGCAACTGCTGCACGGTTTGCTCCTCTTCGAGCAGCGATGCGGTGGTACTGACTTGAGAGATAAGTTTCTTTTGCCTTTGAGGCAGCTAAGAACACAAATGGGCAGCAGAGGGGAACTGTTCCATTTTATTTTTTAGCTTGCCTTGAGAAAGCTCAGTCAGGGTTTCGGGATTTTCTTCACCATTTACAATAGCCGCAAGTATAGAACGACTGGATACTAAATCCATGAAAGAGCCAACTCCTTTTTTAAAATTTGAACGATAGCGACTGTAAAATTGAAGAGCTGGTGCAACAACCATAAGGGGTTATTCTATCCTGCGTGCTTCCCGTAAAGGGGATGGTATTTTCATCCTCTGCTGGTGCCGCATTTGCGGCATGGGAGTCTATAAGGAATTGAAACTGTTAAAATATAGTGTACTTCCCAAGGACTTAAAAGAGGACCAATAAAATTTTTGTAGGAAATTGTCAGCACAAAAAATAAAAGGCCCCGGTGAACCTCTCTTAACTGGCAGGACTTCTTCACATGAAAAGGTTTGCTGGCTTAGTCAGCGATACCCGTACTTACTCGTTCCAACGCAGCGTTGACGATGGTTCTCCATAAACGAAGTCGACCAGCTACATGTGCCTATGCCGAGATTCAAGTTCTTCAGGTCGGTAAGGATAATGCGGAAAACGCCCTCATTGTAGAATGATACGACTGAATCAATTGTGTCGTTTTCGTGCTGGAAGGTTGCTGCTACCTGTCCTTGTAAGTCCAGTCTTCGGGACGGATAGGGTTTTCTAGCTCTCTGTTCACTATGTTGCGTTTTCTTTCCACAGAGGTTTCTGCAATCTCAGTGGCCATCTGGCATTGTCTCCTTTCCAATTCCAATGGTACCAGCCGAGCGGGGAAAAGTAAGATAACAAGTAGGCCCATCGGTTTGGGCAGGTGAGGGTCTAGTTTTGGGGGATTTTCGCGGTTGGTGGTAGAAAAAAGCAAATTACAAGTAGGCCCCAGGATAGTTACTAAGATTTATCCTCCAAAAGGTATTGACTTGGAGTTAACTCCAGCAAGTATACTTTAAATTGTAGATAAAAACATAGGGGGGTTATCTATGGTAAAGCGAAAACTGGGAAAATCTGGTCTTGAGGTTTCCGGAATTGGACTGGGATGTATGCGGATGAGTTTTGGTCAGAATCCTCTTCCCGATAGGGAAGAGATGATTGCGCTCATTCGCAAGGCAGTAGAACTGGGTGTTACCTTTTTTGATACCGCTGAGGTTTATGGACCGTACACTAATGAGGAACTTGTGGGAGAGGCTTTGGAGCCGTTCAAGGGCGAGGTGGTGATTGCCACCAAGTTTGGATTTGATTTATATCCTGACGGAAGACCTGGTTGGAGGGGACTTAACAGCCGACCAGAGCACATCAAAAAAGCTGTAGAAGGTTCTCTCAGGCGACTCAAGGTAGACGCGATTGATCTTTACTACCAGCACCGTGTGGATCCAAATGTACCCATTGAAGACGTGGCTGGAGCGGTAAAGGACCTCATCCAGGAAGGGAAAGTAAGATACTTTGGATTGTCGGAGGCAAGTGCAGAAACTATTCGCCGAGCTCATGCAGTTTGTCCAGTTGCCGCTGTTCAAAGTGAGTATTCTCTATGGTGGAGGAAGCCTGAGGAAGAAGTACTACCAACGTGTGAGGAATTAGGTATTGGTTTTGTTCCTTACAGTCCGCTTGGGAAGGGATTTCTTACAGGAACTATAGATGAGAAAACTCAATTTGATTCAACAGATATACGTAGCAGTATTCCTCGTTTTCAACCTGAAGCAATACGGGCAAATCTTGCACTTGTTGATTTTATAAAGGAAGTTGCCCGCAGAAAGCAAGCAACTCCTGCACAAATAGCTTTAGCTTGGCTTTTAGCTCAAAAACCTTGGATTGTTCCAATTCCTGGTACAACAAAACTTGAACGACTCAAAGAAAATATAGGTGCTGTATCTATAACATTTACTGAAGAAGAATTAAGAGAGATAAATGAAGCACTTTCAAAAATTCCTATCCATGGTGGGCGATATCCGGAAGAGGTAGAAAAAATGACGTATCGATAAATCCTTTAAATGAAATTGAAGAGCAGTAGTTATTTTAATGCTAAGATTGATAATAGAAGGTAGGATGATGCATTACAGAGATTTTGGAAAAACGGGTATGAAAACTGGTGTTGAACCAAACCCACGGCTGTCAACTGTAGTGCGTGCTGCAGAACTGGCAACAAAAGAGGCATGTGATGTGGTCATAGGTATGGGTGGCGGCAGCGTCATGGATGCCTCAAAAGTAATTGCGGCCTCAGTTCTTTACGAAGGTGATCCTAAGGATATGCTTGTACGGGCAGGAAAAGCGCCCAGACTTCCGAATTGGAAAAGTCACTGATGAGATGCTTTCCTATTGGGCTGATAAGACTTTGGAAGTTCTTTGTGACGAAGAAGGAAAGCTTCCAGGTCGTCCACCTTTGAGGAAGGAAGATATTGTAGAGATACTGCGTATGGCAATGTAATTAGTTCAGTAGGAGGGATTAACATGCAAAAAGTAGTTTTGAATAACGGCGTTGAGATGCCCATTTTGGGCTACGGTGTTTATCAGATCACTGATCTTGAACAGTGCGAACAGTGTGTTTACGAAGCTATCAAAGCGGGTTACCGGTTGATCGATACAGCAGCCGCTTACATGAATGAAAAAGCGGTTGGGAAGGCTATTAAGAGAGCAATTGAGGAAAGTATAGTAAAAAGAGAAGATCTATTTATCACCACAAAACTCTGGATACAGGATGCGGGCTACGAATCAGCGAAAAAAGCATTTGAAAAATCGCTTAAAAAGCTTCAGCTTGACTATATCGACCTTTATTTGATTCATCAACCTTTTGGTGATGTGCATTGTGCTTGGCGGGCTATGGAGGAACTCTATAAAGAGGGGCTTGTGAGGGCAATAGGTGTGAGCAATTTCTATCCGGACCGTCTCATGGATTTGATAGTTCACCACGAAGTAGTTCCTGCTGTGAATCAGATTGAAATCCATCCCTTCTGCCAGCAAACAGAAAGCATCGAGTTCATGAAGAAATATAATGTACAGCCAGAAGCCTGGGGTCCTTTTGCAGAAGGTAGGAACAACATCTTTCAGAATGAAGTTTTAGCATCTATAGCCAAAAAGTACAATAAAACAGTTGCGCAGGTGATTTTGCGCTGGCTGGTTCAAAGAGGGATAGTCACAATCCCTAAAACTGTGCACAGAGAAAGGATGATTGAAAACATTAGCATTTTCGATTTTGAATTGAGTCAAGAGGATGTGGAAAAGATTGCAACATTAGACACAAAAAAGAGCTTGTTCTTATCGCATAATGATCCGGAAACCGTGAAATGGCTTGGCACACTTAAATTTGATATATAGGGGGTAAATGAAAAACAGTGATTTTGAAAGGAGTGTGGGAATTGCCGTATTCAAAGATTCTTATTGCTTATTTTTCTCGCAGAGGAAATAACTATGTAGGTGGCAGTATTTTAAACCTGCCGATTGGAAATACAGAGGTAATAGCGAAGAAGATACACGAACTTACTGGTGGTGATATGTTCGAAATTAAAACGGTAAAGCCATATCCGGAAGATTATACAGAAACAACAGAAGTAGCAAAGGAAGAAAAAAGGCAAAATGCCAGACCAGAACTTGTAAATAAGCTAGACGGCATAAATTCTTACGATGTGATTTTCATCGGCTACCCCAATTGGTGGGGAACGATGCCGATGGCTGTGTTTACATTTTTAGAGTCTTATGATTTCGCGGGAAAGACCATTGTTCCATTTTGCACACATGAAGGTAGCGGAATGGGAAGCAGTGAGCGCGATATCAAGAGACTTTGCCCGAATGCCAAGGTACTGCCTGGTTTAGCCATTCGCGGAAGTAATGTTAACAGAGCAGACAAAGATATTGCAGACTGGCTTAAGAGACTTGGTTTGATATCATAGTATACCGTAAATGAAAGGGAGGAAAGAGAATGGATAAAACCGAACCAAGAAACTTAAGCGGCAGAACAATTTTCCCACTTGGGCAAAAAGTTGAAAGTGAACATTTTACAGGAACAGTCTGGGTTGAAACGCTGGTTTCTAACGACGGCATTTTTAATTGCCCAATCTATAATGTTACTTTTGAGCCGGGTGCAAGGAATAACTGGCATAAACATCCCGGCGGACAGATTTTGCTTGTTACCGGAGGAAGAGGCTATTATCAGGAAGAAGGTCGGCCTGTACAGATAATCAAAGAAGGCGATGTTGTAAAAATCCAACCGGGTGTTAAACATTGGCATGGAGCGGCTCAGGATAGTTGGCTTTCTCATATCGCGATTACAGCCAATCCTAAAAAGGGTGAAGTTGAATGGATGGAACCTGTTTCTGATGAATATTATTTGCAGCTTAAAATAGAGGGAAAAGATGCATAGCCAAAGCACGTGTATAAAACAAACTTGGGTTAGAAACTTCTATCTAATATAGTAGCACAGGCTGTGCTACTATATTAAAACCCTTGACTTGGAGTTAACTCCGAGTATTAAATAATATTGAACATTGGAGGTGAAGCCACATGACGATTGCAGAAGTAAGCAAAAAATTTGGCCTTTCACCGGATACACTCCGCTACTATGAGCGTATTGGCCTGATCCCCAGGGTAAATCGCAACGAAAGCGGTATCCGGGATTATACGGAGGAAGACTGTAAGTGGATTGAATTCATTAAATGTATGCGCAGCGCAGGTGTTCAAGTTGAGACGCTGGTCGAGTATGTTACGCTGCTCCAACAGGGCGACAAAACTATAGAGGCCAGAAAACAAATCCTTATCGAGCAACGGGAGAAACTTCTTTCACGCATTGAAGAAATGAAGAGAGCGCTGGAAAGGTTAAATTTTAAAATTGAAGAATATGAGACTAAGCTTATTCCGGCAGAAAACAACTTAAAAAGATTGACACACAACAGCTAATCTATGAAAAGACGGGCTAAATTTTTCTTCAAAAATATAGACGCACAAATAGGCTATTTTGTTCCGTTTTTTTTCACACGATGGTTACGTGGAACTTTTGTGGTGAATATATAAATAAGACTTTTGCAATGTTTGGGGGCTTCCTAATTAACTGTAGTTTAAAGTTGCTAAGAGATAGTATAGAGAATTTAAATTATTATTGTTCAAAATTTATCATTTATGAGATATAATAATATAAAGACTAGAATAAAGATAATGATAAAAATGCAGAGCAAGCTATTTAGTAAACAATATAATATAAATTTATTAGTGAGTTATGTAAATTACAAAGAAATTCTAAGTAGAATGTAAAGGGGTATAATAATGGAATCATTTGTAAAAGAAATACTCAACTTTCTACCTAGAGAATTAGCAGTTCTATTTATAGCAGCATTGCCTGTAGTAGAGCTTAGAGGAGCAATTCCAATAGGCATATCTTTAGGATTATCTCCTTTTTATACTACGATTATAAGTTTGATAGGTAGTATGATACCAGTACCCTTTATATTATTTACCATTAAACCTATATTTGTTCGTCTTAAAAAAACGAGATTATTTAAAAAGTTAGTAGATAAGCTTACAGATAGATCTTTAAAGTATAATGGGGAAAAAATACAGAAATATGGCGTATGGGGGCTTGTACTGGTAGTAGCTATTCCTTTGCCTGGAACGGGAGTATGGAGTGGAAGTTTAGCTGCAGCTCTTTTAAACATGCAATTCAAGCAGGCGCTTTTAGCCATATTTATGGGAAATATTATAGCAGCTATTTTAGTTATGATATTGAGTTATGGTGTAGGAAGTTTGTTTTTCTAAGCATTAAGTAAAAGAATAACTTATAATATTCGAAGGTTTGGCTTTTAAATACCTTGTCTTATATTGTAAAATGTGTTATAACAGTTATGAAAAATAGATGACTAGTATTTATCATAGAAAAATGGCGAGGTAGATATCTTTCGGAACTATACTTAATTTACAACAACAATAAGCGAAATATAAAACATAAATAATAAAGTTATTACAATAAAATAGTAATTAGAACAACCCAAAAATCGAAAAAACATTACGCTTATGCTCTTCGTTTAACTTTGTTTTTTAGAGGAATTCTCTCATTTTTGCCGAATAAACAAAAGTGAGGAATTCCTTGGAAATATATAGCAGAACCCTTTAGTTTATGAGGTTTTTGGGTACTGCGGTAATCTAAAATAATTTGTGTATTGGAGGGAAGTTTATAATGGAAAAATTAATATGGCTAGCACCTATCTCAGGCGTGGTTGCACTTTTGTTCGCTTTCATGCGCACCATGATGATTATCAAGAGTCCTGTAGGGAACGAGAAAATGCGCGAAATATCCGATGCCATACACGAAGGTGCCATGGCTTTCCTGTTGAGGGAATATAAAACTCTGGCGATATTCGTTGCCGTAATGTTCTTCGTTATAGGTACGTTCATAAATTGGCAAACGGCTGTAAGTTACATAACAGGGTCTATAGCTTCGGTTCTAGCGGGATTTATTGGGATGAGCGTTGCTACCAGAGCCAATGTAAGAACCGCTAATGCGGCACGGGAAGGAATGAATAAGGCCCTTTCCATAGCATTTTCTGGCGGTACTGTGATGGGAATGTCAGTGGTTGGCCTGGGCCTTTTAGGCCTCGGGATACTATATTTCTTGTTCGGGGACCCTGCGGATGTAAAAAGTTTTGACGTCATCAATGGTTTTGCCCTTGGAGCCAGTTCAATAGCCTTATTTGCTAGAGCTGGCGGAGGAATATATACTAAAGCAGCCGATGTTGGAGCTGACCTTGTCGGCAAGGTGGAAGCGGGTATACCTGAGGATGATCCCAGGAATCCGGCGGTAATAGCTGATAATGTAGGGGATAACGTAGGTGATGTGGCCGGTATGGGGGCTGACCTTTTTGAATCTTTCGTGGGTTCAATAATATCTGGTATAGCCATTGGCGCTGTTGCTATCAGTCCTGTAACAAATCAACCATATGGTATCAAGGGCGTCATCTTTCCAATGCTTGTGGCAGCGGCGGGAATTATCAGTTCCATAGTTGGGACTTTGTTTGTAAGGACAGGAGAGGGAGCCAATCCACAGAAAGCTCTCAGCAAGGGCAGCTTTGCCAGTGCTATTTTTGTAATATTGATCACTTTCTTTTTCAGCAGGTATTTTTTGCAAGAAATTAACGCTTTTTATGCGGCTGTTTCTGGTATCGTAGTGGGGGTTTTGATAGGAATACTTACTGAATATTATACTTCTTCTAACTACAATCCTGTAAGAGAAATTGCAAAAGCGTCTCAGACTGGACCAGCTACAAACATTATAACAGGCCTGGCTGTTGGAATGAAAAGTACAGCTTTGCCGGTGTTATTTATAGCGTTAGCAATAATTATATCCTATAAATTCGCTGGCCTCTACGGTATAGCTCTCGCGGCAATCGGTATGTTGTCAACTACGGGCATGACTGTTGCAGTAGATGCCTATGGGCCTATAGCCGACAATGCTGGTGGTATTGCGGAAATGGCCGAACTTGACCCATCTGTCAGAAAAATCACCGACAAGCTGGATGCGGTCGGAAATACCACGGCAGCCATGGGCAAAGGATTTGCCATTGGTTCTGCAGCACTGACGGCTCTAGCACTGTTTTCAGCGTATACTACCGCTGCAGGTTTAAAAGAGGGTATCGACCTACTGCGGGCTGATGTTATAGTTGGTCTTTTAATAGGAGCAATGCTGCCTTTCTTGTTTTCTGCGATGACTATGGAAGCAGTGGGGAAAGCGGCATCCCAGATGATCGAAGAGGTTCGCAGGCAGTTCAGGGAAATTCCGGGCATAATGGAAGGAAAGGCCAAGCCTGATTATGCAAGGTGCGTTGATATAAGCACTAGAGCGGCTCTTAGGGAAATGATAATTCCGGGCCTTATTGCTGTTATTGCACCACTAGCCATTGGGTTTATATTTGGCAGAGAAGCTCTGGGAGGGCTTTTAGCTGGTGCGTTGGTGACTGGCGTCATGTTAGCAATTCAGATGGCTAACTCAGGCGGAGCTTGGGATAATGCCAAAAAGTATATTGAGGAAGGAAATTATGGAGGCAAGGGTACACCCACCCATGCAGCGGCTGTTGTAGGAGATACTGTGGGGGACCCCTTCAAAGACACTTCTGGCCCGTCCCTGAACATCCTGATAAAACTCATGACTATCGTGGCCCTGGTTTTTGCACCTCTGTTTATGAAGTAATTTTGAAAAAGACTCCTGTGGGGATTTTCCTCACATGAGTCTTTTTTATTTTAGTGCTTCTTAATAACGACGGTTTTATTTTAAACATAACATTGATTTAAAAGTATTTGTGTGATATCATAAAAACTATCGGAGGGATTTTTGTGAAAGAGAAGGCTATTGTTGTTTCAAAAAAGGGTAACAAGGCCGAAGTTGCAGTGATACGGACATCTGCGTGTGATAAATGTAGGGCATGCAGCGGTGGCGTTAAAGGACAGCCTTTGAAAGTTTGGGCTGAAAATGAAACGAAGGCGGAAGTAGGTCAAATAGTGGAAATTGAGATGGAGTCTAAGGCGCTTCTTTCTGCTACTTTTATACTATACGTAATTCCACTGGCAGGTTTTATTTTGGGAGTGATCTTAGGGCTGAAACTTGCAGATATTTTAAATATCATGTGGAAAGAACTTTTTTCATTCCTAATAGGGTTTCTTTTTATCATACTTGTTTTCGCTGGTATATACGTAAATAACAGATTTTTTGATAAGAGTCGCATGTTTACTGCAAGAATAGTAAATGTTTTGGACGACCAGTATCAAAAACGTTGACAAAAACCCCACTTTTTACATGTATAAAAAGTGGGGTTTTTATATTACTTACTGTATTGGCTTTTATTAGAATACTTAAACGTAAAGTATGATATAATGAAATTAAAAAAGAATTACAAGATAAGGAACAATCAACAGAAATTTAATGTTAGATGATATGTTTTTATTCGTGAATTTTAGGAAAATAAGAGATAGGAAGGGGGTAAACTTCCATGGGGTAGAGGTTATACAGGGTTATACGGTAGTAAAAGACGGGATTAATAAATGGTGCATTCCCAAGTTTGGCAAAATGCGTGTTGATGCAGTAATTTATGTGAATGATACCTTAAAAGAGCTTTTGCATGAAGACCAGTCTTTACGACAGATTACCAACGCTGCCACCCTTCCTGGAGTGGTGAAACCAGTTATAGGGATGCCGGATATTCACGAAGGGTTTGGTCTTCCTATAGGAGGAGTTATGGCGATAGAGGAGAAAGGGGTTATTTCAGCGGGAGCCGTAGGATATGATATTAATTGTGGTGTAAGGCTTTTGAGAACTAATCTTGAAGCAGAGTATTTTAATAAAGAGCTTTTGTATAAGCTTATAGAACGGATTGAGTATTATGTTCCTACAGGCATAGGGAAAAAGGGACGGCATAAAGGTATTACGAGGTTAATTTTTGATGATGTAGTTCATAATGGGGTAGAGGCTGTCATTAAGGCAGGTTTTGGGAAAAAATCGGATTTAAACTTTATTGAAGAGGGTGGAAAGCTTTCAGGGGCAGACATTTCTGCTGTGTCAAAAGAAGCGCAAGGAAGAGGAGAAGAGCAGCTTGGCACTTTAGGTGGGGGCAATCATTTTATAGAGATTCAACAGGTTGACTCTATTTTGGATGAGAAATTGGCAGAGCGTTTTGGACTTTTCAAAGGGCAAATTGCTGTAATGATTCACACAGGAAGCCGCGGGTTTGGACATCAGATTGCAACAGATTATACTAAGATTCTATGGGAGGCGGCAAAGAAATACGGTGTTGATGTTCCAGAAAAAGGGCTTGCGGCAGCTCCTATTGATTCAAAGGAGGGTAAGGCGTATTATAAAGCCATGGCAGCAGCAGTGAATTTTGCTTTTTCAAACAGACAAATAATTATGTTTGATGTTATAAAAGCATTTGAAGATGTATTAAAAAAATCTTCAGAATCTATGGGCTTTCAACTGGTATATGATGTTGCTCATAATATTGCTAAATGGGAAGAACATGGAGGGAAAAAGCTTCTTGTTCACAGAAAGGGAGCGACGAGAGCTTTACCAGCGGGGCATCCGCAAAATCCTTCTTTTTACAAAGAATCAGGACATCCTGCTCTTATTCCCGGCAGTATGGGTACAGGTTCTTACGTTGTGGTTGGCACAGAGAAAGCGGCAGAAACTTTTTATTCGGTAAATCACGGGGCAGGACGAAGGCTTTCTCGCAACAAAGCGAAAAAAATCACTAAAGAGGAATTTGAAAAGGCTATGGGAGATGTTATATACAATGTCAGGTCTTTTAAGGATATAGTTGATGAGTCGCCGCTGGCCTATAAAGATGTGGAAGAAGTTATTTCTGTCCTTTCAGAAAGAGGAATTACAACACCTGTTGCACGCCTTATACCTCTTGCGGTTGTAAAAGGTGCAGATTAAAATTTTAAGATGAGGTGAATATATGTTTAAAAGTATGAAAATTTGTTTAAGGAAAAACATTGTCGATTGGGATAGTTTATAAGTTTTGTTGAGAAATGTGGTGGCAATGAAAATAAGACAAGATTGAGTGCCAATTTTTTATTTTCCATTGGGATACTCATTTATGCAAGAATTGGGAAATATTATGTTGAACTTTGTAAGAATAAGAGATAAAATTATTAATTGGGGTGTAAAAAAATGAAAAAATGGTATGTTATATTTACTCGCGGTGGTTTTGAAAACAAAGTTAAAGATATCATTCAGAATTGCTTTAAAGAGGAAGTGAAATTACTTGTTCCGAAAAGAAAAATTATAGAGAGAGTAAAAGGACAACCGGTAGAAAAAATTAAACTTTTGTTTCCTGGATATGTTTTTGTAAATGCCGAAATGAGTGATGAGTTATATTATAAAATGTCTGAAGTTTTAAAAAGGGGTGTGTTTCTGAAAGAAGGAAAAAGGCCTGCTTTTGTAAGAGAAGAGGAGATGAAAATAATTTTGTCTCTTATTAAAAATTCTGATTTAATAGATGTGTCAAAAGGTATAATGGAAGGAGAAAGAGTAAAGATAATTGAAGGACCATTAAAAGGTTACGAAGGGCTTATTAAGAAAATAGACAAAAGGAAAAAGAGAGCAAAAGTTATGCTTAGTATAGCGGGAGAACTGAAAAGTGTAGATTTAGCTATTGAAGTAATTGAAAATGCATCTGAGCAGCGAAGGAGTCTGGTTTACGCTTGTTAATATATTTGTGGAAAGTTAAGAAACAATTTTGTGAAAATTGTGTATTGAGGATTTTCAGTATTATTTATATAATTAAATTGTATGACATAAAAAGGAGGTTGAGACAAATGAAGTTGAATGAAAATATGTTTAGAATGTATGATATTAGAGGGGTGTGGGGTGAAGATTTAACAGATGAGACAGCAGAAATGATAGGAAAGGCTTTTGGTACATATGTAAGACAAAAGGGAATTAAGGATGTGCTTATAGGCAGGGATAATAGGTTGTCATCAAGGCCTTTGCGAGACGCTTTGGTTAAAGGACTTACTTCAACAGGTTGTGATGTGCTGGATGTAGGGGTTTTAACGACTCCAGCTTTTTACTATTCAAATTTTCTATACAATTATCAAGCAGGGATGATGATTACTGCAAGCCACAATCCCCCTCAATTTAATGGTTTCAAAGTTATGGTAGGACCTTCTACTATTTATGGCGATGAACTTAAAAAGCTATACTATCTGGCAGAAAAAGGAGAATTCGAAAAAGGTACGGGAAATGTAAAATATGCTTATCCTATTAATGCGTATGTTAATATGATAAAAGAAAAGGTTAAATTAGGCGAAAGAAAACTTAAAGTTGTTGTCGATTGTGGAAATGGAACGGGTTCATATTTTTATCCTGATGTTATATATAACTTAGGTTGTGAAGTATATCCTCTCTATTGTGAGTCTGATCCTACATTTCCAAACCATTTCCCAGATCCAGTAAAAGAAGAAAACTTAAAAGATTTAATTGAAGAAGTAAAGAGGGTAAACGCAGATTTGGGTATAGCTTTTGACGGTGACGGTGATAGAATTGGTGTTGTGGATGAAAAAGGGAACATAATTTGGGGAGACATGTTGATGATTCTCTATTGGAGAGAAATAATGAAAAAACATCCTGGTGCTGAAGCAATTGTAGAAGTGAAATGTTCTCAGGCATTAGTAGAAGAAATTGAGAAATTAGGAGGCAAACCTATCTTTTTCAAAACAGGACATTCCCTCATAAAAGCAAAGATGAAAGAATTAGGTGCTGTATTTACGGGAGAGATGTCTGGCCATATGTTTTTTGCAGATGAGTACTATGGATTTGACGATGCGGCATACGCTGCTGCAAGGCTACTACGAATACTTTCTCATACAGATAAATCTTTGTCTGAGCTTTTAGCTGATGTTCCTAAATATCCTGCAACACCTGAAATAAGATTAGAATGTGAGGATGAGAAAAAATTTGATGTGGTAAATGGTGTGACCGAGTACTTTAAAGAAAAAGGATATGACATTATAGATGTTGATGGTGCAAGAGTGTTGTTTGATGGAGGATGGGGACTGGTTAGAGCTTCTAATACGGGACCAGAGCTTATTGTGAGATGTGAGGCAAAGACAGAAGAAAAGCTTGAAGCTATTAAAAAAGAGCTTTCAGAAGCTTTAGCTAAATTTGGTGTGGAGTTTAAATAAGCCATAAAGCTTATATTGGGAGGAAAAAATAGTGAAAATAAGGAAGGCGATAATTCCGGCTGCAGGCCTTGGTACCAGGTTTTTACCTGCTACCAAAGCCCAGCCTAAAGAAATGCTTCCAATTGTGGACAAACCCACTATTCAGTACATAGTTGAAGAAGCAATACAGTCTGGAATTGAAGATATACTTATAATAACTGGGAGGAATAAAAGAGCGATAGAAGACCATTTTGATAAATCAGTAGAGTTGGAGCTGGAGTTAAAAAAGAAAAAGAAGGAAAACCTTTTGCATCTTGTGGAAGACATTACTAATATGGTAGATATTCATTACATTAGGCAAAAAGAACCAAAAGGTTTAGGTCATGCCATATACTGTGCGAGAGCTTTTGTGGGAAATGAGCCCTTTGCTGTTCTTTTGGGGGATGACATAGTAGATGCTGAAGTTCCTGTTTTGAAGCAGATGATTGAACAATACGAAAGGTACAACTGCACTATTATTGGAGTGCAACAAGTGCCGTATGAGGATGTAGATAAATACGGTATTGTTGATTCTACACCTATTGAGGACAGATTGTACAAAGTGAATAATCTCGTAGAAAAGCCTAAAAAAGAAGAAACACCATCAAATATAGCTATTCTGGGAAGATATATAATAACGCCAAGAATATTTGAAATATTGGAAAACACGTCACCAGGAGCAGGAGGTGAGATACAGCTTACGGATGCTTTAAAAACTCTTTTAAATTATGAAGCAATTTACGCCTATAATTTTATTGGCAAAAGATATGATGTGGGAGATAAATTAGGTTACCTTATGGCAACTGTTGAGTATGCTCTAAAAAGAGAAGACTTAAGAGAACCTTTTAAGAGATATTTATTGGAAGTTGCAAGAAATTTAGATCCGGTGGGAGAAGAAGCTGCATCAACAATTACACGAGAAGTTTAAAGATAAAGGAGGATAAAAATTGGAAGAAGAAATTTCATTGCGGGAACTTATTGAGATAATTTTAAAACATAAAAAGACAATCATTATTGTAACGCTTGCTGCAACTTTAGTAGCAGTAGTGCTTAGTTTTTTTGTAATAAAACCTACCTATGAAGCTACTACCACTTTGTCTGTTACTGATGTAACACCTGAAACAGGTTTTTTTGGTTCAAATACCACGGTTATTCTTCCTGGAAAGGATTCAAACCTGCCGTCTGTACAAAGTGACAGCATAGATAAAGACTTATCTTTGTTGTTGTCTTCACTTTTGAAATATCCTGATATGTCAGTGGAGGCATTTAAAGAAGAGGTTACTAATCCTATTGTCCTTATGAATACTGTAAAACAATTAGGATTAGATCCTCAAAAGTACACGGTAGAAAATTTAAAAAAGCAAATTTCAGTTTCTATCGTTAATAATACAAACCTTATAACGGTTACTGTTAAAGAAGATAATCCAGAGCTTGCGGCAAAAATTGCAGATACGATAGCCGAAAATTTTCGGAGTTATATTATTGAGAGAAATAACAGACAGACAGATAAATTAATTGAAACTTTGAACAAACTTATAAATCTCCAAAATGATAAGATAAGAGAGACGACTACCAAACTTAATGAAATTCAAACAAATTCACAAGACAGACTTTTAATTGAACAAACACAAAAACAGTTGGAATTACTAAAAAACACAAGAGATATAATGCTGGAAAAATATAATATGCTGGAGTTACTTAAAGAATCAGACCTTGGCAAACAGAGCATTCTTATAACTAGCAAAGCGTTGGTGCCGGATAAACCAATAGCACCTAAAAAGTCATTGAATATAATTATAGCATTTATATTGGGTCTTATGGTCAGTATTTTTATAGTGTTCTTTATGGAATATTGGAAGAATACTGACCCTAAAAAAACTACTGTAAAAGCTTAGGAGAAAAGGGAAAAGGGGGATAAAAAATTAATTATCAACGAAGTACTAAGATATTGAGGTAATAGAACCAATAAAAAACAGACCTTGCTGGTTTTACAGACTGAAAAGACGCCTATAGTGGCGTCTCTTTATTTTGTAAATTCTTGAAGTACTTATATGCAAAAAAAGCTGCTGAAACCAGGACAGCTATTATACCTCGAAACCGGTTTACAACATCTACTATTTTAACTCATTTTATGATAAAAAGTAAATAAATTTTCTAAAAGAATAATATTTTGAGTTCCGCCCAAAATATATTTAAATAGAAAGAAAGGCGGGATTTTTTTGAGTAAAAAAGAAATTTCGGTTTTTAAAGTTGCTGCAACTTATATAGGTACAGTAATAGGAGCAGGCTTTGCTTCAGGACAAGAGATATTACAATTTTTTGCATACCATGGGATAAAAGGGACTATAGGGCTTTTAATTGCAGTTTTTATGTTTGTGCTTTATGGGTATATTATTTTACAATTAGGTAACAGGTTTAAAGCCTCTTCTTATAAAAAAGTCATTATGGAAACTGGTGGACCTTTTTTTGGAAGAGTGATAGATTTAGTAATTACATTTTTTTTGTTTGGAGCGTTGTCTGCAATGATAGCAGGTTGTGGTGCAATTTTTGAAGAACAATTTGGACTCCCTTCTGCCGTTGGTGGTGTAGTGATGGCAGTAATATCGGTTATAACAGTATTAACAGGAATTGGAGGAGTTATTTCTGCCATATCTTTTGTGGTACCTTTGCTATTGCTTGCTGTAATTATTGTGAGTATTTTTTCTCTCTTTTATGGACCAGATATTACAGTTATAACAACTGCTGACTTTCCTTTCAAAGCTGCAGTAAAAAATTTTGCATTATCGGGAGTACTTTATGCTTCCTATAATCTTTTGATGGCGGTTGCTATTCTTGCTCCTCTTGGTGATAGGACCAGCGATAGGTCAAAACTAAGATGGGGTGCTGCATTGGGGGGAATAGGGTTAGGCTTGGGAGCATTTTTGATATTTTTTACAATACTTTTAAATATGCCTTCTGCATCTTCTTATGAAATACCTATGCTTTACATTGCTGGTAAAATTTCATCGGCTTTGAAATTTGTATATAGTTTTATTTTAATTGCGGAAATATACACTACGGCTGTTGGAAATCTATATGGATTTGCTGCAAGGTTTACAGAAATAGGGTCAGTGAAATATAAAATTTTTACTATTGTTTCAGGAGCAATAGCCCTTATAGCTAGTAGATTTGGTTTTGCAAAACTTGTTCATTATTTGTACCCCATTGCTGGTTATGGAGGCATTATTATGCTTATTAGTCTTACATATGGAATGATTAATCACAAATAGTTTTTTTAAATGACTGGTCTTTTATCTACAGGATGTCGAAAAATGTAGATAAATATGGTAAAATATTTTCATAAGATTGATGTTAGATGGAGGTGTAATATTGGAGAACAAATATTTATATGATAAAAAAATTGTGTGCCCGGTATGTAAAAAAGAGTTTACATATACCAAAATAAGGACTTCACAATTAAAGGTGGAGGAAAGAGAAAGGGATTTTTATACTAAATATAAAGATGGGATTAACCCTTTTTTTTATGAGGTTATTGTATGTCCAAATTGTGGATATGCTGCTTTGGAATCGGAGTTTGACAGGATTACCAATGACAAAAGGGAAAAAATCTTATCTATGGTAACGGATAAATGGGTCAAAAGGGAGTTTTCTGGAGAAAGAAAACCTCAAAAAGCATTGGAAGCCTATTTATTGGCTTTATATTGCTCCCAGCTAAAAGAAGATAAACCCATAATATTTGCAAAGACTTGCCTTAGAATAGCTTGGATATATAGAATTTTAAACGATAAGCCAAATGAAGAAAAATATCTTAAATATTCATTGGATTCTTATGTAAAAGCCTATAGTAGTTCGGATAGATATGAGGAAGAAATACTTCTTATATACATGATAGCAGAACTTAATAGAATGTTAGGCAATAGAGAAGAGGCATTAAAATGGTATAATAGAGTCATAACCCATCCTGACAAATCTCGACATAATTTAATAGTCAATCTTGCAAGAGAGGGCTGGCAGAGTTTAAAAGAATGAGGGCATGTTTTTTAAAATGCCCTCATATTTTATTTAAAGAGCAAAAAGTTTTAAGAAAGGGGATTGGAATGACTTACTCTAAGAAACAAATAGAACAAGCAATTTACTACTTTGATAAAGCTGACTTTACTGGCTTAAATAGTCAAGAAGCGCAAAAAAGACTATTGAAATATGGGCCGAATATATTGGAGGAAGGTCACAAAATTAGCCCTTTGCAAATATTTTTAAATCAATTTCAAGATTTTATGGTGATGGTTTTATTGGCAGCTACTTTAATTTCTGCTTTAATGGGAGAATTAGCCGATGCTTTAACAATAACGTTAATAGTCATTTTAAACGCTGTATTAGGATTTATCCAGGAGTATAGGACAGAACAGTCTTTGGAAGCTTTAAAAAAACTTGCAGCACCTATTGCAAAAGTTTTGAGGGACGGAGAACAAAAAGAGATAGAAGCTTCCCAAATTGTAATAGATGATATTATCATTTTGGAGGCGGGGGATAAAGTTCCAGCAGATGCTGTTTTGATAGAAAGCCATAATTTAGAAGTAGATGAATCGATTTTGACTGGTGAATCAATCCCTGTCAACAAGGAAGCTGTAAGCAATGTAACGAGAGTGGCAGTAACTAATAGTAATGTAGTTTATATGGGTACTATTGTTACGAAAGGAAGAGGGAAAGCTATTGTAACTGCTACAGGTATGCAAACAGAGATGGGGAAAATTGCGGGAATGATTAAAGACATTGAAAAAAATGAAACTCCATTGCAGATAAGACTTAATAAACTGGGAAAAGTGCTAGTAGTTGGAGCTCTTGCTATATGCGGTATTGTAATAGTATTAGGAATAATAAGAGGAGAGTCTTTGTATTATATGTTTTTATCAGGTGTAAGCCTTGCAGTTGCTGCTATTCCTGAAGGACTTCCTGCTGTTGTTACAGTTTCTTTGGCAATTGGAGTACAAAGAATGCTTAAAAGAAATGCATTAATAAGAAAATTGCCTGCTGTTGAAACATTAGGATGTACTAATGTAATTTGCACTGACAAAACAGGTACTTTGACAGAGAATAAAATGACTGTGACAAAAGTGTTTTGCGATGAGCAAGTTTTGGAGGTAAAAGGGGATAAAAGTGAAGAATTTGCGAAAATAACAAATAAAGAGAGAAGTGCTTTTAGAAAGATGTTAGAGATAGGGGCATTGTGCAATAATGCAAAGATTAAGAGAGAAAAGATAAAAATTGGCAAAGAAACTTTAGAAGAAGAAAAATACATAGGAGATCCTACTGAAGCTGCTATACTTTCTTTTTCAATTAAATCAGGACTTTCTCTTAAACTAGTAGAAAATATCAAAAGAATAGAAGAAATTCCTTTTGATTCGGAAAGAAAAAGGATGTCTGTTATTGTGGAGATAAAGGGTGAAAAATATGTTTATGTAAAAGGTGCCCCAGATGTAATGTTAGACCTTTGTACATATAAATATACAGAAGGTAAAGAAGTGCCTCTTACTGTTTTTGATAAAAAAAGAATATTGGATACCAATGAAAATTTTGGAAGTGAAGCTTTAAGAGTATTGGCTTTTGCTTACAAAAGACTTCCTCCTAAATTTCCAATGGTTGCGGAATTTATAGAAAAAGATTTGGTTTTTGTAGGATTGGAAGGGATGATAGACCCTCCGCGAAGGGAGGTATATGAGGCAATTTTAAAATGCAAGATGGCAGGAATAAAACCGGTTATGATAACAGGGGATCACAAGATTACTGCAACTGCTATAGCGAAAAAATTAAAAATATTAGAGAAAAAGGATAGAGTAATTACGGGGCAGGATTTAGATAACATGGGCGATAAGGACCTTGAGAAAGCTTGTACAAATATTAGTGTTTATGCAAGAGTCACTCCAAGGCATAAGCTCAGAATTGTCAGAGCCCTTAGAAACAAAGGTTTTACAGTAGCTATGACAGGAGATGGTGTAAATGATGCCCCAGCTTTGAAAGAGGCAGATATAGGTATTGCTATGGGAAAAGGAGGAACAGAAGTTGCGAAAGAGGCTTCTTCTATGATTTTATTAGATGATAATTTTGCCACTATTGTGGCAGCTGTTGAAGAGGGAAGAATAATTTATGACAATATACGAAAGTTTATACGATTTTTGCTTTCTTGTAATCTTGGAGAAGTTTTGACTATGTTTTTTGCAGCTTTAATGGCCTTGAAATTGCCTCTTGCACCAATTCAAATATTAATGGTGAATCTTGTTACTGATGGGTTGCCGGCTTTAGCTCTGGGGATGGATCCTCCTGAAAAAGATATAATGATGATGAAACCAAGAGAGGCTAAAGAAAGTGTGTTTTCAAGAGGATTGGGTATAAGAATCATTATAGTGGGATTTTTGATGGCAATGGGTACTCTTGGGTCATATGTATTTGCATTAAGTTATGGGACATTGGAAAAAGCTAGGACTGTAGCTTTTGCTACATTAGTGATGGTAGAACTGATACACGCCTTTGAATGTAGGTCAGAAAGAAATTTAATATTTGAGATAGGAGTTTTTACTAATCCGTACTTGGTTTTAGCAGTTTTGATATCATTTTTGCTTTTCTTAGCTACAATATATATCCCACTTTTAAATGTTGTGTTTAAGACAACAGTGCTTGCTGGTTTTGATTGGCTGGTGGTTGTGTTTTTCTCTTCAATAGAATTTGTATTTAATAATCTTTATACTGCTTATATAGTACCATTAATTAAGGCGAAGTGAAGTCACTTCGCCTTCAGACTAATTTTTTTCATATGGAGGAGGCATTTTGCATTGGTGAAGTGACTTGTTACAAAATGGCATCCCAATAAAAATATTCATTCTAATTCAGGAAACCACAGTGCTATTTCTCTTTTTGCAGATTCGATACTATCTGAGCCATGTATGATGTTAAAAGTGGTGCTTACGGCAAAATCACCTCTTATCGTTCCAGGAAGTGCTTCTTCTACTTTTGTGGCACCATTTAAAAGCCTTACTATTTTTACAGCGTTTTCTCCTTCCAATACCATTGCGAAAACAGGACCTGAAGACATGTACTGTATTAAGGGCTCATAGTAGGGCTTGCCTTTGTGTTCTTCATAGTGTTTTTCTAAAAGCTCACGAGTGGGTACTATTACTTTTGCGGCCTTAAGCCTTAAACCTTTGTTTTCGTATCTTTTCAATATTTCTCCTATAAGCCCCCTTTTGACACCATCAGGTTTTACAATAGCAAGAGTGGTCTCCATTTAAACCAATCCTTTCCTTTTATTGATTTAACATTATTTCTTACAAGAGAAGTAAACGCGCATATTAATGAAAAAATTCCAGCGGCTATATAAGCTTCTTTAATAGCTATCATAAAGGCAGCGTTGGAATAAAATTTTAGAGCTTGGTAGGCTTTTAACCTGTTTGTAAATATAGCACTTCCTACTGCAATGCCCATTACCATACCTACATTTCTCATTGTTGCGAGAAAGGCGGAGGCTACTCCTAATCTGTTTTTTGGCGCACTTCCCATTATTGCACTGTTGTTTGGCGTCTGAAAAATGGCATTTCCTACGCCAAAAAGGGCAAGGCGGGCCATAATGGCGAACATCGTAGATTTCTCCGTTAAAGTTGCCATGAGAAAAAGGGCGGTTGCAGAAATTACTGCACCAATAGTTGAGAGGATTTGGGCTCCGTATCTATCAGCTAAAATGCCACTTAAGGGTGCTACAACGAACATAATAAGGGGGAAAGAAGTCATTATTATACCTGTTTTTTCAGTGGTAAACCCTAGATGTTGAAGGAGGAAAGGGGTTAAAAAAGTCATTGTGTTTTGAGCCATAAAGTTTAACAGTGTGCTAATGTTTCCAAAAGTAAAAGACCTTATTTTTAAAAGAGAGAAGTCAAACATAGGAAAGTCTACTTTATTTTCTATAATTACAAAGATTGTTAAAAATGTTACTGATGTCAACAATGAAATTATACTTGGAAGTGATGTCCAACCCCATGTTCCGCCTTCTGATATAAAGAGTAAGAGGCTTGCAAGAAAGACAAAGAAAGAAATAGATCCGTAAATATCGAATTTTTCGGGAACTCCTTTATTGTCAGGTACTACGATATGAGCCCATATGTAACCTATTATACCAATAGGAACGTTTATATAAAATATAGACTGCCAACCCAAATTTGATAAAAGAAAACCTCCTAATGTAGGACCTATTGCAAGTCCGATAGATATAGACATAGCATTAATGCCTAAAGCTTTGCCTCTTTCGTTTGGAGGAAACACCGAGGTTATAATAGCCGATGTCATTGACATTACCATGCCAGCTCCTATTGCTTGGATAGCTCGCATAATTATTAACATATATATATTTACAGAAAGACTCAAAACCGCAGAAGATATCGAAAAAGTCAGAAGACCGTATTGATACAGTTTTTTATAACCCAACATATCGCCAAGTCTACCAAAAGTCATCATTAGACTGCTTAAAACTAATAAATATGTCATGGAGACCCAGCTTACTGTTGTTATATTTGTGTGGAAAACTTTCGTAAATTCCGGCATTGCTATGTTAACAATACTTCCATCAATTGGTCCCATGATACTACCTATGACGACAGCAGAAAGAATTGCCCATCTGTTGTAATTCTTGTGTGACATTTATTATCCCTCCGATATTAAAAATTATACCATAAATTCTGGCAAAAGATAAATGTTGAAAAAAAAGGCATTGTACAATATAATTATAAAAGAATTTTAAATAAAAGAATGGATGAGGATAAATGATAGATATAAAAAGGCTCATAATAGTAGCTTTTTTTACAATGGTCATAAATTTGATTGATACGCTTTCTTATTCAATAAGACCTTCTGGTGTAAGAACTCAAAAGCTTGCTGTTGCTCTTTCTCTTTTTAACATTATGGCTGTAATATCAAGGCTATCTAATATGATTCAAGCACCTTTTCTTGGCAGTATTGTAGATATGGCGATAAAAATGGACAAGGTCCATCTCCTTCAAAATGATATGAGAATTGTACTTTTTTCTGCTACATTAGGGGCATTGATAGGGGCACCTCTATTGCCTACTTTTGTATCGATTTTTACTGTTGCCATAAATGGAATGGAAGGGGCTGGAACAGTTCCTAAGCTTGTTCTAAAAGGATTTAGATGTAGTAATTTAAAAAAGATAAAGAAAAAAATTGTGATGCCAAGGCTGTCTATGTTAAAAGGTGTGTGGAAGGCCAACATACCAAAAACTTTTTTGATATATAACGTTATTATTACTTCTATATACACTACAGGTATTATTTCTTCACTTTACGCCGGAGCCATTATTCCTGAGTATAGAATTACAGCAAGTCAGCTTTCGGGTATTGTAAACGGATTTGCGACTGTATTGTTTACTGTTATAGTGGACCCTGTAGCGGCTCTTATTACCGATCAGGCTTTAAGCGGTAAGAGGACTCAACATGATGTGGACAGTATGGTAGTACTTCTCGTGATGGGGAAGATTTTAGGCACTTTGCTGGCTCAGCTTATCTTTATACCGGCTGCAGAGTTGATATTGCTTGTCACAAAATTGATAGTTTAACAAAAAAATTAAAAAATTTTAATTCACTTTTAACGAAAATGTTGTATAATTAGAATTAAAAATAGTTCAATTGCGCTAAGCAATTTGCAATTAAAGGAGATGGGGGCATTGTATTTCATTAGCCCAACTAAGGGAAAAATGCATATCGATAAAATGTTTGAAGACATCATGGAATTTGTCGAGGAAGACCGGCAATCGAATTACAGGTTGATGGTGGGTACAGACTCTCAACCAGGTAAATCCGCATCTTGCTTTGTAACTGCTGTAATCATATACCGAGAGGGGAAAGGTGCCAGGTATTATTATAGGAAATTTTATAATAAAAAGGTGTTGTCTTTAAGGCAGAGGATTTTTATGGAGGCTACTTACAGCATAGAAATAGCGAATCAGCTTTTTGAAAAGATAAATAAGACTGATAAAAGGGATATAAATATACAGATTCATTTAGATGTAGGAGAAAATGGTAAAACAAGAGATATTATAAAAGAAGTGGTTAACATGGTATTGGGATGTGGATTTGAGGCACAAGTGAAACCTGCTTCATACGGAGCTAGCAAAGTAGCAGATAAGTATACTAAAACCATGGCTAATATTGGATAAGACCTCCAGAAGGAGGCCTTATTTTTATATCTTTATTTATTTGTCATTTTTACATCTTTAACTGAAAAAAATACAATTATGCCAAGTAGTAATTTAGGGATTTGTTTTTGTAAAGGATCGAAAGTTGAAAAAATTTAAGAAAAATTTTAAGAAAAAATAAAAAATGTGGTAAAATTTAAATAAGCAATAATTTTAAATTTGAAAAATTTAGGAGGTCATAGAAGTGAATTTTTTGGAAAGATTGTATGGTATATTTTTTCAACCAGTAGAGACAATTAGAGAAATTGTAAGAAAAAAACCTATTTGGCAGGCTGTTATTATAATTATGGTTACAGGACTGTTGACTGTGACAAGCAATTATAATTTTACAATGGATAGGACAGATTTTTTTTCTTACAATACAGGTATGCCTGATTTTGGGAGGTTACGGTCACTATTAGCTATAATGACTGTATTTGGAAGTATTTTTATAGCTCCTTTGACTAATTTTGTTTATGCAGCAGTGTATCATTTTTTAGCTGAAATTTTAGAGGGCAAAATGTATGCCAAAGTAGAGGATAGTGTACCTTTTAATCAAATTGAAGGTAATAATCTTCAAGTTGAACAAAAAACAGGCGATGAAAAGAAAGAGGTAGTAATAGGTACGGCAAAGGGATTGTATTCTGCAATAGGGTTTGCAAAACTTCCCATGATTTTTATGGTTGTTGTAAACTTATTTGTACGTTTGTTAAATCCCAAAACTGGTTTGATATTTATGTATTTATGTTTAGCGATATTTACAATCTGGGTAATTGTTTTAGAAATTATAGCTATAAGAGAAAATTACAAAATGAATACAGGTAATGCAGTGCTTGTATTTTTTCTTCCTTATATAGTTTTGATTGTTCTATTCATAATAATGATGATTTTTATGGGCGCAACCTTTATAAGCGTATTTTCAGGGATTTTAAAAGATATTCCTATACAATAAATTACAGAAATAAAGATTTACAAAATTTCAATAATTTGAGAGGAGGCTTTTGCTCCTCTTTTTTGTTTATACTGTATTTTTTATTTGTCGAAAATTATTTTCTGTTTTGAAGCAGGATTTTTGAAATTTGTAAAGAATATATATTTATAGATAGGTGGTGTTGGGAATGGTGGAAAGTGGGAAAGTTTTAATTAAAGATTTAGAAAAAAAAGACAAAAAAATATTTTCCTTATGGTTGCAAGACATTAATGTGGTTAAATTTTTAATTGATTTGTTTAAAATATCTCGAAGGAAAGACAATGTTTTAAATATACCTTTTGGGAAAAATCGTAAAATGTTCGTATTAGAAACAAAAGATGGTATAAAATTAGGATTCTGTGTGCTATACGATATTGACTGGCAACAAAAAAAGAGCAGTATGTATATTTATATTGAGAAGAAGGAAAATGTAGGTGTAGAAACTGCACAAGAAATAATTAATTCTTTACTCAGAAGGACGGCTTTAAAGTATAATTTAGAGGATATAGAAGTTCATACAAAAAATGATATTTTTGTCAAATGCCTCACAGATATAGAAGACTTTAAAAAAGATGAAGATGGATATAGTTTCCGTATAGCTTTAAATAAGACAAAAGTTCCTGTAAATATAGCCCGATAAGGGCCTTTTACTTTTAGAGTTTTTGTATTATAATTTTATTAAACTTAACAAGTAGAGGGGTTTAGATGAATATACCGAATTTTCTTACATTTATTAGATTTTTGCTTATACCTCTTTTTGTATATACTTTTTTTTATGTTCCTGAGGGGAATACTTATGCTGCAGCGATTTTTATATTATCAGGAATTACAGATATTTTGGATGGTTATATAGCGAGGCACTATAACCAAGTTACAAAAATAGGTACTTTACTTGATCCTCTTGTGGACAAGTTGATGATACTTACTGTTTTAACTAGTTTATGGATAAGAAGTTTAATTCCTTTTTTTGTTATTGCTATATTAATGGTAAAAGAACTATCAATGATAATAGGTGCCGCGATACTTTATAAAAAGCAGGAAATTGCTATACCTGCTAATAAGTATGGCAAAGCAGCGACACTTTTCTTTTATATTGCGATAATTTTTTCAATTTTTAAGTGGCCTTATAGATTTACTTTGGTGATTATAGCGTTGTTATTGGCTGTTTTAGCCTTTATTGTCTACGCCTTGGAGTTTTATAAAAAGACCATAAAAATTATTAAAGAAGAGTGAATGCTTATACAAAAAACAATTTGCACTATGAGGTTACGAAGATACGATAGAGGGGTGTTAATATAGAAATGAAAGACAATCTGAAAAAACTGCAAGAATATTTGTCAAAATTAGATAATGCATTAATTGCTTTTTCTGGAGGTGTAGATAGCACTTTTTTAGCAAAGGTAAGTTATGATGTTTTAGGGAATAGAGCATTAGCTGTGACTGTCACTTCTCCGATACATGCTAAAAGTGAATTAAAAGAAGCTGTAGAGCTTGCTAAAAAAATAGGAATTCCCCATTTGGTTGTGGAATTTAATGATATTCTTGAAATAGAAGAATTTAGGAAGAATCCTTTAAATAGATGCTATATATGTAAGTTCAATTTATTTTCAGGGTTTAAAGCTATTGCGGAAGAAAAGGGCTTCAAATATATTTTAGAAGGTACAAATGCAGATGACGTGTCTGATTTTAGGCCAGGAAGAAGGGCATTAAAAGAATTAGGAATTTTAAGTCCTTTGTTAGAATGTGGCATAAAAAAAGAAGAGATAAGGATTTTATCCAAAGAAATGGGGCTTCCTACATGGGATAAGCCTTCTTATGCATGTCTTGCTTCAAGGATTCCTTATGGGGAAGAAATAACTTATGATAAACTTTCTATGGTAGAAAAGGCGGAAGAGGATTTAAAAGACTTAGGCTTTTCAGGATTTAGAGTGAGATACCATGGAGATGTTGCAAGGGTTGAGCTTCCAAAGGACCAGATGGAGACAATTTTTAAAGAAGGCATAAGGGAAGAAATTGTAAAAAGAATTAAAAGAGTTGGTTTTAAATATGTAGCACTGGATTTAGAAGGGTACAGAGCTGGTAGCTTAAATGAACCTCACATGAGGGTGGTAAAAAATGTATAATGAAAAAATATTGCAGATTTTAATGGAGTTTAAACAAAACAAGTTGTCAACAGATGAAGCTTTAAATGCTTTAAAAAAACTTCCTTATGAAGATTTGGGATTTGCTAAAATTGATTATCACAGAGAGGTAAGAAAGGGATTTCCTGAAGTAATTTTTTGTCAAGGAAAGACTCCCCAGCAGGTTAGAGAAATTGCTTTTAATATGTTTAAAAATGGAAGTAATGTTTTAGGGACGAGAGCATCTCTAGAACATTTTGAAGCAGTGAAAGAGGTAGTAGAAAAAGCAGTCTATTATGAGAAAGCTCGTATAATTTCTATAAGAAATACGCCAATTGAAAAGACAAAAGGCATAATTGGAGTAGTGGCTGCTGGAACTTCTGATTTGCCTGTTGCTGAAGAAGCGGCTATTACTGCAGAACTTATGGGAAACACTGTAAAAAGATTTTATGATGTTGGAGTTGCAGGATTACATAGGCTTTTAGATAAATTAGACGAAATCAGACAATGCCGTGTATTGATTGCAGTTGCTGGTATGGAAGGAGCACTTCCTACTGTTTTAGGAGGATTAATTAGTTCTCCTATAATTGCTGTACCTACCAGTGTAGGATACGGCGCTAATTTTCACGGATTATCCGCTCTTTTAGCAATGCTTAATTCCTGTGCTAGTGGCGTAAGTGTTGTAAATATTGATAACGGTTTTGGGGCGGCTTATTCTGCCAGCTTAATAAATAAAATAGGGGAGGAAACTAAATGAAAGTTTTGTATTTTGACTGTTTTTCTGGAATTTCTGGAGATATGAGTATTGCTTCATTATTATCTCACGTGGACGTGGAAGAGTTTAAAAAGAAGGTAAAGAAAATAGCTTTAGACAATTTTGATATAGAGATAGGGAAAACGCAAAAGAATAGTATAAGTGCTAAGACTTTTAAAGTATTGTATGAAGGAGAGCATCATCATAGGCATATGAAAGATGTGAGAGAAATCATCGAGAAGAGTGATTTAGAGGAAAAAGTTAAGAAAATGAGTGTTGATATGTTCGAGAAATTAGCAGAAGCAGAGGCAAAAGTGCATGGAAAATCTCCCGAAGAAGTGCATTTTCATGAAGTGGGGGCAGTAGATTCTATAGTAGATATAATAGGTACGGCGATACTTATAGACATGATAAAGCCAGATAAGATTGTTTCTTCTCCATTGCCAGTAAGTTCGGGCTTTGTAGATACTCAACATGGACTTATGCCTGTGCCTGCCCCAGCGACAGCAGAACTTTTAAAAGGAATACCTGTGTACCAAAGCGACGTAAAAGGTGAAATTGTGACACCTACCGGTGCCGCTATTGTAAAAACTTTAGCGAATGAGTTTGGTGGTATACCTGACATGAAGATAAATTCTATCGGATATGGTGCTGGCACTAAGGATTTAGAGATACCGAACGTTTTGAGAACATATGTAGGAGAAGAAGAAGTAAAAAAAAACCTGAAGCATTGATGATTTTAGAGACAAATATAGACGATATGAATCCAGAATTTTATCAATATTTGTTTGAACTGCTCTTTAAAAATGGAGCATTGGATGTGTTTTTAACTCCTATTATAATGAAAAAGCAAAGGCCGGGAACCCTCCTCACTGTAATTTGTGAAAAAGAAAATGCTGATAAATTAAAGGAGATAATATTTAGAGAAACTTCTACTTTTGGCATAAGGTATTATGAAGTTTTAAGGCATAAACTGGATAGGGATTTTTCGATAGTAGAGACTCCTTATGGGAAAGTAAGGGTGAAAAGAGGATATTTAAATGGAAAACTTATAAAAGCCTATCCTGAGTATGAGGATATTAAAGCAATCGCAATAAATACTGGTATTTCAATTAGTGATATTTACAGGAATATAATGAGATATATTGATTTAACATTTTTCAAACATTAAAAGCGGGGATTTAACCCGCTTCAGACTATAGACAAACTTTCGTAAAGGAGATATTTTGCATAAGGAACGACTTGTGACAAAGCGGCAATAAAACTTAGCGAGACCAAGTGTGGAGGCAGGGCCGTAGCCACGGATGGCGGAGGCGGGCACTAAGACAAGGATGTCGAATGTGCCCGGTACCCTGCCGGAACCCGAAGGTCGAGTTTAGTTTTGTCGCTTTGGAACATCGGAGTGACGATGCAAAATATCTCCTTTGAATATTTTTTAACTTTGTCAACAAACTGAAGCGGGGATTTAACCCGCTTTTAATGTAAAATAAAAAGTGGTTCCTACTCCTTCTTGACTTTCTATACCATATTTACTGCCGTGTAATGTCAATATTTCTTTTACTATTGCAAGTCCAAGGCCTGTGCCTGATTTGTTTCCTTTGTAATATCTGTCAAAGATGTGCTCTAAATCTTTTTGAGGTATGCCGCATCCTGTATCTGATATTTTAAGTAAAACATTTTTATCTTGGGATATTGCCTCTATTGAAAGAGTTCCTTCTTTTGTCATACTTGCTATAGCGTTGCTTATTATATTTATAATGGCTCGCTTTATCATTTCCCTATCTGCTATTACCTTAAGTTTAAGATTATTAAGCTTTACTTCTATATTTTTTTCTAAAATTTGAATTTCAAATATGTCTAAAGTTTCAAATATAAGTTTTTCTAAATCTATAGGTTCCTCTTTTATTTCTACCATTCCTGACTGGAGTTTAGAAAGCTGTAACACGTCGTCTACCAGTTTAGACATTCTTTCTGTTTCTTTAATCACTGTATTCAAGTATTTTTCTCGCTTTTCTTTGTCATTTCCATAGTAGTCCAAAAGCATTTCAGAATATCCTCTTATAAGGCCAAGAGGTGTTTTTAAATCATGGCTTATATTTGCAATCAAATCTTTTCTAAATTTATCTGTAATAGACAGTTGTTTAACCATTGTGTTCATAGATTTTGCAAGGTCTCCTAATTCATCTTCTTCTTTGTAATTTATCTTAACATTTAAATTTCCAGAAGCGATTTGGTGAGCAGCATTTTTCAAAATTTGTATAGGTCGAGTAAACTTTTTCGACATATAGACGGATATAGATAATATGGCAATTAGTGTGATGACAAAGATCCACCAAAAAACTTGCTTAAAAAGATTGACAGAATCGTTTATAGCAGCAATAGGTATGCTCATGATGAGAGTAGCTGGTTTTCCATGGTACAAAAAAGGTCTTATAATTGATAGATATTCAATATGTAAAAAAGGGTGTTTGTATTCTACTACTTTTACAGTATTTGTAGGATGTAAAAATATTTCAGGGATTCCCAATCCCCTACCGTATCCTCTGTTATCTCCCGCGATTATTATGTTATTTTCTGTTATTGCCACAACTCTGGCACTAGATTTGTCGATAAGTTTACTTATAAGCATTTCATCGTTGTTATTTATTGCATTTACAATTTTTTCACTGTAATTTTTAAGCTGGTTTATTTTATAATGAGAATATATCTTATTAATAAAAACTACCTGCGTCAACCAAAACAGTGATAATATGATGCCTCCAACCAAAAGATAAGAGATAAAAAGTTTCTTTTGTATTCCTTTCAATTTATTCACCATCCAATTTATAACCTATCCCCCACACTGTTTTTATGAGTTTACGCTTTTCTCCTAATTTTTCTCTTAACTGTTTTATATGGGTGTCTACGGTTCTTAAATCTCCATAAAAATCATATCCCCATACTTCATTAAGGCACTTTTCGCGGGATACAACTTTTCCTTTATTATCTATTAAGAGTTTTAAAAGGTCAAATTCTTTTGGCGTAAGGTCAATTTTTTCTCCATCAACCGTGACTTCTCTAGAACTTACATTTATAGATATTCCTTCATATTCTGTTTTTTCTACTTCTGATTCTCCTGAAGTTCGGGCTAAAATAGCTTTAACTCGAGCCACTACTTCTTTAGGGCTAAAGGGTTTTACGACGTAGTCGTCTGCTCCTAATTCAAACCCTAAAAGTTTATCATATTCTTCTCCTCTTGCTGTTATCATCATTACAGGCACTTTTGACTTTTCTCTAATTGTTTTTAAAAGGCTCCAACCACTTATATCTGGAAGCATTATATCTAAAAGAATTATGCCTATATCTTTATTATTATTAAAATATTCAAGCCCTATTTTGCCATTTTCAGCTACCAATACTTCATATCCATTATTTTCTAAATAAGTTTTTAAAATATCTCTCATTCCTTCTTCGTCTTCAATTACTAAAACTTTTTGCATAAAAAACCACCTCTCATCTATAGTTTAATTATTTTTTAATCAGTTTACAATATTTAAAATTAAACTTCACACTTTTCTCACAAATTATATAAAATTACTTCAAACTATTTGGGTATCATAAAGAATGAAAAGGAAAAATCTAAAAGGAGGTATACATGTATGAAGAGAAACAAATGGGTAATAGTTTTAGCAGTTGTATTGGTTTTGGCAATTCCTTTGACAGTTTTTGCAGCAAATATTGATTCACCACTGACAGACAGCATAAAAGGTTTTTTTGGAATTGACACATCAAAGCTTACATCAGAGCAGAAGCAAATAATTGCAGATTACAACAAAAAAATAGCTAGCCTTGAAAAAGAGTTTATAAACAAACTTTTATCAGAAGGGCTTATAACTCAACAACAAGCAGATGATATAATTAAAAACATTGATAGCAGAGTTTCTGAAGCAAATCAAGACAATGTTCCCTTCTTCATTGGTGGTAGAAGAGGATTTGACAAAGGATTTTTTGGAATAGGCCGACTTGATACTTCAAAGCTTACAGAACAACAAAAAGCAGCTTTGACAGAAATATACAAACAAATGGCGTCACTTCAGAAGGATATAGTAAACAAATTGGTATCCGAAGGATTATTAACTCAAGACCAAGCAAACAAAATCACAAGTGCGATAGATAATGCAATAGCTAATGCTGATAAAGAAGGCTATGCTATGTTTGGCGTCAAAAATGGATTAGGGGTTATTTTGAGAGGTGTTGATCCATCTAAATTGACAGACCAGCAAAAGAATGAGTTAATCAATTATTACAAACAAATGGCGCAATTACAAAAACAATTAGTTGATAAATTTGTAAGCTTTGGAGTTATTACTCAGGACAAAGGAAATACGATTAAAAATAGAATTGATACAATGGTGGAAAATATGGAGCAAAACGGGTTGCCTCAAGGATATAGTAACTCTCTCTAATTGAATTTTTTGAATAAAAAGAGATGGTTAAAAAAGGCAAGGAATCAACCTTGCCTTTTTTCATAGGACTCTACAATAGGCTTTAACTTTAAAGTGAGATACGAAGCGATAAATGCCTTGATTAAGTCGCCAGGTATAAAAGGAAGTGCCCCGACTAAAATGGCTTTTTTAAATGGCATTCCTGTAACAAAAGAGAGCTGAGTTACTCCTAAAATATAAACAAAAATTATTGCAAATAAAAGATAGCTTATAAAAATATTAATAAAATTTGCTTTTTTATTTTTTAGAGTCAAAGAAATTAAAAAAGCTGCAAAGGGCCAACTTAAAATATATCCTCCTGTAGGTCCTACTAAAACATTTAAGCCTCCTGTAAGTCCAGAAAAGACAGGTATTCCAATTGCACCTAAAAGGTCAAAAATAAAAAGGCCTAAAAATGCTGATATAGGATTTAAAAGTCCTCCGGCTAACATTACTGCAAAAGTTTGTCCTGTGATAGGTACTGGAGAAAAAGGCAAAGGTATTTTTACGAAACCCATTATAAAAGTAATAGCAGCAAAAAGAGAAGCTAAAATCATGTCTTTAGTTTTTATCATATTTTTCCTCCTCATTGTATTATTACAACAATTATTATATTTTTTTTAAAAAGAATTGTCAACTATTTTTACATAATGGTTAACAATTCTTTAAAAAAGTAGCCCTCTTAAATTTTTAAGAGGGCCAGTAGAATTTTAACTATCTCCATCATCAAATTTTAAATCTGCCATATCATAAGTGAATTCCGCTAAACGAATATTTATGAAAATTGGTATATCGGTTCGCATTGCCAAAGCTATCGCATCACTGGGTCTTGAGTCTAGTTTTATAACTCTATCCCCTTGTTTTATATAAAGCTCTGCATAATAAGTGTCATCTTTTAAATCGGTAATTACAACTTTTTCAGGTTTTCCTCCAAGTTCTTCAATAACAGTTTTTAAAAGGTCGGGGGTTAAAGGGCGAGGGGGCGTAATTCCTTGAAGAGGGATAGCTATGTTTTGAGCTTCCAGTGGACCTATAACTATAGGCAAAACTTTCTTTTCCTCTTCATCTGTCAATAGGACGGAGAAATTTCCTTCTACGTCCATTGTAATTGCCTTAACATGAAATTTTAACATTTTTTACACCTCGATTTAAAACATCTTCTTATTATCATTATATCATACTTATGCAAATTTAATCTGATTGTTTGCTTTAAAACAACTTAACTGTTGACAATTGGTGAAATTTTATATATATTATATATCAAACAGAATATGAGGCTATGAAAGAGAGGAGTAAGTGTATACTGGCTAAAGAGAGGGAAATCCCATGGGCTGAAAGGATTCCTGCCAAAGGTACACTGAAGGTAGCTCTGGAGCCTGTAAACCGAAGTTTAGTAGGTTTAAACGGGTCTGCCCGTTATAGCTTGAGTGATAAATAAAGGTGGTACCGCGAAAAGCCCTTTCGCCCTTTGTGGGTGAAAGGGTTTTAAAATTTTACGGAGGGAGTGTAAGGCATGAAAGAGATAGCTAAAACCTATAATCCAAAGGAATTTGAAGATAGAATTTATGCTTTTTGGATGGAAAAAGGATATTTTACTCCTAAAATAGACCCTGAAAAACAGCCATTTACCATTGTTATACCGCCTCCAAACATAACAGGGCAATTGCATATGGGACATGCACTTGATAATACTTTGCAGGACATATTGATAAGATGGAAAAGAATGCAGGGTTATGCAGCTTTGTGGATACCTGGCTCAGACCACGCCAGCATTGCGACGGAGGTAAAAGTTTTAGACACGATAAGAGAAGAAACGGGGCTCACAAAGAAAGAAATAGGAAGAGAAGAGTTTTTGAAAAGGGCATGGGCCTGGAAGGATAAATACGAAAACCGTATTTTAAGCCAATTAAAAAAGTTGGGTTCTTCTTGTGATTGGACAAGGACGCGCTTTACTATGGATGAGGTGTGTTCAAGGGCGGTAAGAGAAGTTTTTGTTTCTCTCTATGAAAAAGGGCTTATATATAGAGGAGACAGAATAATAAATTGGTGTCCTGATTGTAACACTGCTTTATCTGATGCGGAAGTTGAACATAAAGAACATAAAGGACATTTATGGTACATCAAATACCCCATAAAAGGTGAAGATGGATATGTAGTTATAGCTACTACAAGGCCTGAGACGATGCTGGGGGATGTAGCAGTTGCTGTAAATCCTGATGATGAAAGGTATAAGGATGTGGTAGGTAAGACTTTGATACTGCCACTTGTAGGAAGGGAGATACCTGTAATTGCTGACAATTACGTTGACCCTTCATTTGGAACAGGTGCTGTTAAAGTTACACCTGCTCATGATCCAAATGACTTTGAGATGGGGACAAGACACAATCTTGAATTTATCAATATAATGAATGAGAATGCGACGATTAATGAAAATGGAGGAAAATATAAAGGTCTTGATAGGTATGAGGCGCGAGAAAGAATAGTTGAAGACCTCAAAAATCTCGGGCTACTTCTAAAAGTTGAAGACCACGTTCACAATGTGGGACATTGCTACAGATGCGATACTGTAGTTGAACCTCTACTTTCCAAACAGTGGTTTGTAAAGATGGAGCCTTTGGCTAAACCTGCTTTAGAAGTTGTAAAAGAAGGAAAAATTAAGTTTGTCCCTGAAAGATTCGAAAAAATATACACTAATTGGTTAGAAAACATAAGGGATTGGTGTATTTCCAGACAATTATGGTGGGGACACAGAATTCCTGCCTGGTACTGCGATGATTGTGGCCATATAACTGTATCGCGTAAAGACCCGCAAAAATGTGAAGCGTGTGGAAGCTCACACATACATCAAGACGAAGATGTATTAGATACTTGGTTTAGTTCTGCACTTTGGCCTTTCTCTACTATGGGTTGGCCGGAGGAAACCCAAGACCTCAAATATTTCTATCCTACTGATGTGCTTGTTACGGGATATGACATAATTTTCTTCTGGGTTGCAAGAATGATTTTTATGAGTTTGGAATTTATGAAAGAAGTGCCATTTAAGCATGTTTTGATACATGGTTTAGTCAGGGATGCTCAAGGTAGAAAAATGAGCAAATCTCTTGGCAATGGAATAGATCCGTTAGAGGTTATTGAAAAGTATGGAGCAGACACTCTAAGGTTTACATTAGTTATAGGAAATGCTCCAGGAAACGATATGAGGTTTAGTCAGGACAAAGTTGAACTCAGCAGAAACTTTGCAAATAAATTGTGGAACGCTTCAAGGTATGTGCTACTTAATTTAACTGATAATGATACTAACCTTTATACGGATGGGTTGACTATTGCTGATAAGTGGATTTTGACAAGGTATAACAATATAGTAAAAGAAGTGACAGAAAATTTAGAAAAATTTGAGTTAGGAATAGCCGCGACAAAGCTTTATGACTTTGTGTGGAGCGAATTTTGTGATTGGTATATAGAGCTTAGCAAACCTGTGTTATACAGTGACAACCTTGAAGCTAAAAAGGTTACAAAGTCTGTTTTAAGATATGTACTTGATAATACTTTGAGGCTTTTGCACCCCTTTATGCCTTTTATAACCGAAGAAATATGGCAGAATTTACCTCATGAGGGCGAGAGCATAATGATTGCTGAATGGCCGAAATACAAAGAAGAACTGGATTTCACTGAAGAAGCAAAAAATGCAGAGACTATAATGGAAGCTATTAGGACCATTAGAAATTTAAGAGCAGAAGCAAATGTTTCTCCTTCTAAAAAAGCAAAAGTTATTGTGGCTGTTGAAAATGAAAATTATGTAAAGGTGTTTGAAGTAGGTACAAATTATATAATAAAGCTTGCAGGTGCTAGCGAAGTTGTAATTGAAACAGACAAGAGTAAGATTCCTCACAAGGCTTTGAGTGGTGCAATAGAAGGGGGATTGGTTGTACTTCCTCTTGAAGATTTAATAGACTCAGAAGAAGAGATAAATAGACTTAATGAAGAAAGACAAAAGGTAATAAGCGAAATTGAAAGAGCACAAGGGCTTTTAAATAATGAAAATTTCGTCAAAAAAGCGCCAGAAAAAGTAGTCAGTGCAGAAAGAGAGAAATTAGAAAAATATACTACGATGCTTAAAAACATAGAGGAAAGACTTAAGTTATTAAAGAGTTAGCCTCTTATTAGGGGGATTTGTATGTTATCTTTGTTCAAAAGGCCAAAAAAAGAGCCTCAACTGGTTATAAGAGAGGCTAAGATAAAAGATGCGAGGGGGATAATAAAGCTTTTAAACAGTGTTGGAAGGGAAAAATTGTATATGGTGTCAGAGACATTTAATTGGTCTGAAGAGGAAGAAAAACAGCTTATTAGAAATTTAGACCGCAACAAAGATTTGATCCTAGTGGCAGACTACGGTGGTGAAATCGTAGGCTGCCTTACTCTCTTTCGTTATTATGGAGGAAGGTCTCCTAAAGTACAACATGTAGGAGAAATAGGTGTAAGTATAGACGCTCGATTTAGGAATATAGGAATCGGAACAAAGTTGTTTACGGAAGCTATTAATTGGGCAAAAAGCAAAGGTTATGAAAAACTTTGCCTCAGTGTTTTTAGTACAAATGAAGTGGCGATACACCTTTACAAAAAATTTGGCTTTGAAGAAGAGGGAAGAAGACGACGACAGTTTAAAATTGGAGATGAGTATGTAGACGAGGTTTTGATGGGATTGTTTTTGTAAAATCCGTTTATATGGGAGATGGGCTCAAATGAACTATGAAGAAGCGATTAGCTACATACATGGTACATACAAATTTGGCATAAAGTTGGGATTAGAAAATATAAGAAGATTATTAAGTTATATGGGGAATCCTCAAAAAAGTCTTAAAATTATTCATGTTGCTGGTACTAATGGAAAAGGCTCTACATCAGCTTTTATAAGCAACATTTTGCAGCAGGCTGGTTATAAAGTAGCTTTATATACTTCCCCCTACCTCGAAGAATTTGAAGAGAGAATGAGAATAAATGGAGAAAATATTTCCAAGGAAAAGTTGATTTATTATGTTGAATATATAAAGCCTATAATATCTCGTATGGTGGAGGAAGGATACAATCATCCGACGGAATTTGAAGTGGTAACTGCAATTGCTTTTAAATATTTTTACGATGAAAAGGTGGATTTTGTAGTATTAGAAGTAGGACTTGGAGGCAGATTTGATGCGACAAATGCCATAGATTCTTCTTTGGTTTCTGTTATAACGACAATTGATTATGACCATACAGACAGATTAGGGCATACTTTAGGAGAAATTGCTTATGAAAAGGCTGGAATCATCAAGCAAAAGGGAGTTGTGGTGAGTTTTTATCAACAACCAGAAGCGATGAAGGTCATCATAGAAGCCTGTGAAGTAAGAAATGCTTATTTGACTGTACTTGAAAAAAGTAACGTAATTATAAAAGAACAAAACCCTGATTTTCAGATTTTCGACTACAAAAAATACAAGGACTTAAAAATTACTTTATTGGGAGAACATCAGATTTACAATGCCGCTTTGGCGATTGAGAGCGTAGAAAAATTAAGAATGTATGGATACGAAATCACAAAAAAAGATATAAAGGAAGGGCTTTATAGGGCAAAATGGCCTGGAAGATTGGAAGTAATGAGAAAAAAACCCTACGTAGTGATAGACGGTGCTCACAATCCTCAGGGAATGACTGCTTTGAAAGAGTCTTTAAAATTATTTAAATATGATAGACTGATTTTAGTAATTGGAATGCTTAAAGACAAAGATACACAGAAAATGCTGGATATCATTGTGCCAGAGGCAGATATTATAATAACAACTACCCCAATAAGTGAAAGAGCTTATAAGGCAAGTGAACTTGCACAAAAGATAGATAAAAAAAACGTAATTCCAATTGAAAATATTGAAAAGGCGGTAAAATATGCCTTGGATATAGCTAAGGAAGAGGATATGGTACTTTTTTGTGGTTCATTGTACATGATAGGTTATGTAAGGTCTATGCTTAAAAAGGTAATAATTAAAACATAATTTTAATATAATGTAAGGTGTAAAGGCCGTACTGAGAAGGTGGTTGTTATGGAAATAACGGGGACTGCATTGTTACAGGAGATAGATAAGGCACTAAAGGCGATGAAAGAAGCAGAAAGAAATTTAGAAATGCTGGAAAATGACAACTACCTTAAGATAAAGTTAGCAAGGCTAAAGTACGATTTTGCAAGACAAGAATATTTGAGACTCTTAAGGATTGCTAAAGAACAAAAAATCAAATATAACATGAATGAATTGATGGAAAAAATAATAGACGTATGATAAAGCGGTCTTTTGACCGCCTGATTTATTTTTCAGGTAGAAATGTTGATGTTGGCATTGAAAAAGAAATAGGAGTATGATAAAATGAATAATGTGTCGGGGCATAGCGCAGCGGTAGCGCGCGCGGTTCGGGACCGTGAGGTCGCAGGTTCAAATCCTGTTGCCCCGACCATTTTTATTTATGCAGGTTTTAAACTTTACCCAAAAGCTAAAAACGTGTGATCCTGTTTAAGTCCTCCTGCATATTATGGAATTATGCTAATATGTGGGGGGATGTGTTTTGCACATTTACATCGCCGATATGGGGGAAGATATTATTGAGCGAGTTAATTTGGAGACAAATCACAGAGATTTTGCAAAAATCAACTCATATAACAATAAACATCTACCATTAAATATCTATTCTAAGTATTTGTGTGGTCCACATCGATTGATTTTAGATAAACACAGGCAAAAACTATATTCTTTAAATGCTTATGATAATTCAATTAGCATAATAAACTTAGAAAATTTTACTCTAGAAATTTCCTTGTATGTAGGGAATTATCCTAATAATGGTATTATATATAAGGATTGTATATTAGTGGTTAATGGAGATTCAGATGCGATAAGTATTTTTGATATTGAAGAGAAAAAAGTAATAGGGCAAGTTAAAGTAGGGAGCTTTCCACAAGACATAGTTTATAATGAAAAGTATAATTTGATTTTTGTTAGCAATATGAACTCAGATGAAATTTTATTAATTGACCCTTATAGCTATAAAATTGTAGAGTTTATTGGAGCAGGAGCAAGACCTATAGGAATGACTTTTTCTGAGGATTGGGACTATTTATATGTGGTAGAAAGTTATTTTGAAACAGGAATAAATGGGAAAATTTCTATTATAGACTTGCAAAATTTTAAAGTAATTGATGAAATAGAAGTAGGAAAAGTTCCTACTATGGTGCGGAAAAAGGAAAACTTTTTATATGTACTTAATTCTTATTCTAATACCCTGTGCAAAATAGATTTATTTACAAAACACAAAAAAGAAGTTGTTTGTGGAAATGCACCTGCTTATTTGACTGTTTTAGATAAGTTCGCGTATGTTTCTTCTGTGGAAGAAAACAAGGTGAATATAATTGACATTGAGGAAATGAGAATAGTAAATTTTATTAAAACGAGAAAAGAGCCCCAAGGGCTTGTTATTGACCCGTGAGGGCTTTGATTATATAGGCGTACACTTCTTGAGATTTTTGCTTCCAATTATCGCAAATGAGTTTTGCTTGTTCGCTGTTTACTACGTTTATGTTCAGTTCAATCAAAACTATATCATTTTCTACTACTTTGCAATTGGCTATATATTGATTTTCGTCTTTTTTATAATAAGTAGCTATATATTGGGATTCTTGTTTTATTCTTTCTTTGTTTAAAAGGATGTACTCATCTATTTTTTGACGTGTTTCAAAGGGAATTCTTGTGAAAAATAGTTTTAAAATGTTTATACCTTCTTCTGTGATAAAATATTTTTCTTCTTCTAACTTTATAAAGCCAGTTTCTATTAATTCGTCAAGGTACTGTCTTAAATAGAAATAGTTCATAAGTTTGTTATCTAAAATAATTTTGCTTATTTGCTCGTCTGTAATAGGCATATTTATTCTGTTTAAGATGTATAATATAATTAATTTATTTTCAGCTAATTCTTGTATTTCGTAAGCCAAGTTACCACCTCGCAATAATACTATATGTGGTATGTTTAAATTAATTCTATCACAAAATATGTAATAAAAAAAGAGAGTATGGGAAAATACTCTCTTTTTTATCACTATTTTTGCATGTATTCTGATTCACTTCCTGCAGCACCTTGAGGGCCGCCTTGTGCAGGAGTAGAACCATATATACTGATGCCTCTTGACAGGGCAGATTCAGCAAAATGAACCATTCGCCTTAACATTTGTCCTCCTACTTTACCGCAATCTCGGCTAGATATATATCCCCAATAATCTTCAGAACCTTGCTTAACTGGAAGACCAAGTTCTGATGCGATTTCGTATTTCATATTATCAAGGGCTTTGTGAGCTTCTGGTACCATTTTTGGCCGATCATTCCAACTACCTCTTGCCATTTAAATCCCTCCTTACTCTTTCTCATACTTAATTTGTGTAGGTGGATAAAAAATATACTTTGAAAAATTTTAAAAAATATAATTTTGTTGTGCTAAAATATTTATGTGTATAAATTTTACTAAAAGGGTTGATATAGATGGAGAAACAAAAAATTTTAGAGCAAAAAATAAAGGAATGGGGAGCCTCTTTAGTAGGTTTTTCAAATCTTACAGGTATCCTTCCCGATAATCTTTCAGATATTCCTTATGGCATTACAGTTGTAATAAAATTAGCGGATAGAATAGTGGATGAAATTGAGAATAAGCCTACTCACACTTATTATCACCATTACCGTTCTGTAAATACCCTAATTGACCAGATAACCTTAAGAACAGTTCTTATTCTTGAAGAATGGGGCTATAAAGCATTAGCTGTTCCTGCTTCTCAATCGATTGCTGATTTGGGGGAATACAGGGGACTTTTTCCACATAAAACTGCCGCTACAAGAGCAGGGCTTGGTTGGATAGGAAAAAATGGCCTTCTTGTGACCGAAAAGTATGGACCAAGAGTGAGATTAGGAACAGTTCTAACAAATATGCTTTTTGAAACAGGAACCCCCATTACTGAAAGTAAATGTGGCAGCTGCAAATTATGTGTAGAAGCTTGTCCTGCTATAGCACTTTATGGTACACTATGGAAAGAGGGAATGCCGAGAGAAGAAATAGTTGATGCAAGAGCTTGCAGTGAATATATGAATAAAAATTTTAAACACATTGGAAGAGGATATGTATGCGGTATTTGTATGGAAGTGTGTCCTTATGGAAGGAAAAAATCTATTGACATGTGAAAAGGTTTTTGATAAAATAAAATTGAACAACCAAAACGTTTTGGAAAAGGTGGATATTAAATGGCAGTTACAATAAGAGATATAGCAAAATATGCGGGTGTATCTGTTACGACCGTTTCAAGAGCTTTAAACGGATATCCGGATGTAAGTGATGAAACCCGCGAAAGAATTAAAAAAATAGCGGAAAAACTTAATTATACTCCAAACTCTATTGCAAGAGGACTTGTTACGAATAAGACTCATACGGTTGGATTGGTTGTTTCTGAGTTAATAAAGCCGGGGGCGTATCATCCTTTCTTTCTCGAAGTGCTTGCAGGAATAAAAGCAGGATTAAGAAAAGATAAATATGACCTTATACTTTTTACTGTAGACCCAGAAAGCCAAGACATAACTTCCTATGAGAAGCTTTGCAATGACAGAAAAGTGGAAGGTGCTATTGTAGAAGGCTTAAAATTAAGCGATCCTTACATTGAAGAGATAAAGAAAACACAAATTCCCACTGTTCTGATTGATATACCGATACTTACTGATAAAGTGGGATATGTAAGTTCGGATAACGTTCAGGCAGCTTTTGAGGCTACAAGTTATCTTATAAAGTTGGGACATAGAAATATTGGATTTATAAATGGGCATAATGATGCGGCTGTAAGTTTTGAAAGGTTAGAAGGTTATAAAAAAGCTCTTGAAAAAAATAATATACCTTATAAAGAGGAATATGTAGTTTTTGATGATTTTACTCAAGAAGGTGGATATAACTCTTTTAAAACGCTTATATTTGAAAATCCAGAAATAACCGCTATCTTCCATGCTTCTGACTTGATGGCAATAGGTTCTTTCAAGGCAGCAAAAGACTTAGGCATGAAAGTTCCTGATGACATATCTATTGTAGGTTTTGATGATATTGAACTTGCATCCCTTATCACTCCAGGGCTCACTACTATACGACAGGATACTTTCAAGATGGGTTATAATGCAGCAAAACATCTTTTGTCTATTATAAAAGGTGAAAAACCTCAACATATAGTAATTCCTCATAAACTTGTAATCAGAGATTCGGCTAGAAAAATATAATTTTTTTAAAAGTTATCCAAAACGTTTCGGATAAAATTTTTAGTAAGGGTGGAGGTCTATAAGTGGTAAAGCATATGTTTTTAAAAGATGTAAACAATTTAATAAGTGAAGACAAATGGCTTATTTTTCAAGATGAGTACAGTTCAAATGTAAATTCCAAATATGAAACTATTTTTACACTTACGAATGGCTACATGGGCGTAAGAGGTACTTTTGAAGAGGGAAGTGAAGGAGAAAAGCCTGGGAATTTTATAGCAGGGATTTTTGATAAGGCTGATGCACAAGTGAGAGAAATAGTAAACGCTCAAAACTGGCTGGGAATCAAGTTGTATATTGAAGGTGAAGAATTAAGTTTGGATAAATGCCAATTGCTGGAATTCAAAAGAATTCTTGATATGAAAAAAAGTATTCTATTTAGGAGCGCGTTGATAAAAGACAGCAAAGATAGAATCACTCGCATTGAGGGATACAGATTTTTAAGCCGCAGTGACCGTCATCGTTCTGCAATTAAGCTATTTGTAACACCTGTAAATTACAGTGGGCTGATAGGGGTGGAGAGTCTCATTGATGGAACTGTTTTAAATTCAGCAGATAATCCAAAGTATAGAGTAAAGCATTTGAAGGTAGTTGACAACAGCAGTTTCAATAAAAATGGAGTTTATCTTGAAACAGCAACCATTGACAATGATATTCGCATTGCCACAGGCAGTACTATGAGAGTATATCCTTATGAAGATGGAGAGAAAAATAATGTAGCCAAATTTAGAAGATTTTTGCCTTTGGGTGAAACCAGTGTTGAATACTTTGAGTTTGAGGGTAGAAAAAACAGTACAGTGGTGATTGACAAATTTGTCATAACCTATACTTCAAGAGACGTAAAAAAAGGCTTATTAAAAAGTACGGTGGAAAAAGAACTTTTTGCTTTTGCTCAAGAAGGCATTGACAAAGAGCTGCATAGACATATTGAGGTATATGGGAAACTTTGGTCTGTTGCAGATATAAATATTGAAGGGGATGAGGAAGCAGATAAAGCTTTGCGGTTTAATATTTTTCATCTCATGAGTTCTGTCAATGAAAATGACCCCCTGGTAAGTATTGCTGCGAAAGCTCTTCATGGCGAGGGATACAAAGGCCATGTCTTTTGGGATACAGAAATATTTATGCTTCCGTTTTTCATATACGTGTATCCGCAGGCAGCTAGAACACTTTTGATGTACAGGTACAATATGCTTAATGCAGCAAGAAAAAATGCGGCTTTAAACGGGTATAAGGGAGCACAATATCCTTGGGAATCTGCAGATACAGGAGAGGAAGAGACACCTAAATGGGGATTTGATTACATGGGAAACCCTGTAAGGATATGGACAGGTGATTTAGAGCATCATATAACTGCTGATATAGCTTTTGCAGTGTGGGAGTATTTTAGAGCGACAGAGGATATTGAGTTTTTGCTGAATCATGGTGCAGAAATCATTTTTGAGACTGCAAGATTTTGGGTATCTAGGTGTGAATATGTAAAAGAATTAGATAGGTATGAAATAAACAATGTCATAGGTCCTGATGAGTTTCATGAACATGTTGATAATAATGCTTATACTAATTACCTTGCAAAATGGAATATTAAAAAGGGACTTGAACTAATAAATATGTTAAAAGAGAAATACCCTGAGCATTATTATGCAATATCAAACAAGATATGTTTGACAAGTGAGGAAATGGAAAAGTGGAAAGAAGTTGAAGAAAAGATATATATACCTTATGACGAAAACAAAAAACTGATAGAACAATTTGAAGGCTATTTTGATAAAAAAGATTATGTTATTGATAAATTTGATGAAAACAATATGCCTATATGGCCTGAAGGTGTTGATATAACAAAATTGGGTGATACCCAGCTTATTAAACAGGCTGACGTTGTTATGCTAATGCTTTTGTTAGGTGAAGAATTTGACGAAGAGACCAAAAGAATCAATTACGAATATTATGAAAAGCGAACTATGCACAAATCTTCATTAGGTCCCAGCATGTATGCCATTATGGGGCTAAAAGTAGGTGATCACAAAAACGCATATCAATCTTTTATGAGAAGTGCCAACGTTGACCTTGTAGATAATCAGGGGAACACTAAAGAAGGTTTGCATGCTGCATCTGCTGGTGGTACATGGCAAGTAGCTGTTTTTGGATTTGGTGGAATGGAAATTGATAAAGAAGGGAGATTAAATATAAATCCGTGGCTGCCAGAGAAGTGGGATAAACTTTCGTATAAAGTATTCTGGAAAGGCAACTTGATAGAGGTAGTTGTGACAAAAGATGATGTGTCAGTTAAAAAAATAAAAGGAAAAGATAGCATAAAAGTAAAAGTAAAGGGAAAAGAGATTACTCTGGCATAGCTTGATGAGGTATAGGCAGGTGGAAACCTGCTATACCTTAAATAAATTGATTAAGTTTTAAGGGGGGATAAGTGAATTTAGAGTTAAGTTTAATGTCCTCAGCAAAATATTTTAATATAAAATTGTGAAAGGGGAAAGTGGTAATGAGTAAAAAAATTTTAAGTATCTTTGTTTTGACGATTTTCTTGTTGTCAACTGTTTTGACTGGCTGTTCCTCTAGTAAAAATAATACTTCCAGTGCCAATGAGACAAATACACAAAAACAAGAGACAGCAAAACCAGTTACTATAAAATTAGGCATGTGGTCATCATCTCCAGCAGAAAAGAAAATAGTGGATGACCAAATAGCTAAGTTTAAAGAAAAATATCCGAATATAGATGTGCAAATTGAGACAATTGTGGGAGATTACATGCAAAAATTACAAACAGAACTGGCGTCAAATACAGCACCAGATATATTCTATCTTGACAGCATGCCGGCACCACAGCTTATGTCATCCGGGGTTTTAGAGCCATTAGATGATTATATTAAGAAATACAATGTGGATGTAAATGATTTCGAACCTGCTTTGCTTTCCGCTTTTCAGTGGGAAGGAAAAACTTATGGTTTGCCAAAGGATTTCAACACTCTAGCCTTGTTTTATAACAAAGACATGTTTAAAGCGGCTGGAATAAATGAGCCTCCAAAAACATGGGAGGAATTAAGAAATGTAGCTAAAAAGTTGACAAAAGACGGTGTCAAAGGTTTGGTTTTATCAGCAGACCTTGCAAGATTTGATGCTTTTATCAATCAAAATGGCGGTTCAGTGTATAAAGATGGAAAAGTTACTTTAAATCTGCCAGAGAATGCACAGGCACTTGATTTTTATGTGAGCCTTATCACAAAAGACAAAGTTGCTGACACGCCACAAAACATGGGAGAAGGCTGGAATGGAGATGCTTTTGCTGCTAAAAAAGCTGCAATGGCGATAGAAGGTGGCTGGATGATACCCTTCCTCAAAGAAAAAGCTCCTGATTTAAACTATGGTATAGCAGAGCTCCCAACAGGAAAGCAAAAATCTACAATGGCTTTCACTGTTGCATATGTGATGAATAAAAACAGCAAACATAAAGATGAAGCCTTCAAACTTATTGAGTTTTTGACCGGTAAAGAAGGACAGCAATTTGTAGTAGATTCAGGCCTTGCACTTCCATCGAGAAAGTCTATGCAAGAAGGATTTAAGGAGAAATATCCTGAAAGAGCTGCCTTTGTAGATGGTGCTTCTTATGCGGTACCATGGCAATTCGGTTTGTATGGCACAAAGGTAGTAGATGCGGCTAATAAAGCTTGTGAAGCATTAATAATGAAGCAAATAAGTAGTGCTCAGCAAGCTCTTGATAACGCACAAAATGAAGTTGGACAATAATTTAGGTGAGCAGCACCTTATTTTAGTAAGGTGCTGCAATTATGATTTTTTTAGGTTGAGGGGAAGGATGTATTTATGGAAGCTAAAATGACTATGAAAAAAAGGTATTTATATGAAGCTTTGTCAGGGTATGCTTTTGCGTTGCCTTTTATTGCTTCAATATCTATTTTTTTGATAGGACCATTAATTTATGCTTTTATTATAAGTTTTAAAGAATTTTCTTTTTTAAATCCTGAAGCAAGCCAATGGATTGGGTTTGCAAATTATATAAAATTACTCAGTGACCCAACGTTTAAAAGAGCTCTTTTAAATACAACACTTTATTCTTTAGGAGTAGTACCAACACAGCTTGTTATTGCCTTAATACTAGCATTAATTGTAAATTCGGATATTAAAGGTAAAACATTTTTTAGAGTAGCCTATTATATACCAACTGTTACCTCCACAGTTGCAGTTTCTGTAATATTTTTGTATCTATTTAAAGCAGATGGTTTAGTTAATGCTTTGTTGGCTAAATTTGGCATACAAGGTCCTACTTGGTTTAATGATGTAAGGTTTGCGCTTCCTTCTATTATGATGATGGCGATATGGTCTTCGGCAGGTAATTACATGGTAATTTTTCTTGCTGGGCTACAGGATATACCATCAGAATTGTACGAGGCTGCGGAAGTAGATGGAGCTAATAAATTTCAAAGATTTTTCAAAATTACCCTTCCAATGTTGCGACCAATAGTGTTTTTTAATCTAGTAATGTCATTAATTGGTACTTTCCAGGTTTTTGACCAAGCCTATGTAGTATCCCAAGGAACTGGGGGGCCTCTTGATGCTACAATGACAGTCGTGCTGGATATATATAGGACAGGATTTAGAGATTTTAACATGGGTTATGCTTCAGCTATGGCTTTTGTATTATTTGTAATAATCTTGATATTGACTCTTATACAGCGAAAGCTTTTCAAAGAGGAAACCTATTAGGAGGTGGCAATAGATGAAAAAGGTGTTGCGGTTTTTATTTTATACCGTTGTAGTAGGATATGCAGTAATTACACTTGGCCCTTTTATATGGTCTATAATAACATCTCTAAAACCCACCAGTGAATTAAATACTTTTGCTGTAAATATAAAACATTTGACTTTAGATAACTATAAAATGATAATCACAAAATTTCCCTTTTTGAGATGGTTTATAAATAGTGCTATAGTTGCAGCTATAGTAACTTTTGGCAATATACTGTTTAATTCTATGGCAGGATATGCCCTTGCAAGAATAAATTTTCCTGGAAGAAATTTATTGTTTATGGTTGTGCTTGCTCTCATGATGGTACCAGGACAGGTAGTGATGGTACCAACTTATATCCTCCTCAGCAAATTGGGCTGGGTAAACACTTACATGGGTCTTACAATTCCATTTTTGACCAGCAATTTTGGAATATTTTTAATGAGGCAATTTTTCTTATCTCTTCCCAAAGAGTTAGAAGAAGCAGCTACAATTGACGGCTTGTCACGATTTGGGATTTTCTTTAAAATAGTTTTGCCTTTGTCTAAACCTGCTCTTGCAACTCAATTCATTTTTATGTTTACTGGCAATTGGAATAGTTTCTTGTGGCCTAGTCTCTTGACGTCTAGTGATGATATGTATACACTGCCGGTAGGACTTAATTCCTTTTACGGCCAATACTATCAATTTTGGAATCAGGTAATGGCAGGAGCTATACTTTTGACATTACCGACTATATTAATATTCTTAGTATTCCAGAGATATTTTGTAAAAGGAATATCTACAACGGGATTAAAATAAACGTAACGGAGGAGGAATAAAATGGCAAGATATCGTGGAGTAATTTTTGATTTGGATGGTGTTATTACAGATACTGCAAGATACCACTATTTAGCATGGAAAAAGCTTGCTGATGAGTTAGGAATATATTTTGATGAAGTTATCAATGAGAGGCTAAAAGGTGTAAGTCGCCTTGAGTCTTTAGAGATAATTTTAGAAAAAAGTGATAAAAAGTATTCTCAAGAAGAAAAAGAATATTATGCAAATAAGAAGAATGAGTATTATAAAGAGATGATAAAGAGAATTACGCCTCAAGATTTATTGCCTGGAGTGGAAAGATTCATTGAAGAGCTTAAAAAAAGAGGCATTAAAGCAGCAATTGCTTCTGTTAGCAAAAATGCTTTTACTGTTTTAGAAAATTTAAAAATAAAAGATAAATTTGACTATATAGTAGATGCAAACGAAATAAAGCATGGAAAGCCTGATCCGGAAATATTTTTAAATGCAGCAAAGCATTTAGGAATTCCTCCGGAGAGGTGTATTGGAATAGAAGATTCTGCTGCGGGCATCACTGCAATAAAAAGAGCAGGGATGTATGCAGTAGGAGTAGGCAATCCTGAAACGGTGAAAGAAGCCGACTTAATTTTAAAGGATTTAAGTGAAGCGTATAAAATATTAGAATTGCTGTAGTGTAGAAATATTCCCCTGTATTTGGGGAATAATTTTTTATAAAAACTCTTGCATTTTAAAAAAAATCGTAATATAATATAACTGTAAGCGGTTACAGTAAATTAAGAAAAGGGTGTCAAAATGGCGACGATAGACGATGTGGCAAAATTAGCAGGGGTTTCCATTGCAACTGTTTCGAGAGTTTTTAATAATAGTCCTTTAGTAAGTGAAAAAGCTAGGCAAAAAGTTTTAAAAGCGGCAGAAGAGCTAGGATACAAACCTAGTATGCCAGCCAGAAGTCTAGCGATGAAGAAGACAAATACTATAGGGTTAATTGTGCCTGATATATCAAACCTTTACTATGCGGAAGTAGTAAGAGGTATTGAAGATGTCTGCAATATTTATAAATACAATATTACTTTGTGTAATGCAGACAACAAAAGAGAAAAAGAATTTCAATATATAGAAATGCTAAAAAATCGGTGGGTTGACGGAATAATATTTCACTGTGACTATTTTTCAAAAGAGCATTATGAAATCTTTAAAAATGGCAATATAAAAGTAGTACTTGCAGGAAGAACAACAAAGTTTGATGTGCCATACGTAGGAATTGATAATTTTAAGGCGGCTTATGATGCAGTGAATTATTTGATATCATTAGGTCACAAAGAGATTGGAATTATTCATGGACCTTTAGACGAGATGAAGGAAACCATAGATAGTGTGGATAGGCTAAGGGGATATAAACAAGCTCTTATTGACAATGGATTACCAATTTATGATAAATTTATTAAAGAAGCAAATTTTAAGTATAAAGGTGGATATAATGCGGCGATGGAAATGTTAAAAGGCGCGATGAGACCTACTGCTATATTTGCAATAAGTGATATTATGGCAATGGGAGCAATAAATGCGGTGTTTGACAGTGGGCTTTCATGTCCAGAAGATGTATCAGTAATGGGGTTTGATAATATTGACTTGTCAGAAGCGACAAGGCCTTCTCTTACTACTGTATCACAGCCTATGTACGAAATAGGGGCTGTTGCAGCGAGAATGCTTATAAAGATGTTAAATGGGGAAGAAATTGATGAGTATCAGATAATTTTAAAACACAAAATTGTAGTAAGAAATTCCTGTATATCTCCAAAAAAATAAATTTTGTTTTATTTTTTGAATTGTAAGCGCTTACAGATCTAGCATAAAAAGTACAGTGAAGATTTTAAGCTTAAGAAAGGGGAATATGGTATGTCTTATGTAAACTTTGTAAAGAAATACAAACTTGAAATTGCCATGATTTTACCATTACTATTGTATATTCTTGGATTTACAGTATACCCTATTATTCAAACTATTACTTTAAGTTTTCAAGACCAGTATACTAAAGCATTCACATTGGCAAATTACAAAGAGATTATAGGGAAAACAGAATTTAAACAGGCTTTTTTCAATACCATAGCTCTTACGTTTATAAGCTTAACTTTGGAAATGACTGCGGGCCTTGTTATTGCACTTATTTTAAAAAGAAATTTTAGAGGAAAAGGACTTTTGAGATCTTTGATGCTGGTGCCAATGGGAGTACCTACTCTTGTGTCGGGTGTTGCAATGACTTATATTTTCGGATTAAATGGCTATTTTAATGCTTTTTTGCAAAAACTTCGCATTATTGAACTTCCTGTGGATTGGGCGAGCGGTGGTTTTAAGACATTACTTATGGTTTCTATAGCTGATATGTGGAAAGTTACACCACTAGTTATACTTTTGCTTTTGGCAGGTCTTGAAAGTATACCAGACGAAGTTTATGAAGCTTCTAATATCGACGGGGCAACTGTGTGGCAGACTTTTAAATATGTGACATTGCCCCTTTTAAAGCCTTCTATTACTATGGCTTTAATTTTAAGAGCGATAGATGCTTTTAGAATATTTGAACTTGTACTTGTTCTTGCAGGGCGTGCTACTCCTGTTATTTCTACTTTTGCTTATGATGAGTATAACAATTATGCAAATGCCTATACATCTGCGGCAGCATCTACAATACTGCTCCTAATAATAGCAGTATTTATAGTGAGCTACTTAAAAATAGGTGGTACTAAGGAGGAACAATGATGAGAAAAATGGATATTAGTGAAAGGATTTCAAATACAGCGTATATTCCAATAGCTATAATAGCAGCAATATTGATGATTATACCAGTATATATACTTTTTATAACTTCTTTTGCAGTACCAAGTGATATATTAAAGCCTCATCCAGACTTTTTCATCACTCGCTTTACGCTGGACCATTGGAAAGATGTATTTCTTTCAGGAAATATATGGCCTCCTTTTAAGAAAAGTTTTGTAGTGGCAACAATGACTACTATCATCGCAATTATAATAGCTGCTCCAGCAGCTTATGTTATAGCGAGATTGCCTTGGAAAATAAAATACGTAGTAGTATTATCACTGTTTTTTACAAGGATGTTTCCTGATGTAGGTATTGCTCTTCCGATAGCGGTTGAGTTTATAAAATTAAATTTAATGGACACTTATTTAGGATTAGTTATGGCACACCTTATTGTAAATTTACCTTTTGCAGCGTGGATATTGGTTGGAACTTTTGAGACGATACCAAAGGATTTAGAGGAAGCTGCACTGGTTGATGGAACGAGCAAATTGACGGCATTGATGAGGATTATAATGCCAATTGCACTACCTGGTATAGCTGTTACTGCTATATTTGTGTGGCTGAATTCATGGAATGAATTTACTTATGCTCTTTACTTGACTATTTCAGATAGGACTTTGCCTCTTCAAACTTACTATTATGTTCAAAGAGGAGGAATTTTTGATTCTGCCACATATGCGGCAGTACTCACAATCCCTGTAATGCTTGTGACATTCTTCTTGCAAAAATACATGAAGAGCGGATATCTTGCAGGAGCTGTTAAAGGTTAGCATATACGTATCCGAGTTTTTCGGATACTGTATATATAAAAAAATTAAATTTTAAGGAGGTTTTATTAAACCATGAAGAAGTTTTACACCAAGTTAATAGCAGTTTTAATCATTATCTCGCTTATAGGTACTGGTATTGCAGGTTGTGGCAATAAGACCCAATCAGAAGCAAGGAAAAAAGTTTTGAAAGTTTCAATGGGACTTGGAGAAGCAGAGTGGAAAGTGATGAAAGAAGATATTTTCCCTGCATTTGAGCAAAAGTATGGTGTAAAAATTGAGCCTCTTCAAATTGAAGCAGGAGACCTTATTAAAAAATTAGATGCCATGCACAAAGCAAATGCGATGGATATAGACATTATAACTCAAGATAACATGCAACTTGCTCCACTTGTGGCAAAAGGGCTTGTGGAAGATTTGTCTCAGTATAGAGACATGATACCAAATGAAGTGATACCGAGTCTTGTACCAGTAGGAGAGTTTGATGGAAAGCTGTACTTTATGCCATATAGACCAAATGTAGAAATAGCTTTTTACAACGTAGATAAATTCAAAGAATACGGTTTAAAACCACCTACGAATTGGGATGAGCTTTTAGAGGTTGCAAAGACTTTTAAAGAAAAAGAGGGAATAGGCAGAGTGATAATTAAGCAAAATTTAGGGCCTGACAGTACAGTTCACATGTTTGACCTTATAAGGTCTGCTGGTGGTGACCCAACAGTATTGAATGATGAGGGTTCAATAAAAGCATTTACTTTCTTGAAAGAAATACAGCCATATCTCTCTCCTGACTCAAAGAAAGCTGACTGGAATACACCTGTAGAATATCTTGCAAAAGATAGTGTGTATTTGGTTCAAAACTGGCCCTATACTGCAAACGTCCTTGTTCAAGAATATGGCAAAAAGAACATTTTGGCATATCACGGTTGGGTAGGTCCTGTTAAAGAGTCCCACGTTTTGGGAGGAGAAGTTATAGGAATACCAGCTGGTGCACCTAATAAAGAAATGGCTATAAAGTTTATGGAATACCTTATGAGTAAAGAAGTTCAAGAGAAACTTGTCACTAAATTAGGATGGCCATCCATGAGAAGTGATGCTTATGGAAAGGTTGAAGAATGGCAAAAACCATATTTTGAAGCTATAAATGAGGCATTAAAACATGCAGAACCAAGGCCAAACCTTGTATACTGGGCTGATGTAGACAAGGCTATAAATGGAGCACTAAGAGAGATAATCTTTGAAAATAAACCTATTAAACCTACTCTTGATAAATATCACAACATGATAGAAGAAGCTAAAAAAGCTGCGGAAAGCAAGTAAATGTTTTAAATTGATTTTGGTCGGAAACGACTTTGTTTCCGACCAAAATTTTGAATTAAAGTAAGAGTGGAGGATGGATATGGCCAACAAAACGAAGAAACCAATTTACCCTTTTGAAGATTGGGTTATAAGAGAGACGCAATTTAGCATAGACACTAACTACAGAAATGAAACTATTTTTGCTTTAGCAAATGGATATATTGGAATGAGAGGAACTTTTGAAGAAGGATATTCAGGGCCTAAAAATACCTCTTTTAATGGCACGTATATCAATGGTTTTTATGAAATACACGATATAACATACCCTGAAGGGGGATATGGCTTTGCAAAAATAGGGCAGACGATGTTAAATGTGGCAGATAGTAAAATAATAAAATTGTATGTAGATGGGGAAGAGTTTGATTTGTTACAGGGGAAAATCCTCTTTTATGAGAGAGTGCTTGACATGAAGAAGGGGTTTGTAGAAAGAAAAGTAAAATGGGAATCCCCCACAGGGAAAGTTTTAGAGGTAAGAATAAAGAGAATTGTATCACTTGCTAGGCAACATTTAGCGGCAATTTCTTTTACTGTAGAACCTGTAAATTTTACCGGAAAAATTAGATTTGTTTCTGCTATTGACGGAAATGTTTCAAATATAAATGATAGTGAAGATGTAAGAGTAGGGTCAAATTTAAAAGGAAAGGTTTTAAAGACTATAGATAAAGGTGTAGAGGATTTGAAAGGGTGGATTGTTCAAAAAACGCAAAAGAGCAATTTTTCCTATGTTTGCGCGATAGACAATGCATTAGTGGGGGACAGTAAATATGAAGTCTCAAATAGTTTAGAAGAAGATGGAGTAAAAGTAATCATAGATGTAGAGGCTGAAAAAGGCAACTCATACACATTGAATAAATTTATTTCCTATTACACTTCAAAGGATTTTGATGAAAATAAATTAGTTGCTCTTGCTTTAGAAGAAATAGAAAAAGCTAAAAATGACGGCTTTGAAACGATAGAAAAAGAGCAGGAAGAATTTTTGAATTCTTTTTGGGAAGATGCTGATGTAATCATAGAAGGAGATAAAGCTCTGCAGCAAGGCATACGCTTTAATGAATTTCATCTACTTCAATCAGTCGGAAGAGATGGAAAGACAAACATTGCAGCAAAAGGGCTGACGGGAGAAGGTTATGAAGGTCATTATTTTTGGGATTCTGATATTTATATAATGCCTTTCTTTCTTTATACAAAGCCCGAAATTGCAAAAGCTTTGGTAATGTACAGGTATAATCTTTTGGATGCAGCAAGATCCAGGGCAAAGGAATTAGGTTACAAAGGAGCTTTATATCCTTGGAGAACAATAGATGGGCCTGAATGTTCTGCATACTTTCCAGCTGGTACGGCACAGTATCACATAAATGCTGATATAGTTTATGCTTTAAAAAGATATGTGGAGGCTACAAATGATTTGGACTTTCTCTATGACTATGGCTGTGAAATATTATTTGAAACTGCAAGATTTTGGAAAGATTTAGGAGCGTATATACCTCTTAAGGACAATAAATTCTGCATAAACTGTGTCACTGGTCCGGATGAGTATACAGCCTTAGTCGACAACAACGCTTATACCAATTATATGGCGAAAATGAATTTGGAATATGCCTATAATATTGCAAACAAAATGAAAAAAGAAGTGCCTCATAAATATCAAAAAGTCGCTTCCAAATTAAATCTAAAGGATGAAGAAATTGCTGCGTGGAAAAAAGCTGCTGACAAAATGTACCTTCCTTATTCAAAAGAACTTGACATTATACCACAGGATGACAGCTTTTTGTATAAAGAGAGACTAACAGTGGATGAAATACCACAAGATCAATTTCCACTTTTATTGCACTGGCATTACCTAAATATTTACAGATATCAAATATGCAAACAGCCTGATGTGTTGCTTTTGATGTTTTTACAAAGAGAAAAATTTACTAAAGATGAACTTAAAAAGAATTACGATTATTATGAACCTATTACCACTCATGACTCCTCCTTGTCGCCAGCTATATTTAGCATACTAGCCAATGAAATAGGATATACTGACAAGGCTTATAAATACTTTATGATGACTGCAAGAATGGATTTGGACGACTACAATGACAATGTTAAGGACGGAATTCATGCTGCTTCTATGGCTGGAACATGGTTGGCAGTTGTGAATGGTTTTGGTGGAATGAGGGTTTATACAAATGAACTGCATTTTGAGCCGAGACTACCTAAAGAGTGGAATTTGCTCTCTTTTAATGTGAGATACAAAGGGAGAAAAATAAATGTCAAATTAACAAAAGAAGGTGTGGTGTTTGAACTATTAGAAGGGGAGCCTATAGAGATTTACTACTTTGACGAAAAAATTTTGCTTGAAAAAGGAGAAAATAAAGTAGAAAGTCGTAAAAATTAAAGAAGTATGGAGCCAATTGGCACCATACTTCTTTAATTATTTTATATGTCGTTACTTGAAAGGGTGAGTGAATCACCGCCCGTACTTAAATCAAAGTAATAATTTCCACTGCCTCTATATGAATATACTTTGATATAATAGGTTCCCGTTTGTGTTGGAATATATGTTATTGTCTCCTGCCTTTGTATTCCAGTTGAACTTTTAACAAGAGTACCGGTTGGGTCATAGAGGTATATATCGAAATCAGGGTTATAGTTTGCCCAATCAGGTATTATGAAAGTTATTGCAATAGGATATGATGTGTCTGTTACGTTAAATGTCCAAATGTCACTGTAACGAGACCCAGGGAGTGAATCTTTAGCATAATAGTGGTTTGGCACAGATATATTAGTCCCTGTGAGATTTCCAGCTGTTTCAATTGCTTCATATGCATCCAATCTTCCTGCACCATAGTCAATGTTTTTGGTTGGGGGACCCCAACTTTTTGCAGTAGTCATTATTATATTTTTTACATCAAGTGGTGCAAGGCTTATATTTGCATTGAGCATAAGGGCTACTGTACCTGCTACAAAAGGTGTTGCCATGCTTGTACCACTGTATGTCACATAACCATTTATAGAGTTTGCTTTTGCGGCGGTTATATTATATCCGGGTGCTGCAATGTCAGGTTTTATCCTTCCGTCAGCTGTGGGGCCGCGGCTGGAGAAACTTGCAAGGTTAAATCCAAGTTCTCCTACATCCGCCATTGCTGCAACGGTTATGGCTTTTTCTGCTGCACCAGGTGATCCTATAGTGTACCTTGCAGGGCCTGAATTTCCAGCTGCAACTACTACTACAATTCCGCTATCTACGGCGCTGTTTACTGCTAATGAGGTAGAGTCAGTTCCATCAGAACTTGTAGAAGTGCCGAGACTTAAATTTATAACTTTGATTCCGTATACATCTTTGTTTTGAACAGCCCAATCAATTCCTGCTGTTACAGTGCTCATACTTCCGCTTCCATTTGAATCGAGTACTTTTATTCCTACCAAAGCTGCACCAGGAGCAACACCTGTATAAAGGCTGTTCCCTGTCCCAGTGCCTGCCGCAATGCTTGCTACATGAGTTCCATGTCCATTGTCATCGTAAGGGGCAGTTTTACCGTTTACAAAATCTTGCCATCCTATTATTTTCCCACCAGCAAGGTCAACATGGGATCCATCAATACCTGTATCAATAACTGCTATTACTATATCATTCTTGGAGTAAGAGGAAGGATTACCATCTTTGTCTCCAGTTACGCCAAAGTCACTTCTCGCTTTTGTAACGCCAAACCATTTTGTTGCAGTGTCTAATGTTGCATATACAGGCTCGTCATACTCAATTTGCTTTACTATATCTAATTTTGACAAAGCGTTTATTTGTCCTTTAGTTAAAGTAGCAGCAACTCCTGGAATAATTTTGTACTTGTGCTTTATATTAAACTTTCCAATGGATTTAGAAATATTTAATAGTTCGTTATCATCTATGTTTTTGTTGAAGGTTATTATGACAGGGAATTCCGTACTGTCAGGCTTATCAGTAAGCTTTGCTTCCAGGTTATCAAAGATTTTGTTTTTGTTAGAATCTTGCATCAAAACTTTTTGAATTTGAGGCGGGTAATTTTTTGTTGGAAAATCGCCAGATAAGTTTGTTAAGTTGGGCTGAGCTTGGGCTAATACTCCACTTAGCGACATTAAAGTTACAATTAACACAAAAGCCAGTAAAACTTTTAATACTTGTCGATTTTTCATTTTTTGTTACCTCCTTAAAAATTTAATATTTTTTAAAATTTAAGTCAGCCCTTCTAGTCGCTAAGTGAAACTGTTTCTTTCTTCTATTCATCATCTCCTTTCTGTAAGATTTATTTTCTATAATAAAACTCAAGCAATTTTTATGCCACTTCACTGTATATGGACAAAATGTGTAAAAGTTTTTGAAATGTATAATTTTTTATACACATTTTTATACACAATTAATTCTTACAAAAAATAATATAGTTGGTGCTAAAAACAAAAAAGGATAGGCATTGAGAAAAAGACCCATCCGACTTTTGAGAAAAATCTTAATTTTTTTCAATCTCTTTAATTAATTCAAAAAGCTTTTCTTGAGCATTTTTGCTGTTTGGGTTTTCAGCCAATATTTATTGTGAAACCACATACCTGTATTTTTTATATATACTAAGCTAAAAATAGCAAAAACCCCTACTTTTTCTTAATAGAAAAGGAGGGGCTTTAAGTTTGTTTTGAATTTAAAGTAATAAATATGAATATACTTTGACAATAAGTTCCTCCATGTGTTGGAATATATGTTATTGCTTCTTGCCTTTATGTTCTAGCTGAACTTTTGACAAGAGTATTAGTAAGGTCATAGAGAGGTATATATCGAAATCAGAACTAGAATTTGCCCAATCAGGTATTATGAAAGTTATTTCTATAGGATGTGAGGTGTCTGTCACATTAAATGTCCAAATATCACTGTAATGAGACCCATGAAATGATGATGGAACGTTTATTTGTTCCATGTTTTTGCTGAAGGTTATTATAACAGGGGATTCTTCACTTTCGGCAATTCTTGCTTCTAAAAGGCCAAAAACCTTAATTTTGTTAAAGTCATTCATCAAAAATTTTTGAATTTGAGGTAAGTAATTCTTTGTTGGGAAGAAAATGGGCAAATTTGTTAAGTTGGGCTGAGCCTGGTCACTTAGCGACATCAACACTACAACTAAAATGAGGGTCAGTAAAACATTTAACATTTGTCGACTCTTCATTTTTGTTACCTCCTCAAAAATTAATATTTTTTAAAATTTAAGCCAGCCCTTCTAGTCGCTAAGTGGGTTTTTGCCGATTATTTCTTTTTGTAAAATTTATTTTCTACAATAATATTTAAGCAAGTTTTGTACCAATTCACTGTATATAGCCGAAATTTATAAAAATTTTTAATGTGTATAATTTTTTATACAGTTTTTTATACTCAATTAATTTTTGCCAAAGATAATATACTTGAAAAAGTATTTGTGACATTGAATCGAAGAAATAGGCAATGCATTTGATCTGTCTTATGCAAATAATATCATAAAAGGATGTAATAACAAGATTGAAGTGCTTAAAAAATAATTATAAAGCTCTACTATTTCCCTTATTTTACGATTTTGTTATAAAATTTCTAAAATTGAAGGATGAGTATACAGAAAGATACTAAAACTTAGAACAAAAAGCGGGTAAAAATTAGTATAAATTTAGCGAAATATGTAGAAAAAATCTTTTTTAAGAATAGAAGGAAATTCCTTATTTATATCGAAATAGTAATATGAGAAATTAAATAGACTTTGTTGAAAAAGGCAAACTCGTCGAAAGGCGGGGACGCAAAGCCACGGGTCTAAAGCAATAATCTTGCTATGACAGCCGGGTTGCCAACAATTATATATAACCTCCTGCCTTTTGGTAGGAGGTTATTAAGTAAGAAAGTGGTGTTTTATATGACTAATAAGGAAAAAATTTATAATATCATTTTAGAAAAAAGTAAAGAGTTTAACCTTCAAGACTTTCTGATAAGTAGAAAAGGTGGGGTTACTACAGAAGAAGTAGCGCAACTCTTAAAAATAGCTCGACCCAATGTATCTTTTATTTTAAATCGTCTTGTAAAAGAAGGGAAAATAGTTAAAATTATTTCAAAACCTGTATATTATATTGAAAAAAATAGATTAGCTTATTTTTTAGAAGAAAACGTTAAGGAAGAAATGCTTTTAAAAGACTTGATTGATTTTTTGCACTTAAAGGAAGAAAAAGAATGTACTTTTGAAAATATAATAGGACATGATGGCAGTCTCAAAGGGCAGATAGAGCAGGCCAAAGCAGCTGTATTGTATCCTCCTTATGGGCTTCACACCCTTATCATAGGACCACCGGGTTCTGGTAAATCTTTTTTCGCAGAGATGATGCACAAATTTAGCCTTCAAAATGGTAGGGAAGGGCCATTTGAAGTCTTAAACTGTGCGGATTATTATAATAATCCTCAACTTCTTATGTCTCATTTGTTTGGTCATGTAAAAGGAGCCTATACAGGAGCAGATACGGATAAAATAGGTTTAGTAGAAAAAGCTGATAAAGGGATACTATTCCTTGACGAAGTACACAGGCTACCTCCAGAAGGTCAAGAAATGTTCTTTTACCTTATTGACAAAGGAGTATATCGAAGATTGGGAGATACTGCTGAAAGAAAGGCTAACTTAATGATTATAGCAGCCACTACAGAAAAACCCGATTCTTTTCTTTTAAAAACTTTTATGAGACGGATACCAGTTATCATCCAATTGCCATCTTTTGAGGAAAGACCTTTAAATGAAAAAATTGAGATAATTATTTACCTTTTTAAAGAAGAAGCCAAACGGCTAAACTTAAATATTGTGGTACATCCGGAAGTAATTTCTTTGCTTTTGTCTTTGCAATATGAAGGAAATATTGGGGAGTTGAAATCCCTCCTTCAATTGATTTGTTCTAAAGCTTTTTTAATGAATTACGTGGCAAAGAGGAATTTTTTAAAAATTGATCTTACTTTGTTAAACCGTAGTTATTTGGGACTGGGTTGGGACGATAGAAGCGACAGATTAGTCTTTGATAAATTTTTAATCATTTCTCCTGAAAAAGAAAAGAAAATCGATAAATATGATTTTTATGAATTTATTGCTATGAAATATCATGAATTGAAAGAAAAGGGGATTAAAGGAATGTTACTTAAAAAGGAAATAATCGATTATATTAACAACTTTTTGGAAAGTATTCTTGAAGATAATTTTAGAAAAAATGGGAATTTTCCATAGATTAGTATATCTAAGAATATATCAGTATAATATATCATCATAGAGATATTTTTAATTAATAGTGAATTATCAGGAAATATGAAGGGTGACAGGATTGATACAAAAGTTTATAATTGTAATCGAATTAACTCCTGCTATTACGGTAACGGAATAGAAAGGAGGAAATCCGCGATGAAAAATAGAATTTTGAAAATTACTCTCCTATCTTTAATGATTTTTGTTATGATTTTTGGAGGAATTACTTTGGCATACGCTTACGACAAAATCCACGTTGTTTCAAAAGGTGAGTCGCTATATTTAATAGCTAAATGGTATGGAAGTGATGTAAATAGCATAAAAGAGGTAAATGGAAAATGGAGTGATTTGATATATCCAGGTGAAAAGTTAGTTGTGCCAGTAAACGTAAACACTGCTTATTACAATTATCTTGTTGATAGATATTTAATTGCAAAAATGATTTATGCTGAAGCTCGAGGAGAAAGCTTGGAAGGCCAAGTAGCTGTAGGTGCGGTAATTTTGAATAGAGTAAAAAGTAATATTTTCCCAGATACTGTAGCAGGAGTTATATATCAGCCAGATGCTTTTGAGTCTATAACAAATGGCGAGTTTTTCAATCACGAGCCTGACCTTACAGCTTTTAAAGCGGCAGATTTAGCTTTAGCTGGATGGGACCCAACGGGTGGAGCACTATACTTTTTCAATCCGGCTACTTCAACTTCTTGGTGGATATGGACAAGGACAATTACGAATGTCATAGGGAACCACTGGTTTGCAATATAGAAAGGCAGGACGCCTTTCTATATTGCACGTATTTTACATTATAAAATTTTACTTTTGTAAAAGAATAAGAATAGCACTAAAAATAGGAGCTGATCATATGGTATATATTTTTGTAGGAGGAAGTTCGGAAAAAAGTTTGCTTATAAGATTTTTATCCTACTGCGTAAATTCTAAAGAAACAGTAATAGGACAGTTAAAAAATTATAATGAGAGAGCAGATATTTTGATTATTTCTGATATTTTCAACGAGGAAGATTTTAACAAGTTAAAAAATTATATTTATAGCTTTCCAAGCAGTATTATAATAACAAATGGAGATGATGAGCTATCAAATAAACTCTTTGCAAAAGGAATAAATTCTACCCTTATAACATGCGGTTTGAATCCAAAATCTTCCATTACTGCTTCTTCAATATCCTATGAAGAAGAGGGCTATGAATTTAATTATTGCGTACAAAGGGCTTTTTTTAATTTAAAGGGTAAATTAATAGAACCATTGGAAATACCTGTTGAAATAAAAGTTTCTGAACAGTATAATATATATGACTCATTGTTTGTAATAACTGTATTATTGATTTTAGGAAATGAAATAAAAGATATACAAAATGTAGTTAAAACCTTTAAAGATAGTGGATAGTGGCAATTTTTTAAAAATTAATTTTAGAAATTACCTTTTACTATCTGTCATAAATGCTTTCTAATTTTAATATATATTTTTAGAAGATACATAAGGGGAAGGGGAGAGTGAACACATGGCAGGCAACTTTTTGGAGAACAACGTAGTTGTAGTGGTGGGGAGAATTTTTACTGATTTAGAGTATAGCCATCAACTATATGGGGAAAAATTTTTTAATTTTATTTTGGAAGTTCCAAGATTGAGTGAGACGAAAGATTATCTTCCTGTTACTATTTCTAACCGTTTATTTGAAGGCATGAATTTAGAGGTTGGTACAAGGATAAAGATTGAAGGGCAATTAAGGTCTTACAATAGGAAATCACCAGAAGAGGGGAAAAATAAGTTGATTTTAACCATATTTGCTCGAGATATAATGGCATTGTCAGAAGAGGAAATAGTAAAAAATCCGAATGAAATTTTTTTGGATGGCTTTATTTGTAAAAAACCTGTTTATAGAACTACTCCTTTAGGAAGAGAAATAACCGATTTATTAATTGCTGTAAATAGGCCTTATAACAAATCTGATTACATACCTGTTATAGCGTGGGGGAGAAATGCGAGGTTTTCTGAGAAGTTGGAAATAGGGGATCGTATACGCTTGTGGGGAAGAGTACAGAGTAGGGAATACCAGAAAAAACTGGGCGATGAAGTGGCTACAAAGGTAGCTTATGAGGTTTCTATTACGAGAATGGAAGTGGTTGAAAAAGAATTGCAAAAGAGTTAGAATGGGAGTAACGGAGGACAAAAGGAGGAATGAATTTTGGAAAGAGGACTTATACAAGTTTATACTGGAGACGGCAAGGGGAAGACTACCGCTTCTATTGGTCTTGGCATAAGGGCAGTGGGAAGAGGATTTAAAGTATATATGGTACAATTTTTAAAAGGAGCAGATACAGGAGAACTTCATACACTTAAAAATATTGAGAATTTTAAGGTTTTTAGGTTTCAGTCCACAAATAAATTTTTTTGGACATTGACTGAAGAAGAGAAAAAAATCCTCGCGGAAGACATGAAAAAAGCCTATGATTTTGTAGTAGAGGTGCTTAAAAACAAAAAATGTGATGTCCTTATTTTAGATGAGATAATGGCGGCAATACATAGCAAGATGTACACTGTAGAGGATGTGCTAAAATTAATAGATATGAAACCTAAAGAGATGGAACTTGTTTTGACAGGTAGAAGTGCTCCTCAAGAAATTATTGAAAGGGCCGATTTGGTTACAGAAATGAAAGCAATTAAACATCCATTTGAAAAGGGAATACCAGCAAGATACGGTATAGAATACTAAAACACCCGAAAAATCGGGTGTTTTAATTAACCTCTTAAGTCTTCCATGAGTTTTGTTTTTTCACGAGTTTTATCATCTACTACTTTTACAATTTTAGCTGGAACTCCTGCGACTACTGTGTTAGGTGGTACATCTTCTGTCACCACTGAACCTGCTGCTACAACTGCGCCATGGCCTACTCTTACTCCTTCTAATATGACTGCATTTGCTCCGACAAGTACGTTATCTTCAAGTACGACCGGCACGCTGCTAGGAGGTTCCAATACACCTGCTATTACAGCTCCAGCTCCTACGTGGACGTTTTTGCCTATAATTCCTCTAGCGCCTATTACTGCGTTCATGTCTATCATAGAATTTTCACCAATTTCTGCACCTATATTTATCACTGCCCCCATCATTATCACAGCGTTTTTGCCTATTTTGACTTTATCTCTAATTATTGCACCTGGTTCTATTCTCGCGTCAAGATGCTTAATATCCAGTAAAGGAATTGCAGAGTTTCTGCGATCATACTCTAGATGATAATGTTTTATTTTATCTTTGTTTGCTTCAATCAATTTTTCCACGACATCTAGTTCTCCAAAAATGACTTTAAAGTTATCACAGCCATATACTTCTACTTCTTCGGTTTCTATAATTTCTATATTCCCTTGTATGTAAGCTCTAACGGGCGTTGACTTTTTTGCCTCTTTAATGTATCTTGCAATTTCATAAGGATTTGTTAAATTATCATTTGTACTCAAATACTATCATCCTTTCTTTACAAGGTCTTCCATGCTATATAACCCAGGTTTTTGACCTATTATGAATTTTGCAGCGTGTAGGGCACCATAGCCAAAAATTTCGCGGGATTGGGCAGAGTGACTTATGGTGATTACTTCATCGTGACCTGCAAAAATTACTTGATGTTCACCCACAATTGTGCCGCCCCTTACTGCATGTATCCCTAGTTCATTCGTTTTTCTCTGTTCAGTTTTAGTATGGCGTCCATACACGTATTCTTTTTTGTCATTTAGTACTTGGTTTATGCTATCTGCAATCATTAACGCAGTGCCACTTGGAGCATCTTTTTTCATATTGTGATGTTTCTCTATTATTTCTATGTCAAAATCTTGCTGCAATATTTTTGCAGCTTCTTTTACAAGGTTTATAAGAATATTCACTCCAAGGGACATATTGGCAGATTTGAAAATTGGTATTTCTTTTGATGCATCTTTTATGACATTTAGTTCTTCTTCACTGAGTCCTGTTGTGGCAATGACTACAGGAAGTTTCTTTTGTAGAGCGGCTTTTACTAAATTAGGTACAGCTTCATGGTATGAAAAGTCAATTACTACATCCGCTTCTTCTTTTACATCTTTTAAATCGCTGTAAACAGGAAATTCAAGAGGAGAGAGGTTTTTATCTACTCCTGCTACTATTTTAAAATCGGGGTTTTCTGCTGCTAACTTTGCTACGACTTTTCCCATTTTTCCGTTACAGCCGTGAATTATTATTCTAATCATTAATTTGCCTCCTTCAATAAACCGTATTTTGAAAGAACAGATTTCAGATATTCTAAGTTTTTATCGCTCATTTCAACAAGTGGGAGGCGCAAAGGTCCTACGTTGAATCCCATTAAGTTCATAGCAGTTTTTACAGGAATAGGGTTTGTTTCTATGAAAAGTGCTTTATTCAAAGGATTAAGTTCTAATTGCATGTTTCTTGCCTTTTCTATGTCCCCATTTAAATAAGCGGTAGTCATCTCATGTATTTTTGCCGGGATTATATTTGCCGTGACAGAGATTACGCCTAAGCCACCCAAAGACATTATTGGTATTACTTGGTCGTCATTTCCTGAGTATATTTCGAAAGATTTACCCATAATACGGGCAATTTCAGCTACTTGTACAATGTCACCACTGGCTTCTTTTACTCCAACTACATTGTCTACATGTTTACTTAATTCAAGATAAGTTTCTGGCAACATATTAAGAGATGTCCTGCTTGGGACATTATAAATAATAATAGGTATATCTACGTGTCTTGCTATTTCAGTAAAATGAGCCACTAATCCCTTTTGTGTTGTTTTGTTGTAATAGGGTGTTATAACTAAAAGAGCGTCAGCACCTGCAGATTGAGCATATTCACTCATTTCAACGGCATGGGCTGTATTGTTAGAACCGGTCCCTGCAATTACTGGTATTCTTCCGGCAACTTTTTCAACGGTAAATTTAATTGCCGCTTGTTGCTCTTCTTGTGTCATTGTAGAGGCTTCACCAGTGGTACCACATATGATGATTGCATCAGTTCCTTCTTTGATATGCCATTCAATAAGCTCTCCAAGTTTTTCGAAATTTACGCCTTCTTCGTTAAATGGGGTAACAATAGCGACACCTGACCCTTTAAAAACAGGCATAATTATTCTCCTTTCACATATTTTTAATTAAAAGTTCCGCTATTTGAACGGCGTTCGTAGCTGCCCCTTTTCTTATGTTGTCAGCTACAATCCACATGTTCACACCGCTGTAGACTGTTTCATCTCTTCTTATTCTGCCTACAAAAACTTCATCTTTTCCTGTGGCATAAGTTGCAAGAGGATAAATATTATTTTGAGGATCGTCTTGTACAACAACTCCTGGAGCATGTTTTAAGACCTCTATTAATTCTTCCATTTCATAAGGCCTTGCAAATTCTACATTGACAGATTCACTGTGAGAGTTTGCAACAGGTACTCTTACTGTTGTAGGAGATACCTTTATTGAACTATCTCCCATGATTTTCTTGGTTTCGTTTATCATTTTTAATTCTTCCTTTGTATATCCATTTGGTGCGAAAGAATCAATGTGAGGAATACAGTTGTTTGCAATAGGGTGAGGGAATACTTGGCATGGTTCTCCTTTTAAACTCCTTTCAAGGTCATCTACACCTTTTTTACCTGCTCCCGACACTGCTTGATAGGTGGATACCACTATTCTTTTTATTTTATATTTGTCGTGAAGAGGCTTTAAAGGAACTACCATTTGAATGGTAGAGCAATTAGGATTTGCTATTATTCCTTTGTGCCATGATATGTCTTGAGGATTTACTTCAGGAACTACTAAGGGTACATTTTCATCCATTCTCCAAGCGCTGGAATTGTCAATTACGACTACGCCATGAGAAGCAGCTATTGGAGCGAATTGCTTGCTTATAGTTGCACCAGCAGAAAAAAGAGCTATTTGAATGTCTCTTTTAAAACTTTCTTCAGTAAGTTCTTCTACAATGTATTCATTACCTCTAAATGTGATTTTTTGACCAGCAGATTTGGAAGAAGCAAATAAGTAAAGTTTGTCAACTGGGAAATTTCTATCTTCCATTACCTTAAGAAAAGTCCTACCTACCATTCCGGTAGCTCCTACAATTGCTACATTAACTCCCATTATTATCCTCCTCTAAAGTTCTAAGATTATGACAATATTTCATTTATACGCTGGATTAAAGCAGGTTTATTTAATTTAAAATATATCATTATTATTATATGAAGTCAATAAAATAAGGATTACAGATGAACAAAAAGCCTAAAAAGTAGTTATTACTTTTTAGACTTTGCAGATTTTTCAAGAGATTTTATATCTTGTAGAAGTACTTCTGTCTTTATTTTAGTTAAAACTTTATTTTGAGATTTTATTGCTTTTTGTAATTCGGTAACTCCTACTTCAAATTTGTCAGCTGGATTTTTTGCTTCTTTAGGAAGTTTTGGCTTTAAGGTTTGCCACACAGAATTTATATCTATCAAATCTTTTGAAATTTCTTCCCACTTTTGTACTTCGCTTTTAAAAGCGATATCTTGAGCGTAAAATTTTAATCTTTTTATGTCAGTAGGTGTGTCTGTTTGAAAGAGGTCTTCTAAATCAGGAATATATTTATACACATTATTTGCATATATTAAAACATCAATTTTTGATTTTTTATCTGCTACAACGGTAAGGTCATTTATAGCAGCACTCATACTATTTATTAGATTTAAGTTTGCTCCTTTTTTGGTAACTAAAGGAGTTAATGAGTTCCAATCTGTATGAATATTTTTTATTGCTTTGTTAATTTCTTCCCAAGATTTATCTTCAGGAGTTTTCTTTAGTGCTTTTTTATCCTCTTCCTTTTTATCTTTTTTTTCTTTATCACTTTGTTTTTCTTGATCACTTTGCGGTTTTTCCTTTATTTTCTGTGCTTCTTTTATTATTTTTTCTATATCTTTTTCTATTTTAGATAGTTCTTTTGGTACTTCTGTTTTTTGACTTGTTTGAGGCTTTTTTTGAGGTTTATTTTGTTGTTTATTTTTACAACCTGACAAGTTGAATAAAAGCAACAAAATAAAAATGGTACATACTATTTTAGAGTATTTTTTCATACTATCACCTCAAAAATAGTATGTCCATCTTAAATTTTAGTATTCTAGTTAGCTTTTCTTTCTACTAATTGGTCTTTGTACTGCAGCATATACAAATTGTAGTATAAACCTTTTTTCTGCAAAAGTTCGTTGTGAGTGCCCATTTCTCTGATTTGCCCTTTGTGAAGTACGATTATTTTGTCTGCATGCTGTATGGTTGATAATCTATGGGCTATTGCAATAGTAGTGCGACCTCTTGTGAGCTTTTTTAAAGCATCCTGTATGAGCATTTCTGTCTCTGTGTCGATATTTGCTGTTGCCTCGTCCAATACGAGTATTTTAGGGTTAAAGGCCAAAGCTCTTGCAAAAGCTAAAAGCTGTCTTTGACCGGCTGACAAAGTAGAGCCTCTTTCGGTCACTTTTGACTCATAGCCTTCTGGAAGTTTTTTTATGAAGTGATGAGCATTTACATATCTTGCTACCGTGTAAATGTCGTTGTCTGTTATGCTTTTGTTGCTTAGTCTTATGTTTGATTTAATATCTCCTGTAAAAAGAAAGACATCCTGCAATACAACGGCTATATGTTTTCTCAAATCTTGTTGCCTTACTTTTCTTATGTCAATTCCGTCAATTAAAATTTCTCCTTGTTGTATGTCATAGAATCTACTTAAGAGATTTATTATAGAGGTTTTTCCTGCTCCAGTTGCCCCTACAAGTGCTACTGTCTCGCCAGGATTGACCACAAAACTTACATCTTTTAATACCCAGTCTTTTCCGTTGTAAGAAAACCAGACATTTTTAAATTCTATTTTTCCTTGTATGTCTTCTAAAGGAATAGGTTCTTCAGGGTCCTTTATTTGTTCTTTTGTATCTAAAAGTATAAAAATTCTTTCTGCTGAAGCCATTGCCGATTGAAGTATATCATATTTTTCTGATATATCAAAAATTGGGTGAAACATTTGTTGCAGATAATTTACAAAAGCGTAAAGTACGCCAAATTCAATTTTGCGAGATATTATATCTTTTCCACCATACCAGATCAAAAGAGCCAAAGTTAAAGAATATATTACGTCTATAGAAGGACGAAATATTGCAAAAATTGTAAGCTGCCTCATGTTAGCGTTATAATAATCTTTATTTATTTTTTCAAATTCTTTGCTTTTTTTATGTTCTGTTACAAAAAGTTGTACAATTTTCATTCCACTTATGTGTTCTGAAAGAAAAGCATTTATTTTGGCAAGGCGAACTCTTACAAGTCTATAAGCTTGCGAAGCTAATTTTCTGTATATGTACATTCCTACAATAATTAACGGAGTAGTTGAGAGGCTGATTAATGCAAGTTTTACATTATAACTTACCATGGCAATGATTATTCCTAATATTATAAAGATGTCGTTAAAAAGATTTGCTATGACACTTGTGTACATTTCATTTAAAGTGTCTGTGTCGTTTGTAACACGTGTTACCAATCTTCCTACAGGGTTTTTATCAAAAAATGATAATGATAAACTCTGTATATGTTCAAATATTTGTTGCCTTAAGTTAAAAATTATTCTTTGACCTGTGTATTGAATCAAATAAATCTGTCCATAATTTATGATAAAGGCTACAGTTATGATTATTAAATACAAAATTCCTATATGTGTAACGCCATTTATTGCTTCTACTTTAGGAATGTTAGGATTATTTATATAGTTATCAATGGCTTTTTGGACGAGGTATGGTCGTAGAAGGTTTGATGCTGTTACTAAAAGTATACTTACAGCTGCTATAAAAATGTATAACCAGTAAGGTTTAGCGTATCTCAAAAGCCTTTTCATTATTTTGATGTCAAAAGGTTTGGTCATTACTTCTTCTTGCTGATATTCCACCTTTATCACCGCCTTAAATCTCTTCGTTTAATATTGCATTTTCCATTTGCTGTTTTTCATAAATACTGTGATAAAGACCTTTTAGCTTAATAAGCTCTTCATGGGTTCCTCTTTCAACTATTTCCCCATTATCTAATACTATGATTTCATCAGCGTTTTTTATAGTAGAGATTCTATGAGAGACAATTATAGTTGTTCTATTTTTCATATATTCGCGTAAATTGTTTAATATGGTTTCTTCTGTGTTTGTATCTACAGCAGAGAGGCTATCGTCCAAAATGAGGATTTTTGGTTCTTTTATTAAAGCCCTTGCGATAGCTATCCTTTGCTTTTGACCGCCTGAGAGAGTTACTCCTCTTTCGCCTACAATTGTTTGATATTGCTGCGGAAAATCCATTATATCTTTATGGACATCTGCCATTGTAGCAAATTCTTGTATTTTTTCTAGAGATTCTACCTTGACAAAGGCTATATTATTGGCTATAGTATCTGAAAATATAAAATTGTCCTGAGGGACAAAACCAATGCTTTGTCTTAGAACTTTTAAGGGTATTTCGTTGATGTCGTGCCCATCAATAAATATGGTATCTTGCGGTACTTTATAAAGCCTTGCAAGTAAATTTACAAGAGTACTTTTACCACTACCGGTTTTGCCTATTATAGCTAGAGTTTTTCCTTTTGGAAGGCTTATGTTTATATTTTTTAAAACAGGAGGTAAGCCTTTTTTATAAGAAAATGTGAGATTTCTTATTTCTATATTTCCTTCAATTGTTGTAATATTTGGATCAGCGTAATTATCTGTTATCTCAGGTACTTCACTGAAAATTATATTTAGCCTTTCCATGGAGGCAGAACCTCTCTGAAAAATATTTATTACCCAGCCAAATGCCATCATAGGCCAGATAAGCATTCCTAAGTAGCTGGTAAATGCTACAAAATCACCTAAAGTGATTATTCCTTTTATAACTTGTATTCCACCATAAAGCAAAGCTATTGTAAAACTTAATGCTGCTAAAAATTGAACGGTAGGGTCAAATAATCCCCAGATTTTAATCATATCCATATTTGCCTTAAAGTTTTTTAGATTTTCTTTTCTAAAGTTTTCTATTTCTTCTTTTTCTTGAACAAAAGCTTTAATTACTCTTATGCCAGATATGCTTTCTTGAACTTTATCTGTTAAAGAGGAAAAAGCCTCTTGAACTTTTAAAAATCTTGAGTGAATGACTTTGCCAAAACGAGTAACTATTAGTGCAATAACGGGTAAGGGCAGTAAGGCTAAAATAGTAAGTTTTGGATCGATTGTAAATATCATTATAAGTATTATAGATATAGCTAAAAATGAGGCATCTACTGACATTATGATTCCAGGTCCTAGTGCCATTCTTACAGCGTTGATATCATTTGTAGCATGAGCCATTAAATCACCTGTTTTGTGTTCGTTATAATATTGTGGTGAAAGCTCAAGTAATTTAAAAAAAAGTTTTTCTCTTAGTTCTTTTTCCAAAAGCCTTGACAATCCCATTATTTTCATACGCCAAATAAATCTAAAAGCAAATACCAAAATAGCTATACCTATTATCCAAAAAGAATACGTTAACAATACCTTTGGAGTTAAGTCTTTACTTTTAAATAAATCAGTTACTGAACCTAATAAATGGGGAACTATCATTTGAAGTATGTCTACTGCTAATAAAAAAATTATACCTATTATGTAATTCCACTTGTGTTTTTTTATAAATGGGATAACTGTTGCAAAACTTTTCATAAAATCCCCCCTAAAACTACAAACAGGCATAATTATTTTTAAATGTAATATAATAATTATTTTTAAATGTAATATAATTATAACGTAAATCTTTATAATTTCAAAAAAGGAGGGGTGTAGATGTGGAATTATAAACTTAAAAAAATATCCGTTTTATCGGTTTTTAAATTTACTTTAATTTACGGAATTGTGATAGGCCTAATTCTGGGACTTATTGGTGGCTTATTTGGTGGACTTTTTGCAAGCAGTTTTGGAGCTTTTGGCGCAGGAATAATTGGCGGCCTCATTGGCGGAATAGTTTATGGAATAATTTTTTCTATAGTTAGTGCTTTTGGAGCATGGCTTTTCAATGTAGTTTCTGGCTGGATTGATGGTATTGACATACTAGTAGAGAAAAAATAGAAAAAAATTATTAAAACTGTATTGCACTGTGAAAAAAATGTGATATAATATTTCTTAGTGAAAATTTAATAATGATTTAGTGGGAAGGCAAGGGCGTCTTCAAATGGGTAGTGACACCCTATTTGAGTGCGCCCTTAATTTATTAGAGGAGGAAGATTATGGGTAAAAAATATAGCAAAGAGGATGTTTTAAAACTGGCAAATGAGTATGGAGTGGAATATGTACATCTTCAATTCAGTGACATCTTTGGAGTCATGAAAAATGTTTCTATCCCAGTAGAAGAACTAAATAAAGCTCTCAACAATGAAATTATGTTTGACGGATCTTCAATTGACGGATTTGTGAGAATCGAAGAATCAGACATGTATTTAAGGCCGGATCCTGATACGTTTGTGATCTTCCCATGGAGGACTAACTCTGGTGTAGAGGCAAGACTCATATGTGATATTTACAATTACGATGGAACTCCCTTTGAAGGAGACCCTCGCTATGTTTTAAAAAGAAATTTAGAAGAGGCGAAGAAATTAGGTTATCAATTTAATGTAGGGCCTGAATGCGAGTTTTATCTCTTTTTGACAGATGAAAAAGGTAACTTCACGACGGTAACACAAGATAACGCAAGTTATTTTGATATGGCACCTGTAGATTTAGGAGAAAGTGCGAGAAAAGAAATGGTATCAACTTTAAAACAATTAGGCTTTCAAATTGAAGCATCCCATCACGAGGTAGGGCCTGGACAGCATGAGATAGATTTTAAATACGACGATGCGTTAACTACTGCTGACAATGTGATGACTTTTAAAATGGTGGTAAGAATTATTGCTCAAAAACATGGGTTGCACGCTACCTTTATGCCCAAGCCGGTTTTTGGCATTGCAGGGTCTGGAATGCATATGAACATGTCACTAACAAAAGATGGTAAAAATGCTTTTTATGACCCTTCTGACCCTCTAGGGTTAAGTAAAGTATGTTATAACTATATAGGAGGAATTATAAAACATGCAAAAGCTATGACAGCTATTACTAATCCTATTGTTAATTCTTATAAGCGACTAGTTTCAGGCTATGAAGCTCCTGTAAATATTGCTTGGTCTGCAAGAAATAGAAGCCCTTTAATACGAATTCCTGCCAAAAGAGGGGAGTCTACAAGGATAGAACTTAGAAGTCCTGATCCAACCAGCAATCCTTATCTTGCTTTGGCTGTTGCATTGGCAGCAGGATTAGATGGTATAAAGAATAATATAACACCGCCACCACCTGTAAATGCAAATATATATCATATGAATAAAGAAGAATTAGAAAGCTTAGGAATTGAAAGACTGCCAGGTTCTTTAGAAGAAGCTTTAAACGAGTTAGAAAAGGATGAAGTTATAAAAAAAGCATTAGGCAATCATGTGTATACAAAATTTTTGGAGGCTAAAAGAGCAGAATGGGATGAGTACAAAATATACGTTACTCAGTGGGAACTAGATCAATATCTTTCTAAATTCTAAGTTAAATTAGAGGTGTCTCGATGGGCCAATGGCGAATTGTTTTAGCAGACAGCAGTGATTTGTCACGGCAGTTTATAAAAAATGTATTGTTGGCAAATGGACATCTAGTTTATGAAGCGAGAGATGGCGGAAGCGCTATAAGGCTTTGTCGCGCTCTCGCTCCTGATTTAGTTATAGCGGATTTGAATCTTGCCAATATAAATGGCTATGAAGTGGGACGTATTATAAATGAAGATGACATAGCACCTGTAATTTTGATGACTTCTACTCTTCAAAGAGATTTTCTTGATGAAATAAGAAAATATTCTGTATTTTCTTATTTATTAAAACCAGTAGATAGAGGGGTACTTTTGTCGACAGTTGAATTTGTGATAGAAAATTACAAAAAGTTTAGGAACATGAAAGAGGAAATTCAAAAATTAAAGCATGAACTTGAAGCGAGGAAAAAGATTGAAAAGGCAAAAGGATATATTATGAAAACTAAAGGATTAAGCGAAGACGAAGCTTATAAAATTATGAGAAAGATGAGCATGGATTTGTCTATTCCAATGGAGATAATAGCTGAAATGATATTACAAGAATATAAAGAATAAGAGGGGTGAGACCGCCTCTTTTATTCTTCAAACATGCTTTTTTTTACTATTTTTTTTATCTTTTATCATGAATACTCCTTTTGCAATAACAGAATGAATATTTAAATTGCCATCTAATACTACTATATCCCCGTCTGATTTTTCTTTGATACACCCTTTGTTTGGATATAAATTCAACACTTTTGCTACATTTTCTGTTATTATTTTAATTGCCTGTTCTATTGGCAGTATTCCTTCCACTATAACTTCTCTTAAATCGCGGTATAGAGTTTGTGCGCTTCCTACCATAACCTTAACCAATCGCTTATTTTCATCAAATACAGGAATGCTACCATTGCTATCAGAGCTCATAGTAACTTTTTCTATAGGTAATTTGCTTTCTACGATTTTTTTAATTGCTTCTTTTGGAGTTAAAGCAGTTTTTGTATGGGCGTCCGGCTTTATATCAGAAGTAAGGTCAATTACGCCACCCATTTCTATAAATTTTAATCCTTGTTCAAACAAACGTCCTATTCTGTTTATATGAGTAGGAACAAATTGTGTAATAGGTATTTCAGTGTTTTCTACTATTTCAAACAAGGGAGATAATCCTCTTATTCCATCTCCAACATGCAGGTGAACTATTCCAGGTTTACCCCCTAAAAGACCTCCAACTCTTGCTTCTGCAGCAAGTTTTGTCAAATCTTCAATAGTTGGCTGTGCAGACCTGTGATCCGAAATGGCGATTTCTCCAGTACCTATTACTTTGTCGATTAAAACTAAGTCTGACCTTACACTTCCTGTTAAAGTGCGTGTAGGAAGTTCATAAGCACCGGTATATATGTAAGTAGTTATACCTTCTTGCTCCAAAGATCTTGCTTTTGCAAGAAGAGAAGCCATGCTTCTGGTTATTCCATCTGCTCCCAAGAGGCCTACAACTGTAGTTATTCCACCTTTTGTAATATCAGATAGAGTTATTTCAGGTGTCCTTGTGACTGGTCCTCCTTCTCCACCGCCTCCTGCGATGTGGACGTGCTGGTCAATGAAACCTGGAACTATGGTAAAGCCTTGTAAATCTACAATTTCTACATTTCCAAATTCCTTTATAGGTTTTATTTCATCAGCAATTTTTATTATTTTTCCATTGCAGATTAAAATATCTTTTCTACCTAAAGGCTGAGGAGAGTAAACTTCTCCACCTTTTAAAAGTAAAAACATGATCTCACCTCATTTGGTTTCTTTATATTATTTTTTCTTCCAATCCATTATAATACATTTTAAAATTAGAAAGAATTTTTGTCATAATAATGGTATAATAATTGTAGCGATACAATTTTGTGAGGGATGGATATGAATAAAATAACAATTGATAAAAGTAAAAATGTGCCTTTATATATTCAGTTATACAGTCAAATAAAGAGATTTATAGAGAATGGCAGCCTGCCAAGTGGATATAAACTTCCCACTATAAGAAGCCTTGCAAAGGAGTTGGGGGTAAACAATATTACAGTGATAAATGCTTATAAGCTTTTAGAACAAAATGGGTATGTATATACTAAGGTGGGAAGCGGTACTTATGTCTGTGAAGATATAAAAAAAGAGGAGGACCTTGATGAAAGCTTTAAATTAACAGACCAAGGAGAAATTCCATTAAAGAAAGGAATTATAAATTTTGCTTCTTCCTCTTTAAATCCAGAGCTTTTTCCAGTGGAGGATTTTGGCGATTTAATCAATAGAGTATTGAGAAGAGATGGAGGATATGCTTTTGAGTATCAAGACACGAGAGGATATAAACCATTAAGAGAATCTATAAAAGAATTTGTAAAAAAAGATGAAATATTTACTGATGTTGAAAATATACAAGTAATTTCTGGGGGACAGCAAGGTATAGATGTAGTATCAAAAGCGTTAATAAATTTTGAAGATAGCATAATTGTTGAAAGACCCACTTATTCGTGGGCTTTAGCCTCTTTTGAATCGAGAGGAGCAGAGATTTTAGAAGTAGATTTAGAAAAAGATGGAATAAATTTAGAGGAATTGGAGGATAAGTTAAGGAAATTTAAGCCAAAGTTCGTATATACAATACCTAATTTTCATAATCCTACCGGCATTGTATACAGTGAGGAAAAAAAGAAGAAACTGATAGAGTTGGCAGAAAAATATGAAACTTATATTTTAGAAGACGATTTTGCCAGTGATTTAAGCTTTACTGAAGAAAAGATATTGCCACTTAAAGCTTATGATAAATATGACAGAGTCATTTATATAAAAAGCTTCTCAAAAATATACATGCCGGGTTTGAGGTTAGGTTTTATAATTGCTCCACAAAGGCTAGTAAGCAGTTTCCTAAAAGCAAAATATGTGACAGATTTATCTACTTCAGGTTTGATGCAAAGAGCCTTTGATTTATATCTTAGAGAAAATATTTGGAAAAATCATATTGAGGAAATAAAGCAAGTAATGAAAAAACGGTTTGAAAATATGGGTAATGGACTTCAGATGTTAAAAAATTATGTAGAATTTGAATATCCTAAAGGAGGTTTTTACTACTGGTTAAGGCTTAAAAACAATATTTCTGCTAAAAATTTGTATTCTAAATGTTTAGAGAGAAATTTACTTATAGTTCCAGGGGATATGTTTTTTGCAATAAAAAAAGAGACCAATTTTATGAGATTAAGTTTTGCCTCTTGTGAGTTGGAGGAGATAGATAAGGGGGTAGATATACTGAAAGAGGTTTTAGAAGGAGAATCTAATGAAAACGGAATATATCTTCCTATAATATAAAAAAGGCCGTAAGATGGCCTTTTTATTTTGTTTGGTCAGTTTTTTTGCTAAAATCCGAAGGAGAAGACTTTGTCATTTTAGACTTTCCTTCAAAAATAGCTCCTTCTTCAATTATCAAGTTTTGTACTTCTATATCTCCATAAAGTTTTCCACTAGAAGTAAGTTGTAGCTGGCCTTTGGCAAATATATTTCCCTTTACTTCGCCTGAAATAATTATATTATCAGTTTTTATATTAGCTTCTATCTTTGCTGACTCACCTATTACAATATTGCCTTTTGTTTCTATTTGACCTGTAAAATTGCCATCTATCCTTAAAGTTCCTTCTGATTTAATTGTGCCTTCAAAAGCTGAATTTTTTCCTATGACGGTGTCAATTTTGTCTGGATTAACTTCTACAATTTGTTCTTTTTTTTGAAACATATCAATTCTCCTTTGCGAGATATTTCATTGGATTTACAGGATTGCCATTTACTCTAATCTCAAAGTGAACATGAGGGCCACTGCTTCTTCCGGTATTCCCTGACTTTGCTATTATGTCGCCTCTTTTTACACTTTGGCCTACTCTGACAAGAATTTCAGAATTATGACCATATACGGACTGAATCCCATACCCATGGTCTATGATTACTACCTTACCATATCCTGATAACCATCCTGCATATGTAACTACACCTTTTCCAGCGGCTTTTACTGGAGTTCCTGTAGGTACAGATATGTCCATTCCGGCGTGAAATTCAGTTCCAGAGCCAAAAGGAGACTTTCTTGTTCCAAAAAGGGAGGTTACTGTACCATATACTGGATAAGCACTGGGTATTGAATTTAGATAATCAAGTCGGGCTGCTACTTTTGAAATAAGGTCCTGTAAATCTTGTGTTTTTTGATCTATTTGTGAAATAAGCTCGGCAGTTGTTTCATTATCGTAGGAAATGTTAGCATCGGATCTAATACCTCTTGCTATACTGCCACGGCTTGTAGTAGGAGTTGATAATCCAACCATGCGCCTTATTTTTTCTTCTAATTCGTTTAAGCCTTTAATTTTTTCATTGACCAGTTGAGCATTTTTGTCTAAAGTAGCTATTTTTTTGTCTTGTTCTTCTATAAGGGAAGTTAATTGCTCGATTTTTTTTTCTTTTTCCGCTATCACACTGTATAAATAAAAAGTTGTTTTACTAAAATAAACTAAAAAAGCTGTAGCAGCCATAATTATTGAAAAAGCTAGTATTACTACTGTTTTTATAAGGGGAATAGAGATTTTAAAGTTTTTGATTTGCTGAGTTGAATCAGGAATAATCATAATATTGAGATATTTATCTTTTCTCTTTTTCATTTGTACCTCCACCCTAAAAAATGGACAACTATATTTATTCTATACAAATGTATCAAAATCCTGCTAAAAAATCAAATTTTAAATTTTTATAATGTTATGATAAATTCTTTTTTGGTTTAGGAGTAATGTGGCTTTTATCTTTGTTAGTTTCTTAGTCGGAGAAACAGTTATAGGTATAAAATAATCGATGTGGAGAATACTACTATTTGAATGAATCACAGGAGGTGTTGAGATGGGAAAAAGAATTGCAGTAGAAAGTCAGCTTTCCAATATTAAAGATTATTTAAAGCAAAAAGGATATGAGGTTGTAGAATTAAAAGAAACTCTTTCAGAAAAAAGTGATTTAAATGCCTATGATGCTATAGTCATAACGGGGCAAAGTAGAAATATGTTAGGCATAGATGATGTTTTGACAAATGTTTCGGTAATAGATGCGACGGGGATGACTCCTTTTGATGTAGAAGAAAGTATAAAAAGATTATAAGTTATAGGTGGTGATTCTGTAGTGAGTACTGAGCAATTGAAAGCTGTAGGAAGAAGTTGTGAGGATTTTGAGTTAGATCCATCTCGCTATGGAAATAATTTGACTATGTCTGTATCTTTGCAAGAAAGAAGCTGCGAAATATGTCGACATTGGGATGGGAACAAGAAAATTTGCCGAATAGGAGTTTTTGACGAAGTTTTATCAAGCCTTGATCAAACATAGAATTTTGAAATTTTAAAAGGATTTTTTTAATAATAAATGGGTAAGTGCGGGACTGAAAATAATGGAAAAATGCGAGAGGAAAAACTCTCGCATTTTTTGTTTTATTGCGACAAAGAATTAACGTAAAAATCTGTTGTTTTGGGTTCAAAAGGGTGAGTATGGGTTGTTGCCGTAAGAAAGGGGAGAAAGTAATAGAGAACGCTACAAGGGTTGCAGCGACACAACTTATAGCAGCTTTGTGGAGTATAGGGAAGGTTTTAAAAAAGGAAATGGAATAGGAAACTTTATATTGACATAAATACTTGTTTTGATATTATAAAAAACAGGTAAAGCATTGGAGACAATTGAAGAGAAAGACATAATATTAGAATAAAGGTGATTTTGTGGATAGAATAAAACAGTATTTTAAAGCGAAAAGGGCCAAAATTTATGAAAAAGACTATAAATTTTTAATGAATTTTTTAAACGATAAAGAGTTGGAATACTTTAATAAATTGCCTGTTTATGAAAAGAGACATTCTTTAGATGTGTGCTATTATCTAATTGATAAATACAGGATAAAGGAGCATGACCTTTTAAAGGCCGCTATTTTTCATGATATTGGGAAAATAAAAGCAGAAATTACTCCTTTCAAAAAAGCAATAGCGGTTATTTTTAATAAATTCCCTTTTTTAGTTAATTTTTTAGAAAGGTACTTTTATTTTCTAAAAATATATAATAACCATACAGAATATAGTGCACAAATCTGTAAAGAAATTGGGCTAAATGAAAGAATAATACACATCGTAAAGCATCATCATGACAAAATTCCTAAAGACGAAGACATTATAAAACTTCAAGAAGCAGATGGAAGAAATTAAAGATAGAGTTTTTCTCTATCTTTAATCGTTTATATGTATAAACCTATAAATTACCCTTTTATCCCATCCCAAATCAAAGGGAACATGGTATCTATCAGAAGTGTGAGTGTTCACAACAGGTATCCCCATAGAATCAAAGCCTGTAACTACTCCAAAGTGAACTATTTCTCCTTTTTCTTCATAGCAGATTAGGTCTCCTTTTTCAATTTCTGCTATAGCTCCTTTTGGATGCTGTTCAGTAGCTTTTACCATATCTATATAATATCCTTTTGCAATTAATTTACCTTTCCCTGTATAAATGAGATAGTTAAAAAGAGAGGGTGCTTGTGCCCAGGCAGTGGAGGAGTCTTTTCCGTCAAAGAACCATACATAATCCATAGGAAGTCCTCCACCTTCGTGTAATACTTGGGAAACGAAATTAGTACAGTCTCCCCCTATTCCGTTATAATCTCTGTATTTTGGATTATATTCATAATTATTACCACTTCCCCAAGCGGCTCCTGCGTATTTATCGGCATAAGCTACTGCTCCTTCCCTGTCATATTTACCTTTCTTTTCAGGTTTTTTTTCTTCTTCGGTTTGTGGGTTTGAGGAAGCAGGAGCAATTTCAGGAAGTATTCCTTCGGCGGGAGAAGCGTCTATATAAGCTGAATCTTCATCAAGGGGGTCATAATACCAATCTCTTCTTATAAGCCATTTTTCATCGACTTTTACAAGTTGTATTGAATGCCTTATACCTAGTCCCATATAATTTATTATATCGCTTTTTGCATTGTAGGCATAACCCATTTTCATAGTTTCTACAAGATACACCCAAATTGAACTTTCGCCAGCTTTTATGCTTTTTATCCTGTAAAAGGACTCTGCTTCTGTGAACTTAAGATTTCTCTTTTCTGACCATCCTTTAACATATTCAATTCTTCTTCTTTCATGGTCCAATGCCCATTTGCCATATGTAGATGATATATCGTAAAAACCTTCTATTTCTTTTAAGTCACCACTTAATAGTACACTTCCTCTTTTTTTAAAAAATTCATCTAATACTGGTTTTATCTCTTCTTTGTTTTCAGAAACTGTCTGCACGGTTTTATTAAAAAAAGATACAGAAAAATAAGTTAAAAAAATTAATGTCAGTAAAAGACCAATTGGTTTATGATATTTTTTGATATCCAATTGCTCTCCTCCTCGCTAATGTAATTCAAAATAATAATATGAAGGTTGTAAGTTTTTTAATACTATATTTATTGGTAAATTTTGAGCAATTTTATGTTATAATAAAAAAGTGAGAAAATGGAGGTGTGAAACTTGATAGAATTAAAAAGTGTTTCAAAATCTTATAACATCAGTATATCAGCAATATTCACCATTGCTTTGGCTGTTTTTACGCAAAGAAATGTATTTTAAAGTAGTGATTTCAGGGCAGGAAGTTGAGGCCTAGTTTGAATGGGAAAATCCACAAAAGGCTATGAAGGGGAATTTAAATGTACTTTTTAACATGATAGTAACTATTTTCTTGATAGGTTGCATGTTTGGAATGGTTTTGTTTCTTAAAAGGTTTTACGTTAGTGAGGTGATAATTAGCTTGATAGTAGAGACTTTGCTTATTTTGTTAAATATTGTGGCTATTTAATGGCAAAAAATTTTGTAAAAAGATTATATAAAGGAGAATAGGTGAGGAAAAATGAGTAAAAAAGCCTTGATAGGATTGATTGTTATTGGATTGATAATTGTAACTTCAATAGTATCAATGTTTGTTTCAATGCCACAACAGGATAAAGGCGTGTCTACTGCTTCAAATACCATAGGTGTTATAATGATTGAGGGAGTTATAGGGCAGACAACAAACATATTAGGAATTCCACAAAATATAAACGACCCAGTTGAACAGATAAGAAAAGCTCAAGAAGACAATGCTGTAAGAGCAGTTGTAGTTAAAATAAATAGTCCAGGAGGTTCTGCAGCAAAATCAATAGAGATTTATAAAGAGCTTAAAAAGCTAAAAAAAACTGGTAAAAAAATTATAGTTTCAATGGGAGATGCTGCTGCTTCAGGGGGATACATGGTGGCTTCTGCAGGGGACATAATAGTGGCAAATCCTGCTACTATAACTGGAAGCATTGGCGTTATAATGCAATACACTAACTACGAAGGGTTGTATGACAAATTGGGCTTAAAAGAAATAACGATAAAAAGTGGCCCTTATAAAGACATAGGTTCACCCACAAGAGATTTAACTCCTGAAGAGAAAAAGATATTGCGGGGAGTTATAGAAGATACTTTTCAGCAATTTTTAGAGATTGTATCTGAAGGGAGAAAAATGCCAATAGATAAAGTAAAAGAATTAGCAGATGGAAGAATATTTACAGGAAGGCAGGCACTTAAAGTTGGTCTTGTGGATAAACTGGGGGATTTTTATGACGCTGTAGATATCGCCGCAAAAGAGTCAGGTATACAAGGTAAGCCTGTATTAAAATATTACGCTACTCCAACTCCATTGAGTATACTTTTTGGAAGCGGTGCAAAAAGCAATTTAGAAGACATAGGAGTTGAAATATTAAGGCTTTTGTTTATTGATAAATACAGTCTGAATTATAAGTAATAACTTTAAAGGATAGTTTACAAATCTCACCTTGAGGAGTGTATGGTATGACTAGATGTTTTGTATTATTTGTTATGTGAGGGGAAGTAAATGTTTTATAAAGTAGATGGTATTTTCTATGATAAAAAAAAGCTAAAAGAGTTTGTTAATAAGTATAATATTTCACTAATATTGATATTTGGCTCCTATGCAAAGGGAAGAGCTCGTGAATTAAGCGATTTAGACATTGGAATAAAATTTGATAAAAATATAGATATGAATCTATATAGCTCAATATTAAGAGAACTTGTAGAAATTTTCAACAGGGAAGACATTGACGTTGTAGTTTTAAACTATGCTGATCCACTTTTGCGTTTTGAAATTATAACTAGTTGTAAAGTGCTGTATCAAGCTTATTCTGAAGCATATATAGATTTTTATTTGTATTCTGTCAAAAGTTATGATGATGTAAAAAAGTTAAAAAAATTGGAAGAAAATTATTTAAAAAAGGGGATAAAAAATGAATTACAAAGATGTCATCCGCCGCAAATTGATAAGTCTTTCTAATTATATAAAACAACTTTTACCAGTAACTGAATATACCTATGAAGAATACGTGAGTAATTACTTCATTTACTACACTGGTGAAAGACTAATACAGCTTATAATAGAGACTTGCATGGATATAAATTCTTTAATTATAGAATACGAAGGACTAAAACCTCCCAAAAGTTATTATGAATCTTTTGTAATACTTGGGAATAAAAAGATTTTACCTGATAAAGTTGCAAAACAGCTTGCCTCTTTTACAGGCATGAGAAATAGAATTGTTCACCAATATGAAGATGTAAACCACAAAATAATTTTTGATAATTATAAAAATCTTATAGAGCTGGTTAACGAGTATATTGATGTTGTAACTGAATTTATGGAAGGGCTTGATGAGTAAATTTTTCATGAAGACCTATGCATAAAGATGGGGCATTAAAATGGTACACTATATTTGCGCGAGGGTATAAAAGCCTTGAGAGATTTAGATTGGGAAGCTTATTTAAGATTTTATCTTGAAAAAAGTTTGCTTAGTTATAGAAAAATATTAATCATCAAAGAGGAGTAAATAATCCTTAATAATTTAAAAACTACACAGGATTCGGAAATTTTGAATCCTGCGTAGTTTTTTCAAAATGGATGCATGTATATCCAAGAGGTTACTCTTCTGTTTACTTCTTCCCATTTTATATTGTCCATAAAAGCATTTATATAGCTTTTTTTGTCAGTGCCATAATCTATAAAATAGGCGTGTTCATAAGTGTCGAGGACGAGAAGAGGTACACTTCTTGACACTATACCGTGGTTATGAAGGTCTTGAAGGTAGTTGTGAAGTTTTAAGTCTATAGGGTCAAAACAAAGTACAGTCCAACCGCGGGAGGCCATTCCACAAGCTATGAAGTCCTGTTTCCAGTTTTCAAAGGAGCCAAAGTCAAGTGTAATCATTGATGCTATTATGTCATCTGGGGTACCACCTGGTCCTCCTAAGTTTTCAAAATATAGTTCGTGGAGTTTGACTCCATCTAAATTATAGGTTTCTTCTAATTTGAGTTCTCTGTATTTGCTATAACTGGCATTTGCTTTTGAACGGTCGGCTGTTTTTAGTTTTTCACGTATTTCATTTGTTTTATCTACATATCTGTTGTATAATTTGTAATGCTCTTCAAGAGTTCTTTGGGATATTCCTCTCAACATCAAGTTATATTTTTTTGCTACAAGCTTATCCATACTATTATGCCTCCTTTTGCATATCTAATTTTAATATATGTGAAGATATATGTCATTGGTACACATAAAATTTTAATAGATGCAAAATGTCAACTATTCACACATTTGCTTACAAAATCTGATACAGATATATCTATGATACTACACTTTCTTTAAATTAAAATGTGTTATAATGATACTTGGATGAGGTTTAGGAGGTGTGGCAAATGGATTTAAATGAAATTTCAAGGCAAACCGCTGAGGTTGTAGAAGAGTTATTGAAAATAGCGAATTTGAGACCGGGAAGCCTTTTTGTTTTAGGAGGAAGTACAAGTGAAATATTGGGTAAGAAAGTGGGAACTGCAGGAAGTCTTGATGTGGCAAAAGCAGTAATGGACCCGATTCTGCAGGCAATTCATAAAAAAGGACTTTACCTTGCAGTACAAGGTTGTGAGCACATAAACAGGGCACTTTTGTTGGAAGAAGAGGCACAAGAAAAATACGGCCTTGAAGTGGTAAATGTTATTCCTCATGAGCATGCTGGTGGGTCTTTGCAGACATATGCCTATGAACAGTATAAAAATCCTGTAATGGTAGAGAATTTAAAAGGATTAGGTCATGCAGGTCTTGACATTGGGCTTGTTCTCATAGGAATGCATTTAAGACCTGTTGTAGTTCCTGTAAGATTGAGTCGCAATAAAATAGGGGAGGCAACAATTGTTGCAGCAAGGACAAGGCCTAAGTTAATAGGTGGAGAAAGGGCAAGATATAAAAAAATGTAGCAATATAGAACTGCTAGAAATTACTAGCAGTTCTATATATTTCAGAGGTTAAGAAGGGGGTCTTAAGTAAACTTTTTTATAATATTTATATATTCTACATAATTTTATTGCAAAGATAAATCCTAAGGATTTGGTAGAAAAAAGAGCAATATTAAGTATTATTGAAAAATATTAGAAAATCATTGGGTATTTTATCCTAAAAAGGCGATTTTGAAAAAAAAAGACTTGTATATATTTGATTAATTTTTTGATGAATGTTATTCTAAAAATGGAGAGTGTAAGGTAATTTTCTAGGAATTTCAAGAAAAAAAGGGGGATAGTATAATGAAAAACAAAAGGAGTGTTAAAAACAAGTGACTTAACTTTGCTACTGTGGTTTACCACAGTGGCAAAGTTAATATGTGGAAGGGGGGAAATTATATTGCCTGCTGTTTTAAAAACCGAATTTATTAAGCTTTTTAGAAGAAAAGAGTTTAACATGGTGTTGACATTAGAGATTGTGTTAATTTGTACTCTTTTTGACTTAAGGACTTTGACTTACTATAAGGCTCCTACTTCGGAGTTGCCTTCTGCTTATCAAATGTGGATAGGATATATTAATTCTAATGTCCGTTTCATAGACTTTAGTTATATAGGAGATATATACTATCTTTTTTTTCTCACGCTACCTGCTAGCATAGTATTTGCAGATACATATCTAGAAGATAAAAAAGGAAATGTACTTAACTTCATTATTACACGCTGTGATAAAAGTTTATATGTTTTAAGTAAAGGTATTGTAGTCTTTTTTTCGGGTTTTATTATAATTTTTTTGCCTTTATTATTGGATCAACTTCTTTACATAATTGCTTTTCCTTTATATGCGATTTCTGAAGTAAATGCCGGTAACCCTGTTTATGATAAGTATTATCTTACACAGATCTATTTTAAAAACCTGCATACCTTGAATCCCTATTTACATAACCTGTTATACATTTTTTTAGATGGTTTTTTTGGTGGTACAATCGCAGTACTTTCTTATGCTGTATCATTTTTTAAGAAAGTAAACAGATATATAGTTGTTGTTTTACCTACAATCTTATTTCTTACTCAAAATTTTATATTTGCCCTATTAGGGAAGACGAATTATTGTTTGAGCTATTATTTAAATGTTTCTCCCAGCATAGGAGGATTAGATTATAAGGCATTTGGGTACTCAATACTAGGAGTGTTGATAGCAAGTCTGTTTATGATTGTATTAAATGCGAGAGGGGAAGAGATTTAAAGTTGTGGTTTTATAAAATGCTGTTTTCAATAGGCAGGAAGAAGCGTATAATAGTTTATCTAATGGTATTATTCTTTAATATACAAATATCAATACTTGCAAGTGAGCAAATAGAACTAATAAATAGTCTCTATATAAAAAATATCTACACACCTTTTTCTCGCTTAATCTATTTTGCTTTGTATTATGTACCGCTTTTCCTCATAAGTATAAGCGATGAAGATATACTAAATCATTCTTTAATATTGACAAGGCTAAAAAGTATAGATATGTGGTGGAAAGAAAAAGTTAAATTACTTTTAATGGATACAATGTTATATGTCATTTTCCTTGAGCTTCCTATAATTATAATGGCTGTAATACATATTGGAGTGACGCAAATTGTGGGAGTAAAAAATATTGCATTTATGGTTGGTGATTTTATTATAAAATACATTATTTTCTTCATAATTGGAATTAGCCATGTAATATCCTCATTTATCAGTAAAAAGCAATATATAGGTTTTTTGGTCGGTTACTTTATAGGTGGGTTTGATTATATATTGACGCTTTTTCACTTAGATGGTTATGCTATGACCACTACAGGAATGTTAGTAGAGTTTATAGTCTCTTTTGATTTGCCTACAGGGAATTTTTTATTTTTATCCTCAGTATACTCTGGTTATTTGGTATTTTTATCTTTGTTTTTATTGTTCATAAGTAAAGAAATTTTAAGAAAAATGGATCTACAAAGAGGTGATTTAAAATAAAAAAATTAATTATATTTATTGTAGCTGTAATAGTTGGAACTTTATCTTCTTTAATTTGGCTTCATAACATGACATTTTTGGCTGATAAACCTTCAGTAGAACTGCTAGTAATATTTACTCCCAACTTCTTGTCCTATCCTGAAGGGAAGCTAACTTTTGACTTGATATCTTTTCTTATTTATATTGTTCCTAGGTTATATATTTTCATCGCTTTTGGAGATTTTTTCTATGAGGACTTTAGGATAAGTTCAGTTTATGTTTTTACGAGAAAGGACAATAGGGTAAGATGGTTTATAGATAAGCTATTTCAGATATCGAAAGATTTGGTCTTCTACTTTGTTATTATTACTGTGACTGTTGCTATAGCTGCTCTTGTTAATAATTTACCTGTACTATCTGTACAACATTTTTTATTGATATGTACTGTAAGCGTTGTTTTGAATGTGATAGTTATACTAATAATTATTTTGTTAACAAATATATTGTCTTTATACATAATGAATGCTGAAATATCTCTTTTTATAACTTTACTTGTGTATACTTTTATGTACTTTCCAGCTTTTATTAAACTAAGTGATTCATTGCAACATTTATTGATAAAAATCAATCCTGTGTTACAAGCAGTGTTAGTGTGGCATAATGACGGTTTTTTGCAAAAATATCTTAAACCTTTGGATGCTCCTGTAATACCGGGATTTAACTTTTATTGGTCTTTACTTATATTAGGGATGTATTTGGTTTTGATTATTTTGGCAGGAATAAAAATGATAAAAACGGTTGAGATAATTGATAGGAAATAATTGAAAATTAGGGGGATTATGGATGATAGCTGTGAAAATACATAATTTAACTAAAATAATCGGAGGGAAAACAATATTAGATAATATAAACTTGGAACTTGAAAAAGGAAAAATATATGGTTTTTTTGGAAGGAATGCTTCTGGTAAAACAATGTTATTTAGAGCTATCTGTGGTCTTATAAGACCTACTCGCGGTGAGGTTAAGGTATTTGGCAAAAAAATTGGAGAAGATGTTTCATTTCCTGAAAGCTTAGGTTTAATAATAGAAAATGTAGGTTTTTGGGAGCAGTGGACAGGGTTTCAGAATTTAAAATTTTTAGCTTCCATAAAAAATATTATTACAGACGAAGATATTAAAACTGCCATAAAAAGAGTAGGACTTGACCCTAATGATAAAAGATCTTACAAAAAATACTCTCTTGGCATGAAGCAACGGCTTGGTATAGCACAGGCGATAATGGAGAAACCCCAACTTCTTGTACTGGATGAACCCACTAACTCTCTTGATGAAGAAGGCATTAAACTAGTAAGAAATATATTGCTGGAAGAGAAAGAAAGAGGAGCGACAATCCTCATTGCCAGTCATATCAAAGAAGATATAGAAATTTTAAGTGATGAGAAGTTTAAAGTAGAGGCCGGAAGGGTGTATCTTGTAGGGAGTGTAATTAAAGATGAATAAAATATATGTCATTGTTATAGTCATCACTATTATTATAGCGGTGATTGTTGGGGGTATAGTTCGTGCTTCTTTTGTTGATACTCAAAAAATTAGTTTGGATGATTTAATGGAGTATAAGGCAATGGGAGGACCGTGGTTTTATGAGAAAAATTTCTCATTTTCAGACTTGGTAGAGGATTCAGAAGTTATAGTTAAAGGAACAGCTCTTGAAAGAGAGTTCTTACATCTAAGTACTCTGGTGGGGTTTAGAGTAGTTTCTGTTTACAAAGGGAATGATAGTTTAAAAAATAAAACTATATATATTTTTGAACCATCTTTTTTTAACTTTAAAAATAAGTTTTTTATTATTCACAATGGATATAATTTTATGAAATATGGAGATGAATACATTTTGTTTTTAAAGAAATGGCCATACCTTGAATATATGAAATATAATCCATTTTATAAAAACAAAGACATATATATGTTGACGCACAATGGTGGTATTGATAAATACAGCACAAAGAATGTCTTTTTTGATAAAATTCTCTCTTCAGAACAAGAATATTATTATAGGGAGATAGAAGAGTATGAAGTTATTGCCTATAGTAAAGACGAATTAAACAGGTATAATGAAATTAAAAAACGAATTTTAGAAAAGTTTTTAAATATCAACAAATGATTTAGAAGCTCTTTGATTTACCTTTGCAGACAAACTATAAGGCACGGAAAGACCGTGCCTTTAAATTATATTTTATCTAATTGTAGGTATCTCACGATTACTGCTGCTGCCTGTGCTCTTGTTAGATGGCCTTGTGGGTGAAAATAACCGCCTGAGCCGTTCATAATTTTAAGGCCTGTAATTATTGCTACGTATCCAATCATGTTATTAGGTATTTTATCTTTGTCTTTAAAGCTTATTGTGTATATATTTGGAATGTCGGCTATATAACCTACTCCTAAGCTTTTCACAAGAAGCTTTGCTACTTCTTGCCTTGTCATTATAGCATCAGGATTCTTTTCTTTTTCTGTTATAATTTTCTTGTTTATAGCTATGCTGTAGTAGGTGTCATAATCATCTGGGGATTTTGGTATCGGGTCATAATAAGGAGGCTGTATTGCTTTTATTAACATTTTTATGAAGTCTTTTTGAAGTATGTTCTTATCTGGGTAATATTTATCTTCTTTAGTGTCAATAATGCCATATTGTACTAAAAGTTTTATATCTTTTTCTGCCCAGTTGCCCTCTATGTCTGTGAAAATAGTTTCTGATTTTTTTACTACAGGTTTTCCATTGGAATCTATAATTTGGCCAGTTTTTGCGTCTATATAGTTGTAGAAATTTGATTGATAAGCAAGTCGTATGGTTGGCGGTTTATCTGGAGATTTATGGTCATAGTCTGGAATGTACGTTAATATAAATTCAGAGTTGTCAAACATTATCTTATAAGCTTCATCAAGGCTTATTATGTTTTCTAGGGAAGGTAACTTTACAGAAGTCCAATTGATTGAGTATCCAACTATTTCACCCGTATATGGGCTTACGTTAACATTTATTGTGTTAAAAGAGCACAAAATTCCATTTGCTACTTCTACATATCTGAAAGGATATGTCGGCATTTTAATCATTTTAGAATCTTCGGGAAGATTTACCTCTTGATATTCTGTTTTACTGAACTTATCAGGAACTGTTTTTTTAAGGTATTCTTCGGCGATTTTTTTCATTTGCTCTTTAGTGTATGAAGATTGTTTTCCTTGCACATTATCTATATCAGGACTGCCCTTGTTAAAAGATTTAAGTTCACCTGTGACAGCGTCAACTGTAGCATATACATAGTAATATTTATCTTCTTTGTTTAAGGTCCAGTTAAAAGACCACACAGGATTAGATTTAGCAGGAGGATAATCATAACCAGTATATAAGTTTGCGTTAGTTAACTTGTAATCGCTTATTGAAAAAGGAAGGCTTTTTTCCACTATTTCAATAGCTTTATCTTTTGATATATATTTTTCTGAGGCTTCGATTGCTTTTTGTTCTTCCGGAGAGAGTTTTTGTGAGATTTCTCTTCCTGCGTCGCTACCTCCGCCTCCACCGCCATACATTGGTATATAGTAATATTCATTTGTTTTTGCTTCTCCTGTAATAGCATCAATAGGAGCGTTTTGGTATATACCATAAACTAGTATTACTTGAGGTTCATTACCGTACACTTGGTTGTAAACTAAGTTGTATTGAAGTTTTAAACCTATTTTTTCTTTAAATATTTTTATAGCTTCATCTTTAGATATTGCGGCTTTAGGGTCAGGGAAGGAATAATCTTCCCAACTTAGTGAGTAAGAGGTAACTTTTAAAGTGTTTTTGTTTACTGTGACGTATAGGGCGTTGTATGGGAAAGGCATACCGTTTACTACTCTTTCAAACGTGAAGTTATAATCGTAAGAATAGTATTCATTGTAACCATAGTTATTATTGTTAATTTGTTCTTTTGTTTGTTTAAATTTTTCAGGAGCTACTTTTTGTAAGAATTCAATTGCCACTTTTTTTGCTTCATCCCGGGTATATTTTGGGATTTTAGGCTGTTCTTGCGCAATGGGGCTCCAACTGTAATAGTTGGTAATTTCACCGGTGTCACCATCAATTGTGACGCTTATATCGCCTTTAGTTGAAGAGCTCCACATAAGGTTCCAGAATTTCTTATTATTGTATTCATAATAGTTGGAATTAAAGTCATAGCCGCTGTTACTTATGTCGAGTTTTTCTTTTGCTATCTCAATTGCCTGCTTTAAACTTATCTTTGTATCAGCTTGTGCCAATGCCATGTTTGATGGCATCATAAGTGCAAACAGGAAAACAAGGACAATAACAAGAGATGTAAATTTTTTCATAAAAAACCTCCTTTTTTAGTATCTTTTTCTGGTTAGACGTAAATAAATCGAAAAAGTTCCTGAAAAGATAAAGAAAATTACCTTTCTTTTAAAATATTCCATATAGCAGGGTCTTCTTGACCTAATCGCCAAATTGCTATTCCTGATAGTTTGTATCTGTCTACAAGAGCTAATTTTGCAGAAAAACTTCTTGAATCTTCAAACCAAACTGTATGGGTTTTTCCGTCTAAAACGTAGGTATAAGTGGACTCTTGTGCTGTTTCATCATATATTACAGTTACTCCAAGATTTCGAGCTAAAGTTACAGCCTGTTCATATGTGAGGGTGCGAGGATAGTTTATTCCTTCTGTCCAGTCGTAGCCATATACTGCCATTCCTAACCATATTTTTTCAGGTGGAATAACTGTTACGGCATAATTTAAAACATTTGTGACAAAGCCTATAGAAGCAATAGGCCCTGGCTGTGAGAAGTGTTCATCGTATGCGAGAATGTATATCTGGTCTGCATTTTGAGCGATAAAGGAATATTGAAAAGCACCTGAAAAAGGATGCTGAGGGTTATCACTTAATTCTGCTGGCACTGATATTGTAACAATTTTTCCTACCGCTTTTAAGGAAGTATAAAGGTTTTCTAAAAAAGTGTTTAAATTTGACCTGTCTTCAGGGGGAACAAACTCAAAATCTATATTTATACCGGGGTAATTGTTTGCAACTGCCATATCTCTAATACTTGCAATTAAAGTATCTCTCAAAGTGGTAGAGGATAATAAGTCGTGTATTAGTTGTGACTTTTTTGGGTCCGAATAATTGTGGATTATAGGATAAAGAGGCAAATTGTTATCAGAGGCGATCTTTTTGACTTCATTTGAAGACATGTCGGCTAAGGTTCCATCTTCTTTTACTCCATACCAAAAAGGAATGAGAGTTGTTATGTCTTTTGCATGGGCTTTTAAGTCATCAACAGCGCCAGGAGCTATATCAAAATACCATTTATTATCCATTATTACACCTCCAAAGATATTTTTATAAAAATTTTTTATTTTGACTTTATACTTTCATAATATGTATAATGTTTTATAGAGTGAAGTAAAGGAGGCATGGTAAAAATGAAAAGAAGGACAGGAATTTTAGCCAGTGCACTTTCTCTTATATTTATGGGGATTTTGTTACTTTTACCGAATTTTAATGTATTTATACCTTCTTTAGTTTACAAAATGATATGGCCCATATTTTTTATTTTGCTGGGCTTAGAACTGATATTTAGCAGTAAATTATATGGAAATGAAAAGAGTGATATTAACATAGGAGTTATATTATTGGCGATTTTAATCTTAATTTTTACGGGTAAGTTTTTCTATTTGTTTCCTTTGAATTTTATTGATTTATGATAAGTAGAGTATATTAGATTGGAGGTCACAATATGAGTGGAAAATTGTATAGGTCTAGGGTGGAAAAAATGGTAGGAGGAGTCTGTGGAGGAATAGCGGAGTATTTGGACATTGATGTGACTTTAGTAAGAATTATTTGCCTTTTAGCGATATTTAGTGGTATTGGACTGATTCCGTATATCATTGCTTGGATATTAATACCGGAAAATCCTTATCAATTAAAAGGAAAAATTGTAGAAGAAGAGCCTAAAGCCGAAGAACACCAACAAGATAGTACGGTAGAAGCAGAAGATAATTCTAACAAAGTAAACGAAGTTTTAGGTTGGGCTTTAGTGATTTTAGGAGCATTGCTTTTGCTAGATAGATTGTTACCTTGGTTGAGTTTTAAAATTATTTGGCCTGTTTTGCTGATCATAATTGGTTTAGGGATTTTATTAAAAAAAACGTAGGGAGTTGGTTTTATTTTCGTCATATTAAGGTGGCTATCTCCTTATAAGTAGACATAAGAGAAGTGACAGAGTTTCAAAAAATATGATATATTGTTGGCGATTTTACCATACATCAAAAAGATTAAGTTTTTTGCTTATGTAGTATAAGAAAAAGAGGCTTAGGAGTATTATAGTTCCTCCGAAAAATCCAATTGATTGTTTTGGTATTAGCAATGAAGAAAACAATACTATCACTAACAGAATTATTGTAAACCATTCTTTCTTTGAAGATGAGGTATATCCCATAATAGGTTTGTACTTTATAAATGTGTAAAGTATTATTATCCAGTTAAAAAATTGTATAAATCCCGTAGCGCTTGTTATGTATTCGTAGACGTTTTTTGGTAGTATGTAGGAAAGAACAACTGCTAGGAAAAGCCCAAAACTACTTAAGGCAAGAGCATATATGGGCACATCTCTTTTTGTTTTTTTTGTTAAAAAAGTTGGAGCAAATCTACCTTGTCCTAAGGAGTAAAGTACCTGTGTAACTCCATACATTGCACCATTCATTGTAGTTAAAGCTGCTGTAAGTATTACAAAGTTCATTATTGAAGCTATAAAAGGAATTTTGGTAAAAGCCAAAAGATTTATAAATGGACTTTCTCTAATAGAAATGTGGTTCCATGGTATTATCATTAGAAGCAAAGTTATTGAGGAAATATACAGTATTGTAAGAAAAAATACTATGTATTTACAAGCTATTGGAGCATATTTTTGAGGGTCCTTGCTTTTTACTGCTGACATTGCTACAACTTCTACGCCGCCAAAGGGAATTAATGACATGAGCATCGCACCTAAAAATCCTTTTATTCCGTGAGGTGCAAATCCGCCGTAAGCATAGAGATTTTTAATTCCTACAGTGGGGGTTTTTGTAAAAAAGCCCATTATTGTAAGAATTCCCACTATGACGATAATAAATAAAGCAATTATTTTTATAGTAGAAAACCATGATTCAATTTCTCCAAAATTTTTTGTTCCCATCAAATTGATACCTATGACCAGTATAGAATAAACAAATGCAAAAAACCAAAGGGGCATTTCTGGAAACCAATATTTAGTAAATATAGCTGAAGCAGTGACTTCACTGGACATTATGAAAACGCCTGCCGTCCAATACACCCAGCCACTTAAAAAACCTCCAATATCGCCTAAAATTTCTTCTGCATACACTCTAAAAGTGCCTTCTACCGGTTTGTGAGTAATCATTTGTGACAATGCATAAAAAACTTGTGACATGATAAAAGCTGATACAGCATAATTGAGTATGACAATAGGGCCAGCAGTATGAATTGCAATGCCACTGGCCAAAAAGAATCCTGCTCCCAAAATTCCTCCGACACCAATAAGCACTAATTCATTTACAGATATTTCACCTTTTTCCATATTTACACCTCCGCTTGTTAATATTATTATTAGCAAATTAGTTTTAGTTTATTATTATTACTTTATTTCGTGCCATTCCATTTTACTGTAGAATCTATAATCATATCTATTTGTTCACTTCATTATCAAAAATTTTCAAAATTAGAAGGATAAAGTAAAATTATGTCGTATTATTAATATATGTATCAATCAAAATTGACCTTTTCTTACAAAATGTATTTTCTCTGTAGTGCCATTTTTATATTTGGGAACAAGTTTTATTTTTTTACGTCCAAATTGATAAAAGGGAGGTTGGAAAGTGGGACGGGAGGACTTGTTGGGAAGAGCAAAAGCAGGGGAGACGGAGGCTTTTGAAATTCTTGTAAGTGAGCATCAGAAATACATATATAACGTAATATTGAAAATTGTTTTTGACAAGGAAGAAGCATTAGACCTTACTCAAGAGACTTTACTTAAAGCGTATTTAAATATAAAAAAATTTAGGGGAAATAGCAGTATCAGGACATGGCTTTATAGGATTGCTATAAACTGCGCTATAGATTATTTAAGAAAAAGAAATGTGGAAAAAAGTAATTTTAAAGAAATAGAAGAATTTGAGAATGAAATAAAAGATTTTGAAACTCCTGAAGAGGTGTTAGATAAAAGATTAACTGCAGAAATGTTAATGAGAGAAATAAACAAACTTCCTGCAGATTATAAAATTGTTTTGATTTTAAGGGATATAGAAGGCTTAAACTATGAAGAAATATCCAAGATAATGAATTTAAATTTGGGTACTGTAAAGTCTCGATTATGGCGGGCAAGAAATCTTTTAAAAGAGAGAATAAAGTCATTATCAGAATTTTTATCATTAGAAGAAAGGGGGCAGCTATGATGGAATGCGAAAAGGTACTTGAGCTTATACCACAATATGTAGACGATGAATTGGATAAAACACAAAAAGAAGAATTAGAAAAGCACCTTGAAAGCTGTGAAAGTTGCAAAAAGGAATATTATCTGCAGAAAAAAATAATAAAAAGTTTAAAAAATATGCCTCCTATAGAACTTCCTGAAGATTTTAATAAAAAATTACATCAAAAATTGATTTATCATAAAAATTTTTTAGAGAAGAAAAAAGAAAGGCTAAAAAAGACGTTAACAATAGTAGCTATTGCGACATCTTTAATATTTATGACAGTATTTATAGTGAATACATTTAATAAATCCTTACAAATTGAGTCTAATACTCCTTTAGCTAACATTGAAATGGGACAGAGTTATGGCTTACCTCAGAAAGAAGGAGCTAATAATGAAAGAGGATTGCCAGCAGGAACTTCAAGGAAAATTACAAAGAATGCAACCATTTCCTTGGAAGTAGAAGACGTCAATGGATGTTATGATAAAGTCTTTCAGTTAGTAAAAGAAGCAGAAGGTTTTATTGAAACTTCTGAGGAAACAGTATCCAGTGATAATATCAAAAGGGTAAATGTTGTTTTGAAGGTGCGGGAAGATAAATTTGAAAGTGTGATTTCTCAAATTAAAGATTTTGGCAAAGTAACAGCTTTAAGGATTGACAGCAAAGACATTACAGACCAGTATTATGACTTACAAGCAAGGCTAAAAAATTTGGAAGTAGAGGAACAAAAGCTTCAAGACATCATGAATAAGGCTACTACAGTCAAGGAAATGCTTGAAGTAGAATCTGAAATAAACAGGATAAGAAGTGAAATAGAGTCAATGGAAGGACAGCTAAAATTATGGGAAAATCTTACGAGTCTGGCAACCATAAATCTTTCAATAAAAGAGATACCTAAAGATGAGAAACCTTTGGCTATAGTTTCTTTTAAGGGAATTGGTAAAGGTATAAAAGAAGCATTTATAAATAATATGAATTTTTTAATATTTTTTATGAAAAAGTTGATAATAATATTGGTGATAATTTTGCCTTATAGTGTACTGGCTTTAATCGGTTATAAAGTGTATATCTATTTCAAAAAAAGGAGATGACAATTTACATCTTCTTTTTTTTGCGGTATATTAAAATACAAAGAAATAAAAATGGGAGTGATTTAATGTATAAATTTTTAATAATTGATGGAAGTAGCCTCATGTACAGAGCCTATTATGCCTTGCCCATGCTTACTACAAGTGAGGGATTGCCTACAAATGCTCTGTATGGTTTTACTATGATGCTTATAAAACTTATCGAGGAGGAAAAACCTGATTACATAGCTATTGCTTTTGACAAAAAAGCTCCTACTTTTAGACACAAAGAATATCAAGACTACAAAGCTACAAGACAAGCTATGCCTGAAGAACTTGCTGAACAAGTAGACTATTTGAAAGAAATTATAGATGGCTTTAATATAAAGACATTAGAATTAGAAGGTTATGAAGCTGATGACATTATAGGGACTATTTCAAAGCTGGCAGAGGAAAAAGGAATGGAAGTGCTTGTAGTTACAGGAGACAGAGATGCTCTTCAATTAGTTTCAGATAAAGTGAAGATAAAAATTTCTAAAAAGGGTATTACTCAGATGGAAGAGTTTGACGAAAAGGCTATTTTAGAAAGGTATGGAATAACTCCTCAGCAGTTTATAGATTTAAAAGGGCTTATGGGAGATAAATCTGATAATATCCCTGGAGTACCTAATATAGGGGAAAAAACTGCGATTAAGCTATTAAAGGATTTTGGAACAATTGAAAATTTGATCCAAAATCTTTCTCAGCTTAAAGGTAAAATAAAAGAAAATATAGAAAACAATAAAGAGTTAGCTATAATGAGTAAGAGGCTTGCTACTATAAAAAGAGACATTCCCATTGAGATAGATTTTGAGGAGTATAAAGTAAAAAAATTTAATGAGGAGAAGCTTTTAGAGCTTTTTAATAAATTAGAATTCTTTAGTTTAATTGATAACATAAAGAAAGAAAGTAGCATAGAGATTGTAGATAATCATAAAGTTGAAAAATGGTCAAAAGTAGATATAAAAGAATTAGTAACTTTGTTGCAAGATAACAGAAATATTGCTTTTTACCCGTTAATTTATGAAGGGGAAATAAAAAAAATAGCCTTTTCTTTTGGAAAGGATACGGTTTATATTGACGTTTTCCAAACAGAAGATTTAAAGGAGATTTTTGAAAAAGAAGATTTTGAATTTACAACCCATGAAATAAAGGATTTTTTAGTGAGGCTTTCTTATAAAGGAATAGAGTGTAAAAGCAAGTACATAGATACTGCTGTAATGGCTTATCTTCTGAATCCTTCTGAGTCTAACTATGACTTAGACCGTGTGCTAAAAAAATATTTAAAGGTAGATGTGCCTTCTTATGAAGGAATATTTGGCAAAGGTAGGGATAAAAAGAAAATTGAAGAGATTGACGAAAACATACTTGCTGATTATATTTGCAGTAGATGTGTGTATCTATTTGATTTAAAAGAAAAGCTGATGAATTTTATTGAAGAGATGGATATGAAAAAACTTCTATTAGAAATAGAAATGCCTCTTGTAGAAGTTTTAAAATCAATGGAGGTAAGTGGTTTTACATTGGATAAAGAAGTTCTAAAAGAGCTTTCACAAAAGATAGATGATAGAATAGGAGAAATACTAGATAAAATTTATAAAGAGGCAGGATATCAATTTAATGTAAATTCACCTAAGCAATTAAGTGAATTTTTGTTTGAAAAGTTAAACTTACCAGTAATAAAGAAAACAAAAACAGGATACTCTACGGATTCTGAAGTTTTGGAACAATTGGTTCCTTATAATGATATTGTCAGCGATATAATAGAGTATCGGCAACTTACAAAACTTAAATCTACTTATATAGATGGATTTTTGCCTCTTATGGATGAAAACAATAGAGTACATTCTAATTTTAAACAAATGGTTACTGCTACAGGTAGAATAAGCAGCACCGAGCCAAATCTACAAAATATACCTATAAGAGAAGAGTTTGGCAGACAAATTAGAAGGGCTTTTATTCCGAGGAGTAGAGATGGATATATTGTTTCAGCAGATTATTCTCAGATTGAACTGAGGGTTTTAGCACATGTTTCGGGAGATGAAAAGCTAATAGAATCTTTTATGAATAATGAAGATATACATTTAAGGACAGCTTCGGAGGTTTTTAAAGTTCCTATGGAAAAAGTTACACCGGAGATGAGAAGAGCAGCAAAAGCCGTAAATTTTGGCATAATATATGGCATAAGCGATTATGGGCTTTCTCGAGACCTTAAAATATCAAGAAAAGAAGCAAAAGAGTACATAAATAATTATTTTGAAAGATATAAAGGAGTAAAAGATTATATTGAAAAAATAGTACGATTTGCAAAAGAAAATGGCTATGTGACTACAATAATGAACAGAAGGAGATATATTCCTGAAATAAACTCAAGAAATTTTACTCAAAGATCGCAGGCCGAAAGGTTAGCAATGAATGCTCCGATACAGGGAAGTGCGGCTGATATAATAAAAATGGCAATGGTTAAGGTATACAACGATTTAAAAAAATTAAAGCTTAAGTCTAAGCTTATATTGCAAGTTCATGACGAGCTTGTAGTGGATACTTATAAGGATGAAGTAGATATCATAAAAAAGATACTTAAAGAAAATATGGAAAATGTAGTGCAATTAAAAGTTCCTCTGGTTGTTGAAATTGGCGTAGGGCCTAATTGGTTTTTGGCCAAGTGAGGTGTGCAAAAATGCAAGTAATTGGACTTACTGGCGGCATTGCCTCAGGTAAAAGTACTGTATCCAAGCTATTAAAAAAGATGGGAGCTGTGGTAATTGATGCAGATATTGTATCAAGAGAAATAATGGTAAAAGGAACAGAAGCATATAATAGAATTGTAGAATATTTTGGAAAAGAAATTTTAAAGGAAGACGGCGAAATTGACAGAAAGAAATTAGGCAATATTGTGTTTGCTGACAGAAAAAAGCTTAAAAAACTAAATGAAATTACTCATCCCATAATAATAGAGAGGATAAAAGAAAAAATAGAAGAAGAAAGAAAAAAAAATCAGCAAAAGGCAATTGTATTAGATGCAGCTCTTTTAATTGAGATGAAACTTTATAAAATGGTAGATGAGGTTTGGTTAGTAGTAGTAGACTCAAAAACTCAAATAAAGAGGGTTATGGAGAGGGATAAGCTTTCTTATAAGGATGCGATAAACCGAATAAAAAGCCAAATGCCTTTGGACGAAAAAATGAAGTACGCAGATTTTATAATAAACAATAGCAAAGATTTTAAAGCTATGGAAAAACAAGTTACACTATTTTGGGAAAGATTTGCAACGTAAATCATGATATCGGAGGAGTTACTTTGAGAAAAAAAGTTGCGGCAATTTTAATACTATTAAGTTTATTGTTTACTTACGAGTTAAATACTCATTATTTTTTAAAAAAATTTATCCTCGTAAATACTATAATTATGTATTTTATTACGCAAAAGAGTATGGCATGGACCCCTAACTTATTTTTGCTGTGATAAAAGTCGAAAGTAATTTTAGAAGCGATGCAATTTCCAGCAAAAATGCTAGAGGGTTAATGCAAATTTTACCAGAAACTGGAGAATGGATTGCTAAAGAAATAGGGATAAAAAATTACAGCAATAGTATGCTTTTTGAACCTAAATATAATATTCAAATGGGAACGTGGTATTTGACTTATCTTCTTAAAACTTTTAATGGAAATATTAAATTGGCTCTAGCGGCCTATAACGGAGGCAGTGGAAATGTAGATGCATGGCTTAAAGATAAAAGATTTTCTAAAGATGGTAAACAACTACATATTGTTCCTTTTCCTGAGACAAATAAATATATAAAAAAGGTATTAGCAGTTTACGAGATCTATAAGTTCATATATGAAACTAAGAATTGATATGAAGATTACTATATACAAAAAAAGTTGAAAAATTGGTATAATAGTATCGTTAAAAAGAAAATAAAAAGGGAGGACACAAATGAAACCGTTGAAACATTTAAAAGACTTAAAGGAAGTAAAAATCGAAAGAGATAGGGAGTTTTTCTCAGCCACTCATGAAGAAATAAAAAATGCTTGGACTACAGATGTGTATTTTTTAAGAACCCAAGATATTTTATCATATCTTGGTGTACAGGATAAAATAGTTACTGCAGAGATATTTCCAAGAAAAAAAGGAGTTTTTGCAGGATTACCAGAAGTAATGAGTTTACTTAAAGACAAAAATGTGGAAGTATGGTCTTTGAAAGAAGGAGATACTTTTGAAGCTAAAGATACGGTAATGAGAATAAAAGGACCTTATAGTGAATTTGGAATTTATGAAACGGCAATATTAGGAATTCTTGCAAGTTCTTCTGGTTGGGCAACAGCAGCAAGAGAGCTTAAAGAAGTTGCCAATGGCAAACCAATATTATGCTTTGGGGCAAGGCATGTTCATCCAGCTGTAGCACCTGTTATGGAAAGAGCGGCACTCGTTGGAGGAGCAGATGATGCCAGCTGTATTTTAGGTGCAAGATTAATGGGGAAAGATCCTAAAGGGACGGTACCTCATGCTGCCTTTTTGATTACGGGGGATACACTTGAGGTAGCAAGAGCATACAGAGATATAACTCCACCTGATGAGAGAATAACCATTTTAGTTGATACTTTTAAAGACGAAGTGGAGGAGGCTTTAAGAGTTGCTGAATTTTTAGGGGATAGATTATATGGAGTAAGACTTGATACTCCATCAGAAAGAGGGGGAGTTACACCTGGATTGGTATATGAGTTGAGGCAAAGGTTGAATCAAAAGGGATTTACAAACGTAAAAATTATAGTTTCCGGAGGTTTAAATCCTGAGAAAGTTGCAGAACTTTCTGAAAGTGGGGCGGATGCTTTTGGTGTAGGAAGTTACATATCTGATGCTCAACCTATTGATATGACTATGGATATAAAAGAAGTGGAAGGAGTACCTATTGCTAAAAGAGGAAGAATTCCAGGTATTATAGAAAATAAAAAGTTGAAAAAGATAAAATAGTTTTCGGAGATGATAGTTAATGAGAAAATTTATTATATTATCTTTCATTTTGCTGTTTATTTTTACGGGATGCAAAACATTTTCACAAAATATAGTAAATTTGCCGCAAGCCTCTGAAGATAAAACTAATATTGAAGAAGAAAAGCCAGTAGAGGGTGGCACTTTAAGAGTAAATATTACTTCTTTTGAGACGTTAAATCCTTTTTTAAACAGCGATGAACGAGTAAGGCAAATGTTAAATTTGTCATTGGAAGGATTAGTTACTATAGATAAAACTTTAAAACCTATTCCTCAATTAGTAGAAGAGTGGCAAATAAATGGACTTAATATAAAATTTTATTTAAAAAAGAATGTTAAATGGCAGGATGGAGTAAATTTTACGGCTCATGATGTAAAATTTACTTTTGATTCTTTTAAAAATAAGGAAGTGAAAAGTCCTTATAGGGATATTCTCATTAACTATCTCTCCTCTTATAAAACAAATGGTGATTACGAATTTGAAGTTGTTTTAAATAAACCTGTTGCAAATCCAATAGCTTTATTTACTTTTCCTATTTTAGCCGAACATCAATTCAAAGATGAAAAAGATATTTTAAATAAAGACATTGTACCTATCGGTACAGGACCATATAAAATATCTTCTTACAGAGTTGGCAGAGAAGTTATTTTTGAAAGAAATCCTTATTATAGAGACGACAAACCTTATATAGATAGTATAGTTTTTAAAATTGTACCTAATGAAAATGCGATGATAACATCTTTTCAAAGCAAGGAGGCGGATTTTACTTTTTTAAGTGACATAGACTGGGATAAATACAAAGAAATTTCAAATGTAAATATTTATAAATATGTTATTCAAGATTATGTACTTATAGCACCTAACTATCGAAATCCAGCTTTAAAAGATTCAAATGTTAGAAAAGCTATGTGTTATGGAATAGATACTGACAAAATTTTAAGAGATGTATATTTTGGCCATGGCCTAAAAACATGTATTCCAGTCCGTCCTGATTCATGGCTTTATAGCAATAAAATAGTATCTCATAATTATGATATAAAAGAAGCAAATAAAATATTGGAGGAAAGTGGTTGGAATTTAGTTAAGGGAATAAGGAGTAATGGAACTTATCAGCTCAAATTTGATTTGATAGTAAATGCAAATAATCCTTATTTAATTAAGGTTGCTCAAATTATAAAGAATAATTTAAAAGATGTAGGAATTGAAATAAATATTGTACCGAAAGATTGGGATAATTTACTAAGTACTGTGTATTCGGGTAATTTTGATTTAGTACTAATGGAGTGGAATTTAAGTTATAATCAAGATATGTCTGAAATGTTTATAACAAAAGGTAAAGACAATTTTATAGGTTATAGTAATTCTAAAGTTGATGAAATATATAGTAGAATTTTTTATGATTCAGAAGAGAATTCTTTAAAAACAGATTATCAAGCTTTGGAACAAGTTTTTTTAGAGGAACAACCTGTGATTGGCCTTTTCTATATTGAAAGAGCAGTTATGGCATATAACAAGGTAAAAGGTATTGACCCTACTGGATTTAATGTTTTCAATAATATAGAAAAATGGTATATAAAAAAGTAGTGTAAAGTTATCCTAGAATTTTTAGTAAATGAATAGAAGGGAGAATATAATATAAAAAAATTAAGAAAAGTGCTTGGGATCCTAGTCTAAGTGTGAAAGCTTATTCTACAATTTATTGGGAAACATATGATATAAATGGATATGAACACATAACCTTAACTGCCGTATCTGGAGGTTGGATAGTAGAAGATCCCACTGTGTGGTTATAACTATTATTACTACAATCTTTCAAGTTACGGATGGCTACCTGTAAGAACAGATATTTCGCATGGATATGGTTCTACTTCATGGGTAACACTTCATCGAGGGACCAGTAGCGAATGGGTATTGATGTTGAATAATGGATATGTAAAAGGATATTGAATAAAAGTGAAATTGAAGTTAAAATATCCAAAGAACTTAAAAGAATTGAAATGTATTACAATAAGATAGAGGCGTTCATTTTTTATTTATGAAAGAAGGGAAGATTGTTAATGAAAAAAGAAAATGTAAAGTTTAAGATTGTTTTTATACTGCTAATATATACTTATTTAATTGTAAGTAACATATTACTTCAAAAGATGAACCGTATTTCGGAAATTACGTATAACCAAATAATACTTATATGGAGCAATCTAATTTTTTATTTTGTTTTAGGGATATTATTAACCATTCCCTTTTTTTTGAGTGAAGCTAAGAAAAAAGGTAAATGGGTGATAAATTATGAATATTTATTAACTTTTATTTTACCTTTAGTTATCATAGTTTTATCCTATTTTTACCCTGTTTCGTTAGATTTCTTCTATCTAGTATATATATCAAAGCATATCATTAATGCACTAGCTGTTGTATCAGGGTATTCGTTAATTTTCATAATTAATAAGAAAGACTAAGAAATAAATTAGCAGAATACTTTTAATATGACAATATCACAGAATAATAACACAGGACTAAAAATAGGTATTGACACTGACTTAAAAAGATTATATAATTCATAATGTAACGAAATTAAATAAAGCGTGCGGTGGTGGCGGAACTGGCAGACGCGTACGTTTGAGGGGCGTATGGGGTTTCCCGTGTGGGTTCAAGTCCCACCCTCCGCACCATAAAAGAGAAAGAGGCGTTGAGCCTTTTATTTTTTTGTCACACAAATTATTAATTTTTTATAAAATATATTAAAAAAAGATTAAAAAGTTTAAGAAAGATTTAATGTAAACATTGACTTTGACTGTAGTATATGATATGATAAAACAAAAGGACAAAGTATGCAATCTTGCCGAATCCGAAAGGTACGGAGGAACCGCTTTTGGGGGTTAATCTGTAGTTTTAAGCTACAGTAGGGATGCCTTCTGTCCCGCACCCGACAGCTAACTCCGGAGGCAATAAAGGAAGGAGATTTGCGGTGGATAGGCGACTGGGAAAAATGATTTTTGTAATTTCTGTGTTTGGTGCAACGCTGATTGGCAGTTCTTTTTTGAGCCCAGTGTTTGCGGAAGGATTGGGAATTGGAAAAATTACAGGTAATTATGTAAATGTGCGGACCCAAGGAAGTTTAGCAGGAAGTGTTATTACCCAGCTAAATTGGAATGACACAGTGACTGTATTAGATAAGCAAAACGGCTGGTATAAAATAAAGCTTTCAAATGGAAGAGAAGGATGGGTTTTTGGTAAATATTTATCTGTAAGAAGTTTTTCAAATGTTTCAAGAGGAGATACCGAAAATTTAAGTGTTGGTATAGTGACAGGTAATTATGTAAATGTGCGAAGTAAAGGAAGCTTATCAGGGAGTATCATAACCCAGCTTAACAAGAACACTACAGTGACTGTATTAGATAAGCAAAATGGGTGGTACAAGATAAAGCTTTCTGACGGAAGAGAAGGATGGATTTACGGACAGTACTTAGCGGTAAGGAGCACTTCAAATATCTCAAGAGGTGAAGTGGATAGGAGTTTAGTGGATAGATTAATAGATTATGCTAAGTCTTTTGTGGGGACTCCATATGTCTATGGTGGCTCAACTCCAAAAGGATTTGATTGTTCCGGTTTTGTTTATTACGTATTTAAAAATTTTGGTTTTGATTTGCCACGAACGGCGAAGGACCAATCTACTGTAGGAGAATATGTGAGTTACGGTGACCTTCAACCAGGCGATTTGGTATTTTTTAAAACATTGGGGAGTAGTGTGATAAACCATTCAGGAATATATATTGGCAATGGGGAGTTTATACAAAGCTCTTCAGGTAGAGGAAAGGTCATAATAAGTTCTTTAAATGAAGGTTATTATAAAGAACATTATGTTACAGCAAGAAGAATTATAAAATGACGATGATAAAAGAGTGCTCTAGAGAGTGCTCTTTTTTATATTGACTATTTTTATCCTTTAATATATTATATAATACTGTACATGCGATACAGCCTATTTTATGGAAGGAGATACCTTATGAAATTTGTAAGAGAAGATGTAAGAAATATAGCCATTATTGCTCATGTTGATCATGGAAAAACTACTTTGGTTGATGCTATGCTTAAACAAAGCGGTATTTTTAGGTCAAATGAAAAAGTTGAGGAAAGGATTTTGGACTTTAACGATTTAGAAAGAGAGAGAGGAATAACGATTCTTGCAAAAAATACTGCTATACGATATAAAGATGTGAAAATAAATATAGTGGATACCCCAGGACATGCGGATTTTAGCGGTGAAGTAGAGCGAGTATTAAAAATGGTAGATGGGGTACTTTTGCTGGTGGATTCTTTCGAAGGACCTATGCCACAGACCCGTTTTGTGTTAAGCAAAGCTTTGGAACTAGATTTAAAACCTATAGTTGTTATAAATAAAATTGATAGACCTGATGCAAGGCCAGAGGAGGTTATTGACGAAGTCTTAGATTTATTTATTGAATTAGGAGCAAATGATGACCAAATCGATTTTCCTGTGGTTTACACTTCTGCAAAAGAAGGTATAGCAAAATTAAGCTTAGATGAAGAATCTCATGACTTGAGACCTCTTTTTGATACGATTTTAGAGTATATTCCTGCTCCCTCAGGAAACATTGAAGCCCCCCTGCAACTTATAGTGACTACTTTAGATTATGATGATTACATTGGGAGAATTGCCATTGGAAAAATAGTTAGAGGGAAGATAATTTCAGGAGAAGAAGCGGCCATATGTAAAAGAGACGGGTCGATACAAAAAGTTCACATAAATAATTTATATCAGTTTGAAGGACTAAAAAGAGTGCAAGTAGAAGAAGCAAGTTTAGGAGATATTGTAGCAGTTTCTGGCATAAGCGATATTGAGATTGGAGAAACTATTGCAGATAGGGATAATCCTGAAGCGGTAGACTTTGTTCGAATAGAAGAGCCTACAGTTACTATGACTTTTAGTGTAAATACCAGTCCTTTTGCAGGAACCGAAGGTAAATACGTTACTTCAAGGCATTTAAGAGAAAGGCTTTTTAAGGAGTTAGAGACAAACGTAGCGTTGCGTGTTGAAGAAACTGATTCTCCTGATTCTTTTAAAGTATCTGGAAGAGGAGAGTTACATCTTTCTATTTTAATTGAGACTATGAGGCGGGAAGGGTATGAATTGCAGGTTTCTAAGCCTACAGTAATTTTTAAAGAGGAAAATGGAGTAAAGATGGAACCTATTGAACTTTTGACAATAGATATCCCAGAAGAATATATGGGAGTTGTAATTGAAAAATTAGGGCCGAGAAAAGCTGAGTTGATGGATATGCACACATTGAAACCGGGGACTGTAAGGCTTAAGTTTAAAATACCTACAAGAGGCTTGATAGGGTATCGTTCTGAATTTTTAACAGATACCAAAGGAAATGGGATAATGACTTCGGTATTTTATGATTATGAACCTTATAAAGGAGACATTCCTTCTCGGGGAAGAGGCGCTCTTGTAGCTTTTGAGACAGGCGTTGCGACAACGTATGGGCTTTACAACGCGCAAGAAAGAGGAACACTTTTTATAGAGCCAGGTACAAAGGTATATGAAGGGATGGTTGTGGGGATTAATGCAAGAAGTGGAGATATTGATGTAAATGTATGTAAGAAAAAACATGTGACAAATTTAAGGTCTGCGACGGCAGATGAGGCTTTGAGGCTATCACCTATAAAAAAGATGTCGTTAGAAGAAGCATTAGAATTTATAGACAATGATGAATTAGTTGAAGTTACTCCTCAAAGCATTAGAATACGAAAAAAGATTTTGGATTCTCAACAGAGGTATAAAAGTGCAAAATATAACAAATAAAGGAGCTTTATGCATCCTTCAGCTTGTTGACAAAGTAAAAATTTTTTAAAATAGGATATTTTGCATCGTCACTCTGATGTTCCACAGCGCAAAACTAAGCTCCACCTTCGGGTTCCGGCAGGGTCACGGGCACATTCGACCTCCTGTCTCAGGTGCCCGCCTCCGCCATCCTTGGCTTCGGCCCTGCCTCCGCCCTCGGTCTCGCTAAGTTTTGTTAACGCTTTGTCACAAGTTGTGCCTTATGCAAAATATCCTATTTCCGAAAGTTTGTATACAGTCTAAAGGAGCTTGATGGCTCCTTCTATTTATATAATTCATTTAAAATTTTGCTTATATAATTTATAGTTTCTTGGTAAGGGGGAATACCTTGATATTTTTCTACTGATTGAGGACCAGCATTATATGCAGCTAATGCTAATCTTATGTCATGGTAAGTGTCTAGCAAATTTTTTAGGTATCTTACTCCTCCATCTATATTTTGAGAAGGGTCAAAAGGATTGGATACATTCAATTCCTTTGCAGTCGAAGGCATAAGCTGCATAAGTCCCATTGCTCCTGCAGGAGAAACTGCGAAAGGATTAAAATTAGACTCTGCTTTGATAACTGCTCTAATAAGGTTTGCATCTATATTATATTTTTGACTGGCCCGTTGTATTAAATCTTCAATTTGTTGTAAATTTGTATTTGTTGATGATGCATTGTTACTTACATTTCCTGAATTGTATTGTTGATTTTCTATAGCATTCTTTAAAACTTCGGCAAAAGGTTTATCTGTATTAAATATTTTTACATTAGCAGGGAGTCTACTTTGAATTTCTCTAAATTTATTTTCAATTATTTGATTTACAATATTTATCAATTCTACCCCTCCCATCATATATAATTCGACAAAATTCCTCTAAAACCTCTTTTAAAAGTGTAAATTAGTAAAAAAGTCCTATTAAAATTTTTAAAGGATTTTTTAAAGGAGTATAGTATAATATAAGTAAAGGTTTATGGTAAGGGTTGATGAAGCAATGAAAAACGAAAGAATACTGGAAGTGTTAATTGTTGTATTAATAATTCCTCTGGTGTCTCTTTTAGCAGGTTATTTTGTTTCAAAAGATATTATAGTGCCTAACATTTCAAAAACAAATGACAGCAATAATTTTAAAGAGATGGTTGTTAAAGGCGTAGACTTGTTTGAAATTATTTTAGGCAGCTATTCAGATTTTGAGACTGCAAAATATCAAGAAGATTTAATGAGGATGAAAAGAGTTTACTCTTTCGTTAGTAAATATTCTGATAAGTATTTGTTGATAGGTGGTATATTTTTAGATAAAGAACAGGCTGCTTTATTTTCTTCCTCTTTAAAGTCTCAAGGAATTTCCAGTGAAGTATATTTAAAAAGGGGACCTTCTCTCAGAATTAAATATGATAAGAAATTAACATCAGATATGGATGATTTTACAAGTAAATTACAAGATTTTAAACAAATTCTTGATTATATAGCTACTCTTTCTTATAAGGCTTATGATGACAAGTTAGAACGACAAGAATTGGAGGAATTAAAAAGGAAAGTAGATAGTTTTAAAAATGGAAATGGGGATTTTGGAAAAAAAGAAATGACTGCACTAGTACAAAAGACGACAGATATTGTCGATAAAATAACAACTGATATTGAAAAAATTGAAATATCAGCTGCTTTAGAAGATGGAAATACATTTAGTTTGTTGCAAGAAAGTTTATGGCAATCTTGTGAAGAATACAACGCTTTTTTGAAAACAATTGCTGTGCAGAATCAATGATGGGGTGTTAGGGTATGAGATTAAAAGAGGTAAAAGAAATTTTAAATGCAGAAGTTATGATAGGAGAAGAAAAATTGGAAGAAGAAGTGTTTACTGCTTGTGGAGCGGACTTGATGAGTGATGTTTTGGCATCACGTGACGAAAAGGCTGTGCTTTTGACAGGGCTTACTAATGTGCAGGTTATAAGGACTGCAGAAGTAGTTGGAGATATTAAATGTATAGTATTTGTAAGAGGTAAGAATCCGGGAGAGGACATATTGGAACTTGCTAAAAAGGCAGGGCTAGTGATAATGAAAACGAAATATCCTCTTTACATTGCTTGTGGCCTTTTGTACTCCAATGGGCTTACTTGTAAAAGTGGTGAAGGAAATGGTACTTTATAGTTTAGATTTTGATGTAAAAGCAAGAGATTTTGATTCTGCGGGAGAGGTTTCCAGCAATTTAAGGTCAGTATTAAAACAGCTTTCCTTAAATCCAGATGTTGTAAGGAGAAGTTGCATAGCTTGCTATGAAGCAGAGATGAATATAATAATTCATTCTTATGGAGGTCACATGAAAATAGAGATTTTTGGCGATAAAATACGCATAACTGCAGAAGACACAGGCCCTGGAATAGAAGACATTGAACTTGCCATGAAAGAAGGATATTCTACTGCTCCTGAAGAGATAAGGGAAATGGGATTTGGAGCCGGCATGGGGCTTCCTAATATGAAGGAGAATTCGGATTTCATGGATATAAAAAGCAGTAAAGAGGGAACAACTGTGGTGATGGAAATTTTGTTTAAGTAGGTGATAAAATGTTATATTTTCACTCTGTAACATTAGATAAGGATAGATGTAGAGGGTGTACTAATTGCATAAAAAGATGTCCTACAGAGGCAATAAGGGTAAGAGATGGGAAAGCAAGGATTATAAATGAAAGGTGTATAGATTGTGGTGAGTGTATACGTGTGTGTCCATATCATGCTAAATTGGCGGTAACTGATAGTTTGGATATGATGAAAGATTTCAAGTACAAGATTGCACTTCCTGCTCCTTCTTTATATGGACAATTTAGGGATTTAACTATTAATCAAATATTGAGTGCTTTACTGGATGTGGGATTTGATGAGGTTTTTGAAGTAGCATATGCTGCTGAAATTGTTTCTAAATTTACGCGGGAAGCATTAGCAAAAGGGAATTTAAAAAAACCAGTTATATCTTCTGCTTGTCCTGCTGTTGTGCGACTCGTACAAATCAGATTTCCCTCTTTGATTGATAATTTATTGGATATATGTTCTCCTATGGATACTGCGGCGATATTAGCAAAAAAGGAAGCAATTAAAAAGACGGGACTGAAGGAAGAGGAAATAGGAGTTTTTTTCATTTCTCCCTGTGCTGCAAAAGTGACAAGTGTGAAAAATCCTATTGGTATAGAAAAATCCAAAATTGATGGGGTTTTTTCTATGAAAGAAATATATGGCCTAATAATTCAAAAAGCTAAGACTACTGTTGTTAGAGATTTAAGCAAGGCTTCTATGATAGGTGTTGGCTGGGCAAACTCTGGGGGAGAAGCTTTTGGTACTTTTACAGAAAATAGTATTTATGTAGACGGGATACACAATGTTGTGGATGTTTTAGAAGAGATTGAATTAGGAAAATTGAACGATTTAGACTTTTTTGAAGGGCTTGCATGTATCGGTGGGTGTATTGGTGGACCGTTGACTGTTGAAAATAATTTTGTGGCCAAAAATAGAATAAGAAAACTGACAGAAAAACTTCCTAAAAAAGAAGAGGCTTTGTTTGATGAGGAAGAGATTGATTTTGAAGAGGTGAAATGGAAAAAGAAAATAGAAAAAAGTGAAGTTATGAAGTTGGACAAAGACATTTCAAAAGCGCTTGAAATGATGAAACAAATAGACACTCAATACAAAGCCTTACCAGGACTTGACTGTGGTTCTTGTGGTTCTCCTACTTGCAGGGCATTGGCGGAAGATATAGTGAAAGGGTATGCTACGGAATATGATTGCATTTTTATATTAAAAGACAAAATAAAAAATTTGTCTCAAGAATTAAATGACCTTGCGGGTAAAATTCCTCCAGTTTTAAGTGACGAAAAGGAGTGAAATTTATGAGGATAAAAGTAGAAGATCTTGTCAATAGCGGATTTAAATTAATTGCAGGGGACAACGGAATCAGCAAAGAAATTGAGGGGGTGTATATATGCGACCTTTTAAGTTGGGTTATGGCTCATGCAAAAGCAAAAAGCGCTTGGATAACAATTCAAACTCATATAAATATTGTAGCAGTGGCTTTGCTGGCAGAAATAAGTTGCATAATAATTCCCGAAAATGCGAAATTAGATGAGGAAGCCAAGAGGAAAGCCGATGAGGAGGGCATCCCTATATTAAGTTTTTCAGGAACTTCTTATGAAGCAGCAATAACTTTGTACGAGATGATGAAGTGATGCTTTACTATGATTTGCACATTCATACAGCGCTATCTCCTTGTGCTTCTGATGATATGACTCCTAACAATATTGTCAATATGGCTTCTATAAAAGGACTTGATGTAATAGCTATAACAGATCATAACAGTGCAAAAAATGTAAAAGCTGTGTATAATCTTGGATTAAAAAAAGGCTTAATAGTAGTTCCTGGTATAGAGGTACAGACAAGAGAAGAGGTTCACATACTTTGTTATTTTTATTCAGTAGATGAATGTATAAAATTTAGTGAAATTATTAACAAAAATTTGATAAAAATTAAAAACAAAAAAACAATCTTTGGGAATCAATTTGTAATGAATGAAGAAGATAACATAGCAGAGGAAATAGATTACTCATTGTTAGTTTCTTCTAATTTAAGTGTTAATGAAATTTTCGACTACATGGAGGGCAGGGGGGTAGCGGTCCCTGCCCATGTGGATCGATATTCCTATAGTATTATATCAAATCTTGGTTTTATTCCGAATATTAAAAATTTAATTACAATCGAGGTATCGAAAGCCATCAGAAAAGAAAATTTTTTACACTCATATCCCGAATATAAAAAATATAAAATTATAAGGTCTTCAGATGCTCATTATTTAGGAGATATTTCTGAAAGAGAAGAATTCTTACTGTGCGGGTCTGAATTAAAAAGTATTGTAGACTGGCTAAGAGGTTATTGATTTTTCCTATAATCCTACTAAATTAGTTGGACTTATTAGAAAATAAAAATTTTTTATAAAAAATTGTTAAAGTTTTAATAAAGTTATGATATAATATTGACAAAGAATGCACAAAAAATTTATATGAGATAAGCTATATGAAATTTTAATTCACAAGGAGGGAAATAAATGGATGCTTTGTGCCAAAAATTCGGTGAAGAGAAAGTAGAGAGGTTTAAAAAGGCTTTGGAGGAATTAAAAAATATCCCTGGTTCGTTGATAGCAATTATGAATGAGGCTCAGGAAATTTTTGGATATCTTCCTATTGAAGTTCAACTTTATATTTCAAAAGAAATGAATGTGCCTTTAACAGAAATATTTGGAATAGCTACTTTTTATTCAAGGTTTACTTTAAAGCCTTCGGGTAAATACAAGATCAATTTGTGTATGGGAACAGCTTGTTATGTAAGAGGAGCTGCAATGGTACTGGAAAAAATAAAAGAAAAATTGGGAATAGAAGTAGGTGAAGCAACTGAAGACGGGAAATTTTCTTTAGAACCTACTAGGTGTCTTGGAGCTTGCGGATTGGCTCCTGTTATGATGATAAATGGTGAAGTTTTTGGAAGACTAACTCCTGATGATGTGGATGAAATATTAAGTAAATTTGAGTAAGAGTTTGATTGTTATGAAAGAATTAGCACTTTATATATTAGATTTGTCACAAAATAGCATAAGAGCGGGAGCTAAAAATATTTGTATTGAAATAAATATAGATACTTCAAAAGATATGCTTAAAGTGTCTATAGAAGATGATGGATGTGGAATGAAGGAGGAATTATTAAAAAAAGTCACAGACCCTTTTGTAACTACAAGGAAGGAAAGAAAAGTAGGGCTTGGGATTCCGCTCTTTAAGGAGCTTGTCCAGCAGTGTGAAGGGAATTTTGAGATTTTTTCTGAAGAAGGAAAAGGAACAAAAATAATGGGTACTTTTAAACTTTCCAGTGTAGACCTTGTTCCACTAGGAGATATAGCGTCAACAATTGTTTCGGTGATATTATCTGCTCCAGAAGTGGATATTGTATACAAATACAACAAAGATAACCATGAATTTTTGTTTGACACTAAAGAACTTAAAAAAATACTAAAGGGTGTCAATATAAATGACATCAAGGTGTTGAACTGGATAAAAGAATATATAAATGAGAATATGAAAGGTGATATGGAGGTGGAATAATGAAATCTATAGAGGAATTGGAAAAAATCAGAAAAGAAACATTAGAAAGAATCAATTTGAGAAAGGATAGGTCAGGTGTAAGAATTGCTGTTGGTATGGCTACTTGCGGTATTGCAGCAGGAGCGAGACCTGTCATGATGGCGATATTGGATGAACTTAGCAAGAGAAATGTCACGGATGTAATTGTTACAGAGACAGGGTGTATAGGTATGTGTAAATTAGAACCAATTGTAGATGTTTATGTTCCCGGCCAAGAGAAAGTGACTTACGTAAAGGTTGATGAGAAAAAGGCAAGGCAAATAGTTGCTGAACATGTTATAAATGGCCATCCAATCAGAGAATGGACTATTGAAAATTACGAATAGAGGAGGGGAAATAGTATGCTTTATAGGTCACACGTAATGGTATGTGGTGGTACCGGATGTACATCTTCAGATTCTGATAAAGTAGCAGAGCGTTTTACAGAGGAAATAAAAAAGGCTGGTCTAGATAAAGAAGTATTAGTTGTAAGAACTGGATGCTTTGGCCTTTGCGAATTGGGACCAGTTGTTGTAGTGTATCCTGAAGGAGTTTTTTATAGCAGAGTTAAACCTGACTATGTTCCGGAAATTGTGGAAGAGCACCTGCTAAAAGGAAGACCTGTTAAGAAATATCTCTATGGAGAAAGCGTGACAGAAAGAGAGATTAAGCCATTGGAAGAGACTCCTTTCTTTAGAAAGCAAAAGAGAATTGCTCTTAGAAATTGTGGTATTATCAACCCTGAAGATATAAGAGAAGCAATTGCTTTTGATGGATATAGGGCTTTAGCAAAGGTTCTTACTCAAATGACACCAAAAGAGGTTATCGAAGAAGTCAAAAAATCTGGCTTAAGGGGTAGAGGCGGCGGTGGATTCCCGACAGGTGTGAAATGGGAATTTGCTTATAACCAAAAAGAAACTCCAAAGTATGTAGTTTGCAACGCTGATGAAGGGGACCCTGGTGCTTTTATGGATAGAAGCATATTAGAAGGAGACCCCCACAGTGTTATAGAGGCTATGGCAATAGCAGGATACGCAATTGGAGCAAACTATGGCTACATCTACGTAAGGGCAGAGTATCCTTTGGCAGTAAAAAGGCTTAAGATTGCTATTGAACAGGCTAGAGAATATGGCCTTTTAGGAAAAGACATATTTGGTACAGGTTTTGATTTTGACATTGAAATAAGGTTAGGAGCAGGCGCTTTTGTCTGTGGAGAAGAGACTGCGCTTTTAAATTCAGTAATGGGAAGAAGAGGCGAACCAAGGCCAAGACCACCATTTCCTGCTGTAAAGGGTGTATGGAGCAAACCTACAATTATTAATAACGTAGAGACATTCGCTAATATTCCGCCAATTATACTAAATGGTGCGGAGTGGTTTTCAAGCATAGGTACTGAAAAATCGAAAGGAACAAAGGTTTTTGCCCTGACCGGTAAGGTAAACAATACAGGTCTTATTGAAGTTCCAATGGGGACCACTTTAAGAGAAATTATATACGAAATAGGTGGAGGAATACCTAACGGAAAGAAATTTAAAGCTGCTCAAACTGGAGGACCTTCAGGTGGCTGCATTCCTGCAGAGCATTTAGATACACCAATAGATTACGATTCCTTAATAAATGTAGGTTCTATGATGGGTTCAGGTGGACTTGTTGTAATGGATGAAGACACTTGTATGGTCAATGTTGCAAAATTCTTCCTTGAGTTTACAGTTGATGAGTCCTGCGGTAAATGTGCGCCTTGTAGGATTGGCACAAAAAGAATGCTGGAGCTTTTAGAAAAGATAACTTCTGGTAAAGGTGAAGAAGGAGACATTGAAAAGTTGGAGGAACTTGCGAAAACCATTAAAGCGACAGCTTTGTGCGGCCTTGGACAAACAGCCCCAAATCCGGTTTTATCTACAATTAGATATTTCAGAGATGAATATGAGGCGCATATAAAAGAGAAAAAATGCCCAGCTGGCGTATGCCAAGCCCTCTTAAGATTTTATATTGACCCCGATAAGTGTAAAGGCTGTGGAATTTGTGCTAAAAATTGTCCTGTCAATGCTATTTCTGGAAAACCAAGGCAGCCTTATGTGATTGACCAAGACAAATGTATAAAGTGCGGCACATGCATTGAAAAATGTCCATTTGGCGCAATCTACAAAAAATAATTGAAGGAAGGAGTGTAAAAGATGGACAAAGTTCGTGTTACGATAGATGGCATCACTGTGGAAGTTCCCTCCCATTATACCGTATTGGAAGCAGCAAAAGAAGCAGGAATAGATATCCCCACACTGTGTTACCTCAAGGAAATCAACCAAATTGGCGCTTGCCGTATATGTGTAGTTGAAATAGAGGGAGTTAGAAATTTACAAACCTCCTGCACTTATCCGGTATTTGATGGCATGAAAGTGTATACAAATACAGCTAAAATAAGAGAAGCGCGGAAATTAAATCTTGAGCTTATACTTTCAAATCATGATAGAAGTTGTTTGACTTGTATTAGAAATACTAACTGTGAGCTTCAATCATTGTCTAAAAAATTAGGAGTAAATGAAATAAGGTTTGAAGGGGAAAATATAAAGTATTCTATAGATAATGCTTCTCCTGCTATAGTTCGAGATCCAAATAAGTGTGTACTTTGTAGAAGATGTGTAGCAGTATGTTCAGAAGTGCAAAACGTATTTGCCATTGGAATGGTAAATAGAGGATTTAAAACAATGGTAGCACCTTCTTTTGGGAGAAGTTTAAAAGATTCCCCTTGTATAAGTTGTGGACAGTGTATTGAGGTATGTCCTGTTGGAGCTATATATGAAAAAGACCATACAAAAAGAGTTTATGAAGCTTTAGCTGATGAGAAAAAATATGTAGTAGCTCAAACAGCTCCAGCAGTAAGAGTAGCATTAGGTGAAGAGTTTGGTATGCCTATAGGAAGTATCGTTACTGGAAAAATGGTAGCAGCTTTGAAGAGGATGGGTTTTGACGCGGTATTTGATACGGATTTTGCGGCGGACTTGACTATAATGGAAGAAGGCTCGGAACTTCTTGAAAGGCTTAAAAATGGTGGAAAACTTCCTATGATAACTTCCTGTAGTCCTGGTTGGATAGCTTTCTGTGAAAAATATTATCCAGAATTTATAGATAATCTTTCAACTTGTAAGTCTCCTCACATGATGATGGGGGCATTAGTAAAGAGTTATTATGCAGAAAAGGAAGGGCTTAATCCTGAGGATATATATGTGGTATCAATTATGCCATGTACTGCTAAAAAACTAGAGATTGAAAGACCAGAAATGCAGCATAATGGAATAAAAGATGTAGATGCTGTCCTTACCACAAGAGAATTGGCGAGAATGATAAAAGAAATGGGCATCGACTTTGTAAATCTTCCTGATGAAGAATATGATGAACCTCTTGGAATGTCCACTGGCGCTGGAGTGATATTCGGAGCTACAGGTGGAGTTATGGAGGCAGCTTTAAGGACAGTTGCAGATATTGTAGAAGGAAGGGAATTAGACAAGGTTGACTTTGAAGAAGTGAGAGGCTTAGAAGGGGTAAGAGAAGCTACCATAAAAATAGATGGTATGGACATAAAAGTTGCCATAGCAAATGGTACAGGAAATGCTAAAAAACTTCTTGACAAAATAAAGGCTGGTGAAGTTGAGTACCACTTCATAGAGGTAATGGGTTGCCCAGGAGGATGCATAATGGGAGGCGGTCAGCCGATTCACAATCCAAATGAAATGGGAAAAGTAAAAGAATTAAGAGCAAAAGCCATTTATGAAGCTGATAAAAGCTTACCCATAAGAAAATCTCACAAAAATCCTGCAATACAAAAACTTTATGAAGAATTTTTGGGAAGTCCTTTAAGTGAGAAGTCTCATCATTTACTTCACACTCACTATTCCAAGAAGGAATTGTATCCTTTGGTGAGATAAGCTTAATCAAAAGTAAAGCTTCCAATATATTATTGGGAGCTTTACCATTTTTTATTTTTAAAGTTAGTTATAGAAATGTATATAATTTATGATATAATAAAAAAGAATAGTAATTTATGATGCTATTAGAACTTAAGGAGTGAAAGAAATTGAGAAGAGGTAAGAGTCCATATACATTGGTGTTTTTACTCATTGTCGGCCTAATTTTAGGAGAATTCTTAGGAGATCTGCTTGCACATTTTTTTAAAGAATTAGCTTATTATCAAATAATAGGCATGGACAATCCACTTACTTTGAACTTGAGTTTTATTAGGTTTTCTTTTCAGTTATCTCTTAAAATAAATATAGGAACAGTTGTAGGATTAGTTCTTGCAATTTACGCTTATTACAAAATGTAGGTGATAAGATGAAAATTGTCCTTGCTTCTAAATCGCCAAGGAGAAGAGAGTTACTTTCAAATTTAGGACTTGACTTTGAAGTGGTAGAAAGTAATGTAAAAGAGTTTTCAAGAGAAAAGCAGCCTTCAAGATATGTCATGGATTTATCTTTTAATAAAGCTATGTCGGTTGCTAAAAAATTAAGTGAAGAAGCTATAGTGATAGGTGCTGATACCGTTGTAGTAATTGGAGATAAAATTTTAGGAAAGCCAAAGGATAGAAATGAAGCTTATGTTATGCTTAAAAAGTTACAGGGAAAAGCTCATACAGTATATACAGGAATTACTATCGTCAGAACTTACGATTTTAAATATGTAAGCGATTTTGAAAAGACAAAAGTTTGGATTAGAAAATTACAAGATGAGGAAATTTTTAATTATATCGATACTGGCGAAGTTTATGATAAAGCTGGGGCATATGCTATACAAGGAGTGGGTGCTCTTATTGTTGAGAAAATTGAAGGAGATTATTTTAATGTGGTAGGTCTTCCAATTTCAAAACTTTTTGATATTTTAAAAAGAGAGTTTGATGTGAGGTTACTTTGAAAGGGTGAAGGGGTTGGGCAAGGATGCAAAAATCATGATAAAAGACTTGCCTTATGAAGAAAGACCTAGAGAAAGACTTATAAAACATGGTGCTCAGGTATTGTCAAATGCCGAGTTGATAGCTATAATAATAGGGACAGGAAGTAAAAGAGAAAGTGCTATTACTTTAGCACAAAGGCTTATAATGGAAGATAAAGGGCTTAAATTCATTGTAGATTCAAGTGTAGAAAAGCTTGCTAGCATAAAGGGAATTGGTATAGCTAAGGCAGTAAAGCTAAAAGCTGCAGTAGAATTAGGACGTCGAATGATGTTATCTACAGGAAGCGATAGTTTTACAATAACATCGCCAGAAGATGTCATAAGTTTAATGATGGATGAAATGAGGTATTTGACAAAAGAATATTTTAAAGTGATAATGCTTAATGTAAAGAATAAAGTTATTGCGATAGAGACTATTTCTATAGGAAGTCTAAATACTTCCATTGTACATCCGAGAGAAGTATTTAAGGCAGCAATTGAAAGGTCTTGTTCCTCTATAATTTTAGTTCACAATCATCCAAGTGGAGACCCTACTCCTAGCAGAGAAGACATAGAAGTGACAAAAAGGTTAGTAGAAGGAGGAAATATATTGGGTATAAAGGTGTTAGATCATGTTATAATTGGAGACGGAAGAGGTATAAGCCTTAAAGAAAAAGGGTATTATGAGTTTGAATAAAATAGGAAGGAGTATACGCAGATGAGAGGATTTTCCAGAGATATTGGAATTGATTTGGGTACTGCTACAACCTTGGTGTATGTACAAGGTAAAGGAATTGTTTTAAGAGAACCTTCAGTAGTAGCTATAAGAACTGATTCCAATGCAATTCTTGCAGTTGGAGAAGAAGCAAAAAAGATGGTAGGGAGAACTCCTGGAAATATAATCGCTATAAGGCCTATGAGAGATGGTGTAATAGCCGATTTTGATATAACTAAAGCTATGTTGGATCACTTTATAAGTAAAGTTAATCCAAGAAAGGGGTTATTTAGGCCTAGAGTTATAGTTGGTATACCTTCTGGAGTTACAGAAGTAGAGAAAAGAGCAGTAATTGAAGCAGCTTTACAAGCAGGGGCGAAAGAAGCTCATACAGTAGAAGAGCCTATGGCTGCAGCAATTGGAGCAGGCCTTCCTGTTGAAGAACCGACTGGTAGCATGGTGGTGGACATAGGCGGTGGTACGACAGATGTGGCTGTAATTTCCCTTGGGGGAATTGTTACCAACAAGTCTTTAAGAGTCGGCGGAGACGAGATGGACGAAGCTATAATAAATTATATAAAAAGAGAGTATAACCTCATGATAGGAGAAAGGACTGCAGAAGAGATAAAAATACAAATTGGTTCAGCTTTTCCAAAACCAAAAGAGGAGACTATGGACATAAGAGGAAGAGATTTAGTGTCTGGCCTTCCTAAAACATTAAAGATTTCTTCAACAGAGATTTTAGAAGCATTAAAAGATCCGATATCCAGCATCATTGAAGCTATAAAGATGACACTTGAAAAGACTCCACCAGAGCTTGCAGCAGATATCATGGACAGGGGAATTATGTTAACAGGCGGAGGTGCTCTTTTAAGCGGAATAGATAAGCTCATAAGAGAGGAAACAGGAATGCCTGTGCAAATAGCTGATCAGCCGACAGATTGTGTGGCACTTGGGGCAGGAAAAATTTTAGAAGAAAGTTCCCTCTTTAGAAGGGTTTTAAGCCCGGCAAGTAGAGCTTGAGAGGTGTTATTGGCGTGCCACGTTTTTTTAGGAATAAGCAATTTATTTTGGTTTTTTTTATAGCCGTGGCGCTGATTGCCGCCATGGCTTATACTTATGATGCCCAAAGATATGCTACTAAAGCAGAATCTATAGTTGGAACTGTTTTTACTCCTTTTCAAAAGGTTTTCTATCAACTGGGAGAAGGAATTTCTAATTTTTTTTCTTCAATTGGTGAAATAGGTACTTTAAGGGCAACAAATGAAAAACTTAAAAAAGAAGTAGAAAAACTAAGAAAAGAAAATATTCAATTACAGGAATTGATGAACGAAAATAAAAGGCTTAAAGAAGCTTTAAATTTTAAAACAGAAAATGTTGAATTAGATTTAAAACTCGCTACTATAACAGGAAAAAATCCAGGAAATTGGTTTAATACTTTTACTATTGATAAAGGGAAAAATGAGGGTATTAAACCCGGTATGGCAGTTTTAGACGAAAAAGGAAATATGATAGGACAGATTACAGAGGTAGGAGACAAATGGGCAAAGGTTTTAGCCATTATAGATAGAAATAGTTCTGTAAGCGCTGTAGCTGTACGAACTCGTGATAATGGTGTTGTAAGAGGAGATTCAAACGGTGGACTTATCATGATTTATCTCCCCTTGGATGCTGAATTAATAGAAGGTGATGTAGTAACTACTTCTAGTATGAGTAGATTTCCCAAAGGGTTGATAATAGGAAAAGTATCAAAAGTTACTCGAGACCCAGGTTCTTTGTTAAAACAAGCTGTCATAGAACCTGCTGCTGATTTTGAAAGACTGGAATATGTTTTTGTAGTTACTAATATGACAGGGATGTAGGTTATTATGAGGAAAATATATAAATATTTATTGCTTGCTTTGTTAATTGTTTTACAATCAACTTTATTTAGATTTATAGATATCTTTGGCGTCAAACCAGATGCAGTTTTTATGGTAGTTTTAAGTTTTTCACTTTTAAATGGTCCTTGGGAAGCCGTTTATTTAAGTCTTTTTGCTGGGATTATTCAGGATATTCTTTTTAATAATGCTTTAGGGGTTACTACTTTTTCTTTATTAATTGTAAGTTACCTCACAGGACTTTTAAGTAAAAGTGTTTTTAAAGAAAGTTCTTTTGTAGCTTTTGTGTTTGTATTTTTAGGAACTCTTCTTTATAATCTTATCACCATGTTTTCAATGGTTTTGATGAAATATCAGTTTAATTTCTTATTAGATTTTGTGAATATTGCGATGATACAGGCGCTTTATAATTCTATAATTACTGTTTTTGTTTATAAATATCTAGTTTCTTTTAACATCTATGTTACTAAAAATAAAGTGAAATTTTTTAAAAAAAGCAAATTTTGAAGGTGATATCTTTGAATGAGAGCCTTAAAAGAAAATTTTATACCTTTGGAGCCATTATCATTGCCCTTTTTGTCGTTTTAGTTTTCCGCTTAGTTTATTTGCAGCTGATAAAAGGCGACTATTATAGAGAAATGTCAATTCGGCAAGCAATTAGACTCATACCTATTGATGCTCCACGTGGTGAAATTGTTGATAGGTATGGAGTAAAGTTAGCTACAAACAGGCCAAGTTTTTCTGTAAATATTATAAAAGGAGAAGTGGTAGATAGTCACCTTAACGAGACTATACTAAAATTAATGGATATTTTGACGAAAAACAATGTAAAATATAAAGACGATTTGCCTATCTATTTAGATGAAAATGGGAGGCCTTATTTCAATTTTAAAAATTCAGATGAAGTATCAGTAAAAGAAGAAACTTTGAAAGCTAGAGAAAAAGCCTGGAAAAAAGCTAATAACATACCTGAAAATGCTACTGCTCAAGAGGCATGGGATATTTTAACAAAAAAATTTAAAATATCTAAGGATATGGATCCAATAAAAGCTAGAAAAATAATGGTTGTACGCCAATTAATGGAAGAACAAGGATATAATCAATATCAGCCAGTAGAAATAGCTGTGGATGTTGACCAAAAAACGATTGCTGAGATTGAGGAAAGACATTTAGAATTGCCGGGAATTATGATAAATGTAAAACCTGTTAGGTATTATCCTTATAAAACACTATTATCCCAAACTTTAGGCTATATTGGTCGAATTACTCACGAAGATTTAAAAAATTTGGATATGACCAAGTATAAGCTTACAGATTTGGTTGGACATTCTGGACTTGAGGCATTGTATGAAAAGTATTTAAGAGGAAAAGATGGTGGTCAGCAAGTTGTAGTAGATAATTATGGGAGATTAATAGAAAATTTAGGGACAGAGCAGCCTGTACCAGGTAGTACAATATTTTTAACTATTGACAAAAATATTCAAGAGGCGGCAGAACAATCTCTTATTACAACTATGCAAAATATAAAAGAAGGGAAATATGGTGAATCTTTTCCTGCTAATATTGGAGCAGCAGTTGTTGTAGATGTACACACAGGAAAAGTTTTAGCATTAGCCAATATCCCTGGTTATGATCCAAACATTTTTGCTACGGGCAATCCTCCGAAAGATGTAATAAATGAGCTTTTTAAATCAAGGGATACTACTATTGATCCGAGTCCTATTTTTAATTATGCAGCTCAAGGTGCCGTACCTCCAGGATCTATTTTCAAAATGGTTGTTGCATTTGCAGCTTTAGATACTGGAGTTACAACAGTTGATGAGAAATATTTAGATCCAGGAATATATCCTTATACAGGACAACGTAACTGGGCATGGCCCAGGACACAAGGTTGGGTGAATGTATCTGATGCAATTAAATATTCTACTAATACCTATTTTTTTGAAATGGGAAGACGAATGGGAATAGATAAAATAGTTGAATATGCAAAAAAATTTGGATTAGACCAAAAAACAGGAATAGAACTGTATGAAACAAAAGGTGTTATTGCAAGTCCACAATATAAAAAAGAATATTATCTTGGTTTGATAAAATCAATGGTGAAATCAGATAAAAATCCAGATGGAGTTATAACAGAGGAACAGTATCAAAAAATTATAGAAATCATTGAAAAAGAAAATTTAAGTGACTATAATACTTTTTTACAGTTAGAAAAGATGGGGATAAAAGATACAAAGCTTCAAAGAAAATTATGGGAAATAATGTATTATGCAAAACATTGGAGCTTGGCAGAAACTTGTAGTGCGGCGATAGGACAAGGAGATAATCAATTTACTCCTTTACAAATTGCCAGTTATGTGTCTACATTAATAAATGGGGGAATTAGATATAGACTTCATTTAGTTGATAAAATTGTGTCTCCCGATGGGAAAATTGTGGAAGAAACAAAGCCAGAAGTTTTAGAGAGAATTGATATTCCGAAAGAATATCTCGATGCTATAAAGTTAGGTATGAAAGAAGTAACAGAATTAGGGGGTACTGCAAGCAGTGCTTTTCGTAATTTTCCTATTCCTGTAGGAGGCAAGACAGGTACCGCAGAGGCAATTGGAAAGGCTAATTATGCTTGGTTTGTTGGTTTTGCTCCTTATGATGACCCACAAATAGTTGTGGTTGTGGTTATATACCAAGGAGGACATGGTTCTTACGCTGGTTATGTAGCGAGAGATATTTTTAATGTTTATTTTGGATTGAGCAAAGATAATACAGGTGAAACCTTCAATGTGATAAATTTGCCTATAAGATGATTTTGGGTGGGGATATTTTATCCTCTTTTTTCTTATAATCTAAGAAGGAAAATTGCGATTTGTGGCGAATATAGATAGTAATGAGGGTTTTACGGAGGTAGACTATGATAAAAGAACCAATAAAAATTCAAGGGACAAGAGAAGGGCTGGTAATTGTTTTAGAAGAGGATGTAGATATTGAAATCCTAAAAGAGAAAATAGTGAATCGAATTGAGAAATCTCTCAGGTTTTTTGAGGGCGCAACTCTTACTGTAAGAGTAAAAAGTTTAAAAGTCAAAGAAGAAAAATTACAACAATTAAAAGACTTTATTTTTGATAAATACGGTATTGAGGTGAGAATAAAAAATTTTCAAGAAAAATATATAAAAAATGTGACAGATGACGAAATATTTAATGGGTTAGAAGAGGGGATAACAAAATTTTATAAAGGTACTGTCAGATCTGGGCAAGTTGTGAAATACCATGGTAATCTTGTTATAATTGGGGATGTAAATCCTGGAGGATTGGTACAAGCAGCTGGCAATATTATTGTTATGGGGACGTTAAGAGGAATAGCTCACGCGGGATTTACTGGCAATAAGGAGGCTGTAATCGTAGCTTCTTCCCTAAGAGCAATGCAGCTTAGAATAGCTAATGTTATTTCTAGGGCTCCAGATAAAGATGATGGCAGTGATTATCCTGAAATTGCAGTTGTTAAAAAAGGCAAAATTATTGTAAAGCCTCTTTACCATCTCTATGATTTATGGTAAAATATTCTAAAAAATAATATTAATGGAATGGAGTGGTACGATGAGCGAAGCAATAGTTATAACTTCAGGAAAAGGTGGAGTTGGAAAGACTACTTCTACTGCGAATATTGGTACATACCTTGCTATGAAAGGTTATAAAGTTGTTTTAGTCGATACTGATATAGGCTTGAGAAATCTTGATGTGGTAATGGGGTTAGAAAATAGAATTGTGTATGATATTGTTGATGTAGTAGAGGGACAGTGTAGGTTAAAGCAAGCTTTGATAAAGGATAAAAGGTTTGATGGGCTATATCTTTTACCTGCTGCCCAAACAAGGGATAAATCGGCTGTTACTCCGGAACAAATGCAAAAATTAATCGGAGATTTAAAAGAGGAATTTGACTATATACTAGTAGATTGTCCTGCAGGCATTGAACAGGGATTTAAAAATGCAATTGCCGGTGCTGATAGAGCTATTGTCATAACTACTCCAGAAGTTTCGGCAGTTAGAGATGCTGATAGAATTATAGGACTTTTGGAGGCAGCAGAACTTCATAATCCTATGTTAGTTATAAACAGGATTAAGATGGATATGGTAAAAAGAGGAGATATGATGGATATTGAAGATATTATAGATATTTTAGCTATTGACCTTTTAGGTGTTATTCCTGATGATGAAAATATAATTATTTCTTCCAATAAAGGTGAACCGATTGTTATGGATGAGAGGTCATTAGCAGGACAAGCCTATAGAAATTTGGTGGAAAGACTTTTGGGAAATAATGTGCCTTTAATCAACCTTGATATAGGAAATGGGTTTATGGATAGACTTAAAAAGCTTTTTAAGCTGGCTTAGTGCTTTTGGGAGGTGTGATTGGTGGATTTATTTAAATCTTTTGGAGGAAAAAACAACAGTAAAAATATAGCAAAAGAAAGGTTACAACTTCTATTAGTGCATGATAGGGCGGATGTTTCTCCTAAATTTTTAGAAATGATGAAAGAAGACATATTAAATGTCATTTCTAATTACGTAGATATTGATGAAACAGGATTAAATGTAGAAATTACAAAAGAAAAAAGAAGTGATAATACCTATATACCTGCTCTTCATGCGAATATTCCTATAAAGAAAATGAAACAGGTGATAAGATAACTGGCCTTGAGCCAGTTTTTTTTGTATAGTGAAAATTTCATTTGTATGGTATAATACAAGTTGAATTGCTGAAAAGAGGGGATTAAAATGTTTGATAAAAAGCTTTTAAAAAACTTTGACTGGGGACTTTTGATTGTTGTACTTTTAATATGTGTATATAGTATTATTGTTGTGACAAGTGCCTCTCACACACTTCAAACAGGCTCTTACAGAAAAGTTATTGTCCAAGCGCTGGCAATTTTAATGGGACTTATTTCTATCCTCCTAATATGTCTTTTTGATTATAATACTTTTGCTAAATTTTCTACTTTTATATATATTCTAAACCTTTTAGGCCTTGTATTAGTTTTAACCATAGGAAAAGTAAGTAAGGGTGCACAAAGCTGGATAAGTTTAGGACCTGTAGATATTCAGCCTTCTGAATTTTCTAAGTTAGCATTAGTGCTAACTTTAGCAAATATGTTTAGCAAGATGGAAGAAATAAAGACTTTTAAAGAACTTTTGTGGCCAATAGCTTATTTAGGGATTCCTTTTGTTGCGGTGATGCTGCAGCCAGATTTAGGGACAGCCCTTGTATTTATTGCAATTTTTTTAGCAATAGTATATGTCTCTGGGATAAGGACAAAGGTATTGGCACAGCTTTTTGCTTTAGGAGTTGTTATGCTACCTATTGGCTACAAACTTTTAAAACCATACCAAAGAAATAGACTTTTATCCTTTTTAAATCCAGAACTGGACCCAATGGGAACCGGTTATCATTTGATACAATCTAAAATTGCCATCGGTTCTGGAATGTTTTGGGGAAAGGGGCTTTTTCATGGAAGCCAAACTCAGCTCTATTATCTTCCCGAAGCGTGGACAGACTTTATTTTTTCTGTCGTAGGGGAAGAATTAGGGTTTATCGGAGCATCTACACTGATAGTTCTCTATGCGATTATGTTGTATAAAGCTTGGAAGATTGCTTATAATGCTAAGGACAAATATGGAATGCTAGTGGCAGTAGGAATTATTGCTATGTTTACATTTCACATTTTTGAAAATATAGGGATGACTATTGGAATAATGCCAATCACAGGTATTCCTCTTCCTTTTATGAGCTATGGTGGAAGTGCAATGGTGGCAGATTTAATGGCTATAGGGCTTTTGGAAAATATAAGCATGAGAAGGCAAAAGATAAACTTTTAGGGGGAATTTCCATGAATATAGCTTTGATAGCCCACGACCAAAAAAAAGAACTTATGGTGAATTTTGCAATTGCTTATAAGCATATCTTTGAAAAGTGTAATATATACGCAACAGGCCATACAGGACAACTTATCAAAGAAGCCACAGGCCTAAAGGTAAATTATCTTTTACCTGGCCCTCTTGGTGGAGATCAACAAATTGGTGCAATGATAGCTGAAAATAAAATTGATATGGTGATTTTTTTAAGAGATCCACTTACGGCTCAGCCCCATGAACCAGATATTTTAGCTTTGCTTAGAGTTTGTGATGTGCATTCTATTCCATTGGCGACTAATATTGCTACTGCAGAAGTTTTATTGAAGGGAATGGAGCAAGGACTTTTAGAGTGGAGAGAAATAGTAGAATAAAAATAATTTATCATAATAATGCCTCCTTCAAAATAAAATGTAACATAGAAGGAGGCTATATATCATGAAATACCAACGAATTCCTTATTATTTTCCCAAAAAATTTAGCACTTACAAAAAGTATGTAGAGCTATTTGAAAATCAATTAATTATTTCATTAGTTTTGTTAGGAATGATTTTGCTTTTTAAAGCGGTTGACGTTCCTATAGCCACTTCTTTTGTAAATTTTACTAAAAGTGTGCTAAGTTATGATATGAATTACGAAAACACAAAGAAAGGTTTAAAATTAGTTCAAAGCAAGATTCCTTGGCTTAAAGAAAGTGTGATAAAAGTTTTTTCTCCCACTGAAGAAAAAATTTCGGAGAATAAAACTTCTTCTGATGTTTCCCAGGCTTCTATCAAAATGATTGCCCCTGTTACTGGAAAGATAACCTCTGGCTTTGGAATGAGGGCAGACCCTATTACAAACCAATTGACAAATCACACTGGTATTGATATAGATGCTCCTATTGGAACAGAAGTGAAAGCAGCATTGGATGGGGTAGTAATGTTAGTAGATGAGCAAAACCAATATTTAGGGAAAGTCATAGTTATAAGGCATGCTAACGATGTAAGAACCGTCTACGCTCATTTATCAGAAATTTTAGTAAATGCGGAAGACCAAGTAAAACAAGGGGATATAATTGGGAAGACGGGCGATACTGGCAAAACTACTGCTCCTCATTTACATTTTGAAGTTTGGGAAAATGGCAAGCCAGTAGACCCCTTGACAAAGGTTGTGATAGGGGATGCTGCCAGTGAAGACGCAAAATGAAATTTAGAGGAATCCAAGTAAGAATACATTTCTCTACTTTTGCATTTGCATTACTTTTAATTGCGGCGGGGTTTGTAAAAGAATTAATTGCTATTTTTGTTACAGTTTTTGTCCACGAAGGGGGACACATTTATATTGCCAAGAAATTAAAGGTAGAGGTGTTACAAGTCAATATCTATCCTTTTGGAGGAATTGCTCTTTTGGACAGCGTAGTCTTTATAAGGCCGGACTTGGAAGTGTTAGTCGCACTGGCAGGACCTATGTCCAATATTTTTTTTGCGTTTTTTGGTGAATTTATTTCACAAGTTTTACAAATAGAAATGGATTATTTTATAAAAACTAATATTGTAATGGCTTTTTTTAATCTGCTGCCAGGACTTCCATTAGATGGGGGACGGGTTTTGAAAAGTGTTTTGTCGTATTTTATTAGTCTAAGAAGCGCTATTACGGTTGCTGTTTTTTCTTCCTATGCTATTTCTCTCGTTATGTTATATCTTGTTCTAAAAGGAATATTTAATTGGAAGATAGATGTTGTTTATGCTTTTTTATCAGTATTATTAGTAGTCGCAGCAAATAAAGAGAAAAAGGCATCAGTTTTTTTGCAAATGAGAGATCTTTTTATGAAAAAAGCAGAGTTTTATAAAAAAGGTTTAATGGGAGTACATCATATAGCCGTATTAGAAAATGAGATGATTGGAAATGTAATAAAAAGTTTTATACCCGCTAAATACCATGTTATAATAATATTAGACGATAAATTTAGGGAAAAATATAGAATAACCGAGACTCAGCTTTTTGAATATGCGACAGAGCATGGATTGTATTTACCAATTGGCAAAATTATAAAATAACTATGGAGGAAGGAAAATGAATAACCTAAAAGATAAAATAGATGCTTTGCTTATGAAAGTAAGCAAGCCTACAAGATACACAGGAGGAGAATTAAACTCTTCTATAAAAAATCCAGAAGAAGTCAAAGTTAGGTTTGCATTTGCTTTTCCTGATGTATATGAAGTGGGAATGTCTCATCTTGGACTTAGAATTTTATACCATCTTTTAAACAGAAGAGAAGACGTGTATTGTGAAAGGGTTTTTGCACCATGGTTGGATATGGAAAAACTCATGAAGGAAAATGACATTCCTCTTTTTAGCTTAGAGACAAAAACCCCATTAGATAAATTTGACTTTATAGGTTTTACTCTTCAGTATGAGTTAAGTTATACAAACGTAATAAATATGCTTAATTTAGCGGATATTCCTATCCTGTCAAGAGAGAGGGAAGGGTTTCCTTTTGTGATTGCAGGTGGACCCTGTGCTTATAATCCTGCTCCTTTATCTGAGGTTATTGACTTTTTTGTAATGGGAGAAGGAGAAGAGGTCATAAATGAAATTATTGACGCTTATATAGATTGGAAGGAAAGAAAAGGAGAAAGAGAAGAATTTTTACAAATTGTTTCTCAAATCAAAGGAGTATATGTTCCTAAGTACTATATGGAAGTATACAATAAAGATGGAACGATAAAAGAGATAAGAACTATTAAAAAAGGAGTGCCTGAAAAGGTAAAGAAAAGAATAGTTAAAGATTTTGAAAATGTGTATCATCCTGAAGAGCAAATTGTTCCTTTTATGGACATAGTTCACGATAGAATAATGTTAGAAATCTTTAGAGGTTGTACACGGGGATGCAGATTTTGTCAAGCTGGCATGATATATAGGCCCGTGAGAGAAAAATCAATAGAAAAAATTTTAGATTTGGCGGACAAGCTTGTAAAATCTACAGGGTATGAGGAAATATCTTTAGCTTCTTTGAGTACATGTGATTATTCTCAAATTGAAGAATTGGTCAAAAGGTTGATTAAGAAATATAAGGATAAAGGAGTAGGAGTTTCTATCCCTTCTACACGAGTAGATGCTGTATCTATAAATTTGTTAAAAGAAATACAAAAAGTTAGAAAAACAGGTCTTACTTTAGCACCAGAAGCTGGTACGCAAAGACTTAGAGATGTAATTAACAAAGGGATTACAGAAGAAGATATTCTAGAGGCGACAAAAGAGGCTTTTTCTGCAGGATGGACAAATGTCAAACTTTATTTTATGGTTGGTCTCCCTACAGAGACGATGGAAGATGTAAAAGGTATAGTGGATTTGGCATATAAAATAGTAGATAATTACAAAGAAGTAAAAGGGAATGTAAAGAATTTAAGAGTCACCATAAGTACTTCTACTTTTGTACCTAAACCCTTTACCCCTTTCCAGTGGACGGCTCAAGATAGCATTAAAGAAATAATGGAAAAACAAGATTTGCTTAAAAAGAAACTCAAGAGTAAAGTGCTGAAGTACAACTGGCACAATCCTTATATGAGCTTTTTAGAAGCTGTTATTTCGAGAGGAGATAGAAAAGTAGGAAAAGCTATAATAAAAGCTTGGGAAAAAGGATGTAGGTTTGACGGATGGGAAGAATATTTTAATTATGACAAATGGGAAGAGGCTTTTAAGGAGGTAGGTGTAAATCCTCACTTTTATGCTAATAGAGAAAGAAATTTAGAAGAAATATTTCCATGGGATGTAATAGATGTTGGAGTAGACAAGAGGTATTTGATGAGAGAATACAAAAAATCTCAAGAAGGAAGAATTACACCTGACTGCAGACTCTATTGTACAGGTTGTGGAATAAAGGGCTTTGATGAGGGGGTAGTGTGTTTTGAAGCGCCTCAGAAACAAATATACAAAAGATGAAAGAGTCAAATTTATTTCCCATTTAGACCTTTTGAGGGTATTTCAAAGGGCTTTGAGGAGAGCCGATATAAAAGTGGCTTTTTCACAAGGATTTAATCCTCGCCCTAAAATTTCTTTTGGACCCGCCCTATTAGTAGGTGCGACGACAGAGGGGGATTACATGGATATAGATGTAGAAGAAGATATTTCTCCTGAGGAATTTAAAAAAAAGATGAACAAAGTGTTGCCACCTGGTATTGAAATTGTGGAGAGTTGTGAAGTAGAATTAAATGATGCGCTTTCTACAAAAATAAAAGCGGCAGAGTATATTTTGCAAGTCAATGTTAGAAAAAGTATTAAAGATATTCAAAATAAAATAGAAGAATTTATGAGAAGAGATATAATTGAAATAGAAAAAAAGAGTAAAAGAGGCAAAAAAATGATAAACTTAAGACCTTATGTTTTGGAATTAAAGATAATTGAAGAGGCAGAAGATTATTTGAAATTTTATATAAAATTAAAATTAGGAGAGGGAGCTCCCAATCCCCTACATTTATTAAAGGCCTTAAACGAATATGTAGGGAATTTATTTGATATAGATTCTTATAAACTCCATAGGAAAAATATGATTTTGGAATAAGTACGGGGTGAAAACTTTGAAAAGACTTATATTGGACATTGATGAAAATTTGAGTCAAATTGCTTTATTAGAAAATGGGAAGCTAAAAGAGTACCACCCTGAAAAAAGTGATGGAAAAAATATCTTGGGGAATATTTATAAAGGTAAAATCCAAAATGTTTTAAAAGGTATGCAGGCAGCCTTTGTAGATATTGGAATTGGCAAGAACGCTTTTTTATTTTTTGACGATGTTTTTCAACATGAGAATTTGCCCAAAAGCATTACACAAGTTTTAAAACCGGGACAACCAATAATGGTTCAAGTATCAAAAGAAGCAGTAGGTATGAAAAATCCAAGAGTTACTGCTAATATTTCTTTACCAGGAAAATATGTGGTTTTAATGCCTAACGTGGATTACCTCGGAATTTCTCATAGGATTGAAAAAGAAGAGGAAAGGAAGAAGCTTCAGGATATTGCAAAAAAATTAAAACCTGAAGGTATGGGGCTAATTGTCAGGACAGCTGCATTAGAGGCGACAGAGCAGCAAATGAGGGAGGATTTAGAAGAGTTAATTCACTTATATGAGAAAATACAAAAAGATTTTCAAAATGCTTCCCTCCCTTCTTTGATATACAAAGAAGAGGATTTCGTAATTAAGTATTTGAAGGATTTGCTTTCTGAAGAGATAGATGAAATTGTAGTAAATGACAAAGATGAATATGAGAACATAAAAAGATATTTAAAAAATGTGGCAAAAGAAAATATTTCAGTTACTTATGAAGAAGGAGACTTAATGGGGATTTATGGAGTAGATTTTCAAGTTGAGAAATTGTTAGAAAAAAAGGTGTGGTTAAAAAGTGGAGGTTTTGTAATAATAGACCAAACAGAAGCTCTTACTGTAATTGATGTAAACACAGGAAAATATGTAGGAAAATCTTCTTTAGAGGAGACAATATACAAGACCAATCTTGAAGCAGCTGAAGAAATTGCCTTACAGCTTAAGTTAAGAAATATCGGTGGAATAATTATTATTGATTTTATAGACATGAAAAATGAAAATTTTAAAAGAAATTTGTTAGAATTTTTTAAAAAAGAACTTCAAAAAGATAGAACAAAATGCACCGTATTGGGCTATACTCAATTGGGACTTGTTGAGATGACAAGAAAAAGAGTGAGGTCGCAAGTAGGTTCTTACCTTAAAGAGAAATGTCCTACATGTAAAGGAGAAGGCGTAGTATACTCTACAGAGTACATCTACAAAAGATTAAGAAATAATATAGAAAGAGTGTTAAGGCATGTAAATGTACAAAAAATTTATATAAAAGGCAATGATAAAGTTGTTAAAATCGCGGCAGAGAAAGGAATCATAAAATTTTACAAAGAGAAATTTAACGTAGACCTCGAACTCGTTGTCGACAATAATAAAGAATATGGCTATTTTGAGATAGAATTTCACTAAAGAATCAACGCAAAAAAGCTGCCCAAGGAAATTTTTGGGCAGCTTTGTATCTATTTTTCTTTCTCATACTTTGCCACAATTCTGGTGGCTATTCCACCTCTTTCTTGAAACTCACCTATTATTTCCATAAATTTTGGCTGTAGAAGTTCAACTAAATCGTCTAAAATTCTATTTATAGCATGTTCTTGCAGTATACCTACATTTCTATAGGATGTGAGATAATACTTTAAAGATTTAAGTTCTACTAATTTTTTAGAAGGTATATATCTTATTGTGAGTTTTGCATTGTCAGGCAATCCTGTCCAAGGACAGACGGAAGAAAACTCATTAGTTATATATTCTACAATTGTATTTTTTTCAGGGTATTCATATTCAATGGATTCTAAAACTTCTTTGTCAATCTTTTCATAACCGTAAGCGTCAAATCTTCTTTCTTTATATTTATCTGTCAAATTTCACAGCTCCTTTCTTTTCAATTATAAAAAGTAAAAAATATCCTGTTACAAGAAGTACAGTCTCAGCAAATCCTACGCTTAAGAAAGTTGGAATAAATGGTATATTTGCAGAGACATTTAGGGTGATCCCCACCGATGCGGCAATCCAAAGAGCTACAAATACAGCACCTACCAATTTATGAGTGGTTCTTCCAATGTAGTATCCAATTGTACAACCGATTAGATTTGAAAGAGGCATAAAAATTAGCTCCATTGTGCCAGCAAATGGGCTAAACAAATTTGCAAGAAAATTTCCTATCATCATGGAAATAGCATATTTTTTATTGAATACTACAATGGATTTTGTAATTTCCCCTACGCGAAACTGAAGGGGTAAAAATGAAATAGAAGAAAATATAACTGTGAGTACAAAATAAATTGTCGCAATCAAGGCAACTTCTGTAATATCTTTTATTCTTTTTTTGAACACAAAATTACCTCCCTTGTTTTGTTAACTGGGGTTACTGCGACCCAGGTGAGCATTTTGCTCACTATAATCAATTTTAACACAACTACTGAAGTAGTTTCAACATAAAAAGTTTTTCTGATAGTGTCAAGATACTGTAGGATTTTTTTAAGACAACCCCTGTAACTTACTTAATTCAGGGCTTCGTCTTATCATGTTTTTTATATGACTTGTGCATATTTTATTGCTCTTAAAATCCTGTATATTGGCGTTACTTTGCCTATATTCAAAACCGTAATATTATTTATCTTTTCATTTGTAGACGTTTTAACTCTTCTTACCGCCTCTTTTATTTGCTTCTTCGTTAATTTGTAACTTCCTTCATTTATATTCTTTCTCTTACCCCATTCTACTTCTCTTAAGTCTCCTCCATTCTTGCTGAATACCCTTAATTTCGCCATTAACTTTAATCCTTCTCTACTCCATCCCAAATGGATTCCTGCTTAGTCTTACTGAAAATACATGGCTTATATGCCCTTCTGCACTGCACCCTATTACATCTTTGTCTTTGTTGTATATCTCTATCCCTTCCCAATTGTTTAGTATGTATTTCCTTGCTTCTTTTATCTTCTCTTTCTCCCTCTCTTCCTCTGCTGCCTTTATTAGTTCATCAAATATCTTCTTCACTCCTTCTTTATCTCCTTCATTTATTGCTCTCCATATCTTTTCCCTGTATTTTGGCTCTTTTGATGTGGCTTTTAATACGTATTTGTTTAAATGATATCTGTCTAACACAAACCTTGATTTTGCTATCCACTCTAATCCCTCTTTTATCCACGGTGCTCCATCTCCTGCTATGTATATCTTCTCTATCTTCTCTTCTTTGTAGTTTTCTTCTATGTAATTTGCTACATCTATCCATATGTCTTCTGCTTTCTCTCCTACGTATGCCTTGTAATGCACATTTCTCAGTACATCTCTACCATTTCTCTCTTCTTTACCTTCATGTATGTATATCAATCGCGGTGTTTCATTGCTGCCATCTTGCAAAGGCACATGGTCTTCATCTGCTTCTATGTATAATACCCTTACTTCTTTCTTCTCTTTTATTTCTCTCTTTACTTCTACTTCTCCTATTTCCCTTATTGCGTTTAATACTGTCTGTTTACTTAACTCCTCTGGACATGCTTTTTTACTGCTTCTTTCATATGATTCTTCTATTGCGTTCTCTACTAACTTTATTTTTACACCTTTTTCTATCCTATCGTGCCGCCCTATCTCTAATGCATCATCCACCAAATATGTATATCTTCCATCCTCTCTGGATTTGTAATATGTCCTCTCATATTCTATATCCCCAAGGATTGTGGTTAATCTCTTTTTATCTTTCCTCTCTACTACCCATTTTTCTTTCCTTCTCTTGTCTTCTTTTATTATCTTATCTAACTCTTCAATAATTGCTTCTATTGCCTCTCTACCTAGTTTGTCCGTTAGTTCCTTTATCCTTGCTGCAAGCTCTGTAATATTCATTCCTTTGTTTAATAAATCACTAAAAATTTCTATCACTTCTCTAGTGAAATTTAGAGCATTTTGTAGTATAATATCTTCAAAGATATGTTTGTTCACAAGAGACACCCCTTTCTGTGTTGTTTTGTTTTCCATAATCTATTTTATCACAGGGGTTGTCTCTTGTTTTTTTTTACTCAAAAAATCCTACGATAATTTTACACTATGAGTTTTTCTCCCAATCAAATGATAAAAGTTAAGAATGATGTTTTTATATTATCAAAAAATTTATAATTTTTATTGACAATGGTAATTTGTATAAATTATCATAAAGTTAGAAAGTTGTTAAAGAGTTTGTTACTAAAGATGGGGTGGTGTATTCTATGAAGGGGCAGTATTATACAATATTAGCTTTGATATTTGCAATTATAGTAGCGGTTTTTGCTATTTCTAATGCTGGACCCGTAGATATAAGCTTTTTGTATTGGCATTACTCAATTTCTCAAGCTTTAGTAATTTTACTGTCAGCAGCTATTGGAGCTATAATTGTGGGGATAATAGGCTTGTTTGGACAAATTCGCTATAGCGTAACGATAAGAGGGCTCAACATTAGGATAAAAGAATTAGAAAAAGAAAAGGAAGAATTAAATCAAAAGATTATAGAATTACAAAACTATAAATTAGCGGAAGAAGAAACAAAAGGACAAAGCGATGGCAAGCAAGTGGAGAAAGAAAAAGGAACACAAACTCTTTAGCCGATTTTTAATTGACAAGTGGTATTTTATTATGTTAAAATATCACTTGTGGCCGCTCGGGACGGGTTCCTAAATTTTTACCTTGTTTCCCGGCGAGACTGGATAGAGGAGGTGCAAAAATGTACGCAATAATCGAGACTGGTGGAAAGCAGTATATGGTTCGTGAAGGAGATGTTCTTGTAGTAGAAAAGTTAAATTATCCAGAAGGGGAAGTTATTTCTTTTGACAAAGTTTTGGCTGTGTCAAAAGAGGACGGTAACGTAGAGTTTGGCAAACCCTATTTAGAAAATGTTAAGGTGAGTGCTAAGGTCATAGAGCATGGCAAAAGACCAAAAATAAGAGTTTTTAAGTATAAGCCAAAGAAAAATTATAGAAGAAGACAAGGGCATCGTCAACCCTACACAAAAGTACAGATTGAAAAAATAATTCAGTAAGCCATGATTAGAGTGGAAATATTGAGAGATTCAAGAGGGGATATTTATAAATTTAATATAAAAGGACATGCAGGTTTTGATGAGTACGGAAAGGACATCATATGTGCAGCTGTTTCTGCTATATCTCAGACAGCGGTTCTGGGAATAGAGGCGTTAAAAACTGTTAAGATAAAGAAAGAGATAGAAAGTGGCAAGTTGCAGGTTGAAATTGTTGACAAAGGCATGCCAGAAGATGATTTACGACTAAAAGCTATTCTGGAGACTATGGTTTTAGGACTTAAAGATATTGAAACAGATTATCCTGAATATGTAAGGGTTATGGATAGGAGGTGCAAAAAATGAAACTTCAGCTTTTTGCTCATAAAAAAGGTGTTGGAAGTTCCAGAAACGGTCGTGATAGTGAATCTAAGCGTTTGGGAGTAAAAAGGGCGGATGGCCAATTTGTATTAGCTGGTAATATCCTTGTAAGGCAAAGAGGAACTAAAATACATCCAGGTGTAAATGTAGGAAAAGGAAAAGACGATACACTTTTTGCGTTAATTGATGGATATGTTACTTTTGAAAGAAAAGGACGTAACAAAAAACAAGTAAGTGTTTACCCAGAAAGGAAAGTTGCACAGAATTAAATCCTGGTTTATACCAGGATTTTTTCATAAATAAAAAAGAAAGTGGTGAAAATATGGTGTCAGATGTAGAGTTATTGATAGATTACATAAAAAGGAGCAGACATGAGTTTTTGAATGATTTACAAGTGGTATTAGGTTATGCTCAACTGGGAAAATTAGATAGAGTCATTGAATCTCTTCACATTGCAATTGACCACCTTAATAGAGAAAGAGATATATTTAATTCTGAAAATGTACAGGAAATTATAAAGAAACTCTTAAGAGAGTAAAAAAATACGAGAAGTATATACTATACATACTATAAAATAAGGCAGGTGAGAGAATTTTGTTTATAGACACAGCGAGGATATACATAAAAGCTGGAGACGGTGGAAATGGAGTTATATCTTTTAGAAGGGAAAAATACGTTGCTTACGGTGGGCCGGATGGTGGTGATGGAGGAAAAGGAGGAGATGTTATATTTATAGCAGATCCAAATTTGTCAACTTTGTTAGATTTTAAATACAAAAAAAGATACATTGCGCAAAACGGAGAAAACGGTAGAGGTAAAAATCAGTATGGAAAAAACGGAGAAGATTTGTATATAAAAGTTCCTGTAGGAACCTTGATAATTAATGATGAAACGGGAGAAATTATAGCTGACCTTGTAAAACCTAATCAAAAAGCTATTGTTTTACGGGGAGGTAGGGGAGGAAGGGGAAATGCTAAATTTGCTACTTCTACTTTGAAGACTCCTCGTTTTGCTGAAAGCGGAGAAAAAGGTAAAGAAATGTGGGTACGGTTAGAGCTAAAACTTCTCGCTGATGTAGGATTAATAGGATTTCCTAATGCAGGTAAATCCACCCTCTTAGCCAGTTGCACGAGAGCAAGACCTAAAATTGCCAATTATCCTTTTACAACACTGACACCTAATTTGGGAGTTGTAGAATATAAAGGGAAATCCTTTGTAATGGCAGATATTCCAGGTTTAATTGAAGGAGCCCACAGAGGCGAAGGATTAGGTCATGACTTTTTACGGCACATTGAAAGGACAAAAATGTTGATACACGTAGTGGATGTTTCTGCCAGTGAGGGACGAGACCCTATAGAAGATTTTGAGAAGATAAATGAGGAGCTGAAACTTTACAGTGAAAGATTACTTACTTTGCCTCAAATTGTTGCAGCAAATAAAATTGATATACAAAGTGGTAAAGAAAATTATCCTGCTTTTGAAAAAGAAATAAAAAAAAGAGGTTACGAGGTATATCCTATATCTGCTTTGACAAAAGAGGGAATTGACAAACTTTTGGACAAGGCTATAGAAATTCTTTCTTCTATTCCCGTTGAAGAGATAAAAGACGTACCAGAAGTTATTGTTTATACACCTCCTGAAGAGGAAGAAACTCTCAACGTAGAAGTAAAAGATAATACCTATTATCTTAGCGGTACAAAAATTGACAAACTTTTAAAAAGAGTAAATTTACAAGATGAACATTCTTTAAGGTACTTTGAAATACTTCTTAGGAAGAGCGGGGTAATAGATGCTCTTAAGGAAAAGGGCTTTAAAAGTGGTGATACAATAAATGTGAGAGATTTTGAATTTGAATACTATGAATAAAAGTGGAATTTGATTCCACTTTTCAGACTGTTGACAAAATATCGGGAACCCGTTATGATGAGAAGGGTTCCTTGTTATTTTAGTGGTATAAAGCAAAAGAGGAGAGGAGAAGGAAGATGTTAACAAAGAAACAGGATGCAAGACATCAAATAGAATTTGTAAGCATAGATCAATTAGTACCAAAAGACCACCTTTTAAGAAAGATAGAAAGAGTAATAGAATTTAGTTTCATATATGATTTAGTAAAGGACAAATATTCCGAAGATCACGGCAGACCAAGTATAGATCCAGTAGTATTGATAAAAATACTGTTCATTCAATATCTTTTTGGTATACCGTCGATAAGAAGAACAATAGCAGAAATAAAAACAAACGTTGCATATAGATGGTTTTTAGGGTATGGGCTAACAGAAGAAACACCTCATTTTTCAACATTTAGCCAGAACTACATAAGAAGATTCAAAGGGACAGACATATTTGAGAAAATATTTACGAAGATTTTAGAAGAAGCAATAAGGCATGGGTTAGTAAAATGCAGAGGAAGTATTCATAGATTCCACTCACGTAAAAGCAAGTGCCAATAAGAAAAAATATACAAAAGAAATAATAGAACAAGAAGCCAGGACTTATCAAGAAAAACTAGAAGAAGAAATAAACAAAGATAGAGAAGCTCATGGAAAAAAGCCATTAAAGAAAATCAAGACGATAAAGACGAAAGAAGTAAAAGTAAGCAAAACAGACCCAGATAGTGGAATGTTAAACAAAAATGAAAAAGAAAAATGTTTTGCATATTCCTTTCACACAGCCTGCGATAAAAACGGGTTTGTATTAGGAGTAAAAGTTGAAGCAGCGAATGTACACGACAGCGTAATGTTTGAAGAAGTACTAAAAGAAGTTGAAAATAGGGTAGGAAAACCGAAAGCAATAGCAGTAGATGCAGGATATAAAAATCCGTACATATTAAAGACAATATTTGGTAGAGAAATAATACCAGCAGTGCCATACACAAGACCAAAAACAAAAGACGGTTTTATGAAGAAACATGAGTTTGTGTATGATGAATATTATGACTGTTACATATGCCCGCAGAATGAAATACTAACATATGTTACAACTAATAGAGAAGGATATAGAGAATACAAATCAAACCCGGAAAAATGTAAAAACTGTCCTTTAAGAGAAAAGTGTACCCAAAGTAAAGACTACACAAAGAGGATATTCAGGCACATATGGGAAGGATATGTAGATGAAGCAGAACACCTAAGGCATACACCTTATTGTAAAGAAGTATATGAGAGAAGGAAAGAGACAATAGAGAGAGTGTTTGCAGATTTAAAGGAGAAGCATGGTTTGCGATGGACAACATTAAGAGGGAAAGAAAAATTGTCCATGCAAGCGATGCTTGTTTTTGCTGCCATGAATTTAAAGAAAATGGCCTTATGGTTATGGAGGAAGGGCAAAAGGCCCTTTGACATTTCAAAACTTTATCCATTATTTGGAGTTTTAAAGAAAATTTTATTCAGATATATACAGCCCCTGTTTTCGGGACTAAGAAAACAGGGGCTTAAATTTTGCTTTGTCAACAAACTGAAAAGTGGAATTTGATTCCACTTTTTTATTTACTTTAATGAGGTCTCAGGGTAAGCTTGTGCAATTTATCTCTTTTGATGTATAATGTATAATATAAAAGAAATATAAATTGGGGGATAGTAACTTGGAAATGGAGCTTAGACTTGGGATAATGGGAGGCACTTTTGACCCTATTCATTACGGTCATTTAGTTACTGCTGAAGCGGTAAGGGCTGAATTCAAATTGGACAAGGTGATTTTTGTTCCAGCAGGCAACCCACCTCATAAAGTAAAGCGAAAGGTGACAGATAAAAAACATCGTTATTTAATGACTATACTTGCCACAATAACTAATCCTTTTTTTGAGGTATCGACGATTGAAATTGACAGGGAAGGGTATACTTATACGATTGATACTATCAAAGAGTTTAAAAAAATTTATGGGGATAAAACTCAACTTTATTTTATAACAGGAGCGGATGCTGTTTTGGAGATTTTGACTTGGAAAAGTGCAGATGAGCTTTTAAAGATGTGTAATTTTGTTGCCGCAACTAGGCCAGGAGTTGAAGGCGATAGAATAGATGAAGAATTAAACAAAATTAGAAAGTTTTATGGGAATGTCATTTACAAAGTGACTGTTCCTTCTTTGGCTATATCCTCCACCGATATAAGGGAAAGAGTAGCAGGGGGCCGACCTATAAAGTATTTGCTGCCAGAGCCTGTGGAAAGATATATTCAAAAATATGGTTTGTACAAAAAGGATGATGAAAATGGAGTATGACATAGAACTTTTAAAGAGCAAACTAAGAAGTTTGGTAGATAAGGAAAGGTATTTACACTCTATAGGTGTTATGGAAACTGCAATACATCTTGCTAAAAAATATGGTGCTGATGTAGAAAAAGCCCAAGTTGCAGGTTTGTTGCACGATTGTGCAAAGAGCTATTCTGATGAAGAACTTTTAAAATTTGCTCAAAGATATGGAATTGAAGTAGACGATGTTTTAAAAAATGCACCCTTTCTTTTACACGGTCCTATAGGTGCGCATTTAGTAGAAGAAATTTTTGGAATCAAAGATAAAGAAATAAAAAGGGCAATCTCTCTTCACACTACTGGGGATGTTAATATGAGTCTTTTGGATGAAATAGTATTTCTTGCGGATTATATAGAGCCTAATAGAGATTTTGAAGGGGTAACGCAATTAAGAGAATTAGCAGAAGAAAATTTGGAGCTTGCTTTGTTAAAGTCTTTTGATAGTACAATTTGTTATGTCTTACAGAGGGGACTACTTCTTTATGAAAAAACAGTAAAAGCTCGAAACTATATTCTTCTGAAGCTTGGGAGTGGAGATAAATGAGAAAAGTATTAAAAGTTATATCTGCGATATTATTGTTAAGTTTGTTATCGGCAGGGGTAGGAGGGTATATTTTTTTAAAGTCTCTAAATCCTTCAGATAGCTTTTTGATGCAAAGAAACAGTGAAAACACAAATTCAGAAACGATTCAGAAAATAAATATATTAGTTTTAGGAGTTGATGAAACATCGCCAACAGATCCAAAGCGTTCTGATACTATGATATTATTATCCTACAATCCTAAAACTAATAAAGCTTATATTTTGTCTATTCCAAGAGATACAATGATTAAACTTGACAAATATGGCACACAAAAGATAAACGCTGCCTACCCAATAGGTGGACCTCAGTTGGCGATGGATACGGTGTCACAGCTTATTGGAGAGCCTGTTGATTATTATGTAAAGATTGGATATGAAGGCTTTAAACAATTAGTAGACGATTTAGGCGGAGTAGAAATGAACGTACCGGTGGATATGAATTATGATGATTATGCGGGAAATTTACACATTCATTTAAAAAAAGGTGTTCAGCTTTTAGATGGGGAAAAAGCCTTACAGCTGGTGAGATTTAGGCATGGGTATGCAGAACAAGATTTAGAGAGGGTAAAAGTACAAAGGGAATTTTTGTTAGCAATGTTTGAAAAAGCTAAAAATCCTAATACTTTATTAAAGATTCATCGTATATTAAAAACTATAAATCAATACGTTGAAACAAACATACCACCTGTTACTATGTTAAAATATGCAGATTATATTTTAAAGCTTGACAAGGAGAATATAAAAACAGCTACTTTGCCTGGTACTCCTCAGTACGTTAACGGGATTGCTTATTATATTACAGATCCGCAAGAAATACAAGAATTTATTGCAAATTTAGATAGCAATGTAGATGATAAAACCAATGAGGTAGCGGTTAACAAAAATATAAAAATAGAGGTTTTAAATGGTGGTGGCATCCCAGGAGCAGCCGCAAAAACTGCTGATTTGTTAAAACAACAAGGGTATGATGTAGTGAAGATAGGTAATGTGATAGGGACCACATATAACACGACTCAGATAATTAATAGAACTGATAATAAAGAAGTAGTAGAAAATTTGAAAAAAATTTTAAAAAATGCTATTGTAGTGGAAGATACAAATGCAAACAGTAATGTTGATGTAACTATAATTTTGGGGACAAATATATAAGGTGGAGGGTGATTTAGTGATAGACGTAAAAGATAAAGTATTTAAAATTTATAAAGTTTTAGAAGATAATAAAGCTTCTGATATAAAAATTTTATATATAGGTGATTTAACAGTTGTCGCAGATTATTTTATTATTGCTACTGGCAATTCAGACACTCATGTTAAAGCGTTGACAGACGAAATTGAAAAGAAACTCATGGAAGAGGGCATTCTGGTGGATCATATCGAAGGTTACAATTGGGGGAAGTGGGTTTTAATGGATTATGGTGATGTGATAGTTCACATATTCCAGCAAATAGAAAGGGAATTTTATAATTTAGAGAGATTATGGGCGGATGCAAAGGAAATAGTGCTTGACAACCTTGTTTGAGGTATGTATAATAACGTTAATAAATTTTTTATTAGCATTCCGTCTTTTTAAAAATAAATTTGAGCCTAGTCAGTAATTTTTCATTACCTAATTGCATATATTTAATATGGTATGATTAGGGGGATTTAGAGCAAATGAAGACTCATCCTATCTTGAAGAGCATAATCCCTATGATAGAAGGAATAGCACATACATTTGGAAAAAATTGCGAAGTGGCACTGTATGACTTTTCTTCACCTCAAAATCCAATTATTGCAATTGTAAACGGACATGTCACAGGAAGAGATGTAGGGAACCCTTTGCCTGAGAACATTGCGAAAATATTGAAATCTGAAAATGTTGAAAATTTAATAAACTATAAGAGTAAAGGTAAAGATGGTAAGATTTTGAAGTCGTCTGCTCTTTTTATAAAAGATGAAAATGGTAAACCTGTGGGGTGTCTTACAATCAACATCGATATTTCGGAATTTGTAATGGTAAAAAATACTTTATCAGAGTTTTGCGATGTAGCGGATACCAATGAAGAAGCTCGGGAGGCTTATGCAGGAAGTGTTAGTGATGTACTTGAAAGTATAGTAAACACCACATTGGAAAACTACGGAAAACCTGTAAATTTCATGACAAAAGAAGAGAAGGTACAAGTGGTCAAAATGTTAGATGAAAAAGGGACTTTTTTGATAAGAGGTGCTGTTGATTACGTTGCTAAGATACTTTGTGTATCCAGATATACCATATACAATTATTTAGACGAAATAAGAGTAGGAGGAGATTTTAGTAAATATTAACATGTTTTCCTTTACAAGTTTTTTGCTTTATGATATAATAAAAATAAATTTGAAAATTAAATAAAATGCTAAACGCTGAATTCGTAAAGAAGCGGGGGAACCACTTTGGGGGTGAATCCATCTTTTGATAAGATGGTAGGGTTATCTTTCGACCCGAACCCGTCAGCTAACCTCGTAAGCGTTGAAAGAGGAGGATGATAGCAATGGTGTCTTTTTATGTCTTTTCAGACACCCAAGGCTGAAGCTATAGATTTTCCTCTATAGCTTTTTCATTTCTTTAAAAGGGGGTAACTAAAATGAAGCGACTCTCTTTTGCAGTAGTTGGAGCTGGGAATGGGGGTCAAGCGATAGCGGGGCATCTCGCTTTAAAAGGTCATAAAGTTAATTTGTACAATAGAACCTATCAAAAATTACTTCCTATTATAGAAAAAGGTGGTATTGAATTAGAAGGAGAAGTAAAAGGCTTTGGCAAATTAAGTGTGATAACTGATGACATAGAGAAAGCTATTAAAGATGTTGATATAATTTTAGTGGCAGTTCCTGCTTCTGCCCATTATAAAATTGCTGAAGAGATGTTGCCATATCTTAAGGATGGTCAAATAGTTGTATTAACCCCAGGAAGAACTGGTGGTGCTTTGGAATTTTATAATATTATAAGAAGACGAGAAGACTTGGATGTAATTATTGCAGAAACGGATACTTTAATATATGCATGCAGGTCTTCCATGGGAAAATCCAAAATATTTATGGTAAAGGAAGTTGTGGCTGTTGCTGCGATACCTAACGATAAAACAGAAATGGTAGTGGAAGCGCTTAATACCGCCTTTCCTCAATTTATTCCAGCGCAAAATGTTTTGGAAACAAGCCTTAACAATTTTGGAGCTGTTTTTCACCCTGCACCAACTATACTTAATGCAGCAAGAATAGAAACTACAAAAGGGAATTTTGAATTTTATCGGGAGGGTATTTCTCCTTCTGTTGCAAAAATATTGGAAAAAATAGACAACGAAAGAATGATGGTGGCAAAAGCTCTAGGTGTAAATACTATTTCAGCTAAAAGATGGCTAAAAGAAAGTTATAATGCGGAAGGAGAAAATCTATATGAGGCAATTCAAAATACAAAAGCTTATGTTGGCTTATTAGCTCCTCAAACATTAGATTGTCGTTATATATTTGAAGATGTTCCTATGAGCTTGGTGCCTATGTCTTCTATAGGAAAAGAAATAGGCATTAAGACTCCCACTATTGATGCTGTTATACATCTTGCTTCGGTTATGCACGGAAAAGATTATTGGAATATTGGAAGGACGGCTGAGAAACTAGGGATCCAAGGGAAAACAGTAGAGGAAATTATAGAGTTGGTGGAAGGAAAAAGAAAGGAGGTAACTATAGCGTGAAAAGGTTAATTGTAGCGGCAGCGATAGGTAATTGTGTCCATGTGGCCGGTGTATATAACTTTTTAAAATTTGCAGAACAGCAAGGTTATGAAACTATATTTTTGGGTCCTGCTGTTCCTATAAAGAAATTGATAGAAGCCGTTAAAAAACATAAGCCGTCAATTGTAGGAGTAAGCTATAGATTGACTCCTTCTGCTCTTGAAAAACTTTTAGAAGAACTAAAAAAGGAAATAGAAGTAAATAATTTGCAACATATTAGGTGGGTGTTTGGCGGTACAGAGCCTACTGCAGACGTGGCAAGAAGGTCAGGAATATTTGTAGCAGTTTTTGATGGTAAAAATGGTGATGAAGCTACAATTAATTTTTTAAGAGGAGGAAGCACAAATCATAAACAACGGGTTTTTGCTGATACACTAATAGGAAGAATAGAAGATAAATTCCCTTATCCTATCATAAGACACCACTTTGGACTTCCTTCATTAGAAGATACTATAGAAGGTGTTAAGAAGATAGCAGAGGCAGAAATTTTAGATGTAATTTCTCTCGCGCCAGACCAAAATGCTCAAGAGCATTTCTTTGATAAGAAATATGATAAATCTTTAGATGGAGCAGGCGGCGTTCCTGTAAGAAAGGAAGAAGACTTGATAAGGATATATGAAGCTTCAAGAAGGGGTAATTTCCCTCTTTTAAGGTGCTACAGTGGTACAAATGACGTATTTAAGATGGCGGAAATGCTTTTGCGAACGATTCACAATGCGTGGGCAGCAATACCACTTAGCTGGTACAATGTTCTCGATGGAAGAGGTCCAAGAGATGTTAACACTTCAATCAGAGAAAATCAACAATTGATGAAATGGCATGCTGAAAGAGGAGTACCAGTGGAGGTAAACGAGCCACACCATTGGAGCTTGAGGGATGCTCATGATGTAATTGGGGTAACAACGGCATATCTTGCGGCATATAATGCAAAAAAAATGGGTGTTAAAGACTATGTAGCACAATTTATGTTTAACGTGCCTGCTTCTATTTCACCAAAAATGGATTTGGCAAAAATGTTAGCTAAGATAGAGCTGATAGAAGAATTGCAAGATGAAAATTTCAGAGTGATAAGGCAAGCAAGAGCGGGACTTGCAAGTTTTCCAACTGACCTTTTAGAAGCCAAGGGTCAGTTAGCTTCTAGTGCTTATCTCTCTATGGCTATAAGACCTCATATATATCACGTAGTGGGATATTGTGAAGCTCATCATGCTGCAACGCCAGAAGATATAATTGAAAGCGTTAAAATAGTAAAAGCCGTGATAAAAAATTCTATGTTTGGAATGCCTGATTTGACTCAGGATAAAGAAGTAATTCAAAGAAAAGAACAGTTAAAGAAAGAGACAAGGATTTTATTGGAAGCGATAAAAAGCTTGGCACCTTACAGTCTTGATCCACTGGCAGATCCAGATGTGTTGGCATTGGCGATAAAGATTGGTCTATTAGATGCACCACATCTCAAGGGTAACAAGTATGCAAAAGGAGAATTGCAAACCAAAGTAATAGATGGTGCATGCTATGCTTATGACTATGAGAAGCATAGAATAATACCTGAAGAAGAAAGGGTAGAAAGGATTTTACGTGAATATGAAAAATCAGCTATAGAAGTATAAAAACTTGGGAACGTAAGATCTTTTCTTACGTTCCTTATTGAATTTCTTTGAATATATCTGAAGAGGAGGAATGATAGCTAAATGTGCGGATTAGCAGGAATTATAGGAACTGGTGATAAGAGTAAAATAAAAAGGATGCTTGATAAAATACGACATCGTGGCCCGGATGAGTCAGGGATTTTTGTAGATGAAAATATTACATTAGGCCATAATAGGCTGACGATAATTGACCTTTATCATGGACGTCAACCTATAAAAAACGAAGATGGTAGGTATTGGCTTATTTATAATGGAGAAATTTACAATTACCAATTATTGCGTAAAGAGTTAAAAAACCATACTTTTTCCACAGATACTGATAGCGAAGTAATAATTCATTTGTATGAAGAACTAGGTAAAAATTGTGTTAACTATATTGATGGAATGTTTGCTTTAGCTATTTATGACTCTAAAAAAAAGACCATATTTATTGCTCGTGATCCTTTAGGAATAAAGCCATTGTATTATGGCAAAACAAAAGAAGGGTATTTTGCCTTTGCTTCGGAGATTAAAGCACTTCAGGAAGTAACTGATGATATAAATGAATTTCCTAATGGATATATTTATACAACTGAAAACGGATTTGAGAAATATTATACAATTCCACAGGATCCGATGCATTTTGCAGATGTTAATAATATTATTAATGGATTAAGGCTTAGATTAGAGGATTCAGTAAGAAAAAGGTTGATTGCTGATGTGCCTGTTGGAGTATTTTTAAGTGGCGGATTGGATAGCAGTCTTATCGCAGCAATAGCAGCAAAATACAAAAAGCCCCTTCATTCATTTGCAGTAGGCGTCGAAGGAAGTAATGACTTAAAGAACGCAAGAGTTGTTGCTGATTATGTGGGGACGATTCACCATGAATTTATTTATACAGAGGAGGACATAAAAAAAATTTTACCCGAAGTTATATATTATCTTGAATCCTGTGATCCAGCCTTAGTCAGAAGTGCTGTTGCAACATATTTTGTAGCAAAACTTGCAAGCAATTACGTAAAAGTTATTCTTTCGGGAGAAGGTGCTGATGAATTGTTTAGTGGATACCATTACCTTAAAAATTATACCAGTCCTTGGAAATTACAATCCGAATTAAAATATATAACTCGAAATTTGCATAATACAAATCTTCAAAGAGTTGACAGAATGACAATGGCACATTCCATTGAAGGACGTGTACCGTTTTTAGATGTAGAAGTGTTACGGTACGCGTTTAAAATAACGCCATCATTTAAAATTAACGGCCGAGAAAAAACCGAAAAGTGGATACTTAGAAAACTTGCAGAAAATTACTTACCAGAGTCAATTGTATGGAGAAGAAAAGAAAAATTTGCAATAGGAAGTGGTACATCTGAAATATTAAATAAGATAGCAGAATCAGAAATTAGTGATGCAGAGTATATAAAAAATAGATTCCTTTCTAACGGTTTTGAAATAAAGTCAAAGGAAGAGCTGTATTATTTTAAAATTTTAAAAAGATTTTTTAATGTTGATTCTTTTATAAAGGACATGGGAAGAAGTAGAAGTCTCAATGACAACCAAATATATGCATAAAAAGGGGGCATTCTGCCCTCTTTTTAAATCAATATTTTGAGAAGATATATTTTTTTCTATTTCTAATTTTCCGTCTTCTCCAAAGGAGAAAAGCTGTTCCTAAAATCGTTGCTCCAGCAATAAATTTTACGGGATTGTTTTTTATTTCAAAAGATTGGTTTTCTGTATAATAGTATCCCAAAAAGTTTTTATAAACAGATTCCGCTGCAATAAGATGATTTGTACCTATCTCCTTTCCATTTAAAGTGTATTTAATGTAACCTAATATGTCTCCTTTATTTATTGGCGCTTTTATGTTTTTATTAAGTATTATTTGAGTTTCTATAGAATTTTCTTGCCCTTTAGGGACTTCATAGTAAAAGTCTTCTTTTGCAATAAGAGGAAGTTTAAAGTGAGACTTTCCTAAATCGATATAGGTTACTACCTCACCTTTTTCTGTTTTTTTCACTAAACTAAAGTTTTGGAAACCGTAATCCAAAAGTTTTATAGTATCTGTCCAAATGTTTGTTCCTTGGTCACCCATTATGACGGAGATAAGTCTGCGACCTTCTCTCGTTGCAGAAGCTGCTAAAACTTGACCAGCTGCAACCGTATATCCCGTTTTTACTCCGTCAGCTCCTTCATAGCGAAAACTTGAAGGTTTAATTAAGCGATTGCTTAACCATAGGTCTCTTACTTTATCAAACTTATTAGTAGGAGGAATTTGGTAATGTATTGTAGTTACTATTTTTCTAAATTCAGGATTTTGCATTGCATACCTTGCTATTAATGCCATATCATAAGGAGTGGAATAATGGTTTTCATCAGGAAGACCATTTGGATTTACAAAATGGCTATTGTAAGCCCCAATTTCTTTGGCTTTTTCATTCATCATTTTAGCGAAATTTTCTACGCTTCCACCAATATGTTCAGCGATAGCGATGGCAGCATCATTAGCTGATTCTAACATAATTGCATAAAGTAATTGTTCTAACGTAAGTTGTTCACCAGGAGAAAGAAATATTGAATTTCCATCTATTTTTGTAACATTATCACTAGCTGTTACGATGTCATTTAAGTTTCCCTTTTCAATGGCGATAATTGCGGTCAAAATCTTAGTTGTGCTTGCAGGGTACATTCTTTTGTGCATGTTTTTATCGTACAATACTTGACCTGTTGTAAAATCCATTAAAACTGCAGTTGGGCCTACAATTTCAGGTGGTGATGGCACATTAGCGTATACAGGAGTTATTTGTACTACCAAAATAAATAGTATGAGCAAAGAAGCTACCATTTTTTTCATTTTTATGCCTCCAATTCATGCTGATACTTAAAGTATAACAAAAAAACGCAAAAAATAAAAAGGAATTTTTTAATTCATGTAGAAATAAATAAAGGACGCTGTAAAAAGAGGTGTTAATATGCCTTGTTTTTCAAAAAAACAGCAATATGCTATTATTGTTATATTATGCCTTATATTATCGGTTTCAGGATATGTAATTTACCAAAATTTTAAATTAAAAAATGAATTTGTCATCAATGAAAGTAATGAAAGCATAGCGATAGAAACAATTGCCGAGAAGGAGGAAAACAAGGAAGAACCTTTAGAAATAAAAGTGTATGTTACAGGATTAGTAAAAAATCCGGGGGTCTATACTATGAAGGAAGGAGAAAGAGTAATAGATGCTATAAATAAAGCAGGAGGACCCTTGGAAGAAGCAGACCTTTCCAATATAAATCTTGCACAAAGAGTCAAGGACGAACAAATGATAATAGTCCCAAAAAAGGGTGAGATATATAATACTTCTTCTGCAAAGACACTACAAAAAAGCGAAAAAATAAACATAAATACTGCAACCAAAGAAGAATTGGAAACTTTACCAGGAATAGGACCTGTAACGGCTGAGAGGATAATCGAATTTAGAGAAAACAAAGGTTTTTTTAAAAAGATTGAAGACATAATGAATGTCCCTAGAATAGGTCCTAAAATGTTTGAACAGATAAAAGATAAAATTACCGTTGATTAGTATGTTAAATAGTTCCACATAGAACAAAAAATTCTATATTAAATGAGGGGTATTATGAAAAGGCTGATAGCTGTTATAACTGTGAGTATTTTTTTATTTAATTTTATGCTAGTACCAGCACAGATTGATACCTCTTCTGAGCTTAATAGGGCGAAAGTGGAAGAACAAAAACTTGTACTAGAGCTATTGAATCTTGAGATAGAAAGGCTTAAAACACAAAAGTTTTTGGAAAATTTAATGGCCGATATTGAAAATTTAGCTGTAGTCATTCAAGAAAAATCTAAAGAAATACAAATAGTAAGTAAAGAGATAGAAAAGGAAAAAGAGGTATTAAAGACTTGGTTTAGGTTTTTGTATATGGATGGGGCAAATGCTATACTATCACTTCTACTTATGGCACAAAATTCCAGTAAGTTGTTGCATAGGCTTATTTACATAGACATTATTACCAATTATTTCTACAATAAACTAGATAATTTAAATAAGCTTGTAAAATATAAAAAAGAAGAGGAAAATAGACTAACCTCCCAAAGATTACAGCTTATAGAAAAACAAAAAGAACAAATAAAATTGTTAAAAAAAATAGATGAATTAAGGTTAGCAAAAAGCCAAATGTTAGAAGAGATAAAAATCAAAATTGCAAATTATCAAAAAATATTTACACTAGCTGATAATTTGGACAAAATGTTTCCTTCTTTAGATTATTTATTAAGCCATCTTTCCCAACTTCCATGGGATACTTTGGAGTATAAAGATTTGAGGTTTTCTTTTTTTGACATATCTGCTTCTTTTTCTGATGCTGATGTAACAAAGATGATACGTTCTTACAGTAATAAGTTAAAAAATATAACAGTTTCTTTTAGCAAAGAAGGTTTTGAAATAAAAGATGATGATTCATACACTTTAAAAGGAAATTTTGGAATAGAAGATAACAAGATTAAATTGTTAATAACTTCTCTGAATATAGGAGATATAAAAATTAACGACCAGTTGCTTCAAAAGATTCTCTATGGCTATGATACCACCATAAACATTAAAATTCCTGTTGAAGGATTTAAATTAAAAAAGGTTAAGACCGAAGAGGGCTATGTAAAGTTTACTTTACAAAAGTAATATTTATAAAACTTCTTTTCTAGAATGGGCAATTCTAGCACAAGCCGCGGCGATTATTGCAGCTACTAAGTCATCAATAAAGGTATTACACTTTTTATCTTTATCTTTATTAAGGTTTCCCATTATACCAGGTTTTACTTTATCGAGATATCCAAAATTAGTAAAACCTATAGAACCATAAATATTTGTAATGCTTAAGGCTAAAATTTCGTCGATGCCGTATAAAGGTTCATCTCTTTTTATAATAGACAAAAGAGGTTCTTCTAACATGTCTTTTTCTGCTAATTTGTCTAACGCAATACCTGTCAAAATTGCATTTTGAACTTCTCTTTTCTCAAGCACATGATGTAAATTTTCTATGCATTCCTCTATTGTTAAATCATCATAGTACCTTTTTTGCAAGTCTAGTACTAATACTGTCATATCTTCTAAAGTAACTCCTCTTTCTTCTAATAGGTTTATAGCAATATCTTTCACACTAACAGCTCCTTTTTTTAAGTTTATAGTATGATTATACCACAAATTTTTGTTGAAATACTTCTTTGTTGAAAAAACAATTCAATTAAAGTATAATCAAAATAGTTTAAACTTATAAGAGGTGAAAAAGATGGGTGAAGTAAGAGTAAGATTTGCTCCAAGTCCTACAGGGAGTTTACATATAGGCGGTGCCAGGACAGCCCTTTTTAATTGGCTTTTTGCAAGGCACTATGGAGGAAAATTTATTTTAAGGGTGGATGATACTGACCTACAAAGGTCTACAAAAGAATCTATGAAAGGAATACTTGATGGACTTAAGTGGTTAGGTATTGATTGGGATGAAGGACCTATTTACCAATCCCAAAGGTTAGATGAATATAGAAAATTCGCAAATAAATTATTAGATGAGGGCAAGGCTTACTACTGTTTTTGTACAAAAGAAGAGCTAGAGGAAATGAGAAGACGGGCAGAAAATGAAGGTAGGCCCTTTATGTATACAGGAAAATGTAGGAATTTGACCAGAGAACAAATTGAAGAGTATTTAAAAAAAGGCAAAAGGCCCGTTATAAGATTAAAGGTGCCTAGTGAAGGAAAAACAATTGTGCACGATATAATAAGAGGAGACGTAGAATTTGATAATTCTACTATTGATGACTTTATAATTATGAAATCAGACAATATGCCTACTTATAACTTTGCCACTGTGGTAGATGATTACCAAATGGGGATAACTCATGTTATACGGGCAGAAGAACATTTATCAAATACTCCAAAGCAAATACTAATTTATGAGGCTTTAGGTTTAGAAACTCCTCAATTTGCCCATGTATCTATGGTTTTAGCTCCTGATAGGAGTAAACTTAGTAAGAGACATGGAGCTACTTCCGTGCAAGAGTTTGAAGAGCAAGGATATCTCCCTGAAGCGATTGTAAATTATATAACCTTACTAGGATGGATGCCAAAGGACGGGGAGGAAATTTTTGATGTTTCAAAAAGCATAAAAGAATTTACTTTAGAAAGGGTATCAAAAAATCCAGCTGTTTACGATGTACAAAAGCTGACTTGGATAAACGGCCATTACATAAGGAATTACGATTTAGATAAGTTAACTGAAGCAGTTATTCCATTTTTGAAAGATAAAAACTTAATTAGGGAAGAGTTCGATTATGACTACATCAAAAAAATAGTAAGTATAGTAAGAGAAAGGGAAAAAACTCTAGTGGATATAGCTGATGCCATGAGTTATTATTTTACAGAAGTTAACGAGTATGAAGAAAAAGGAGTCAAAAAGTATTTTACTAAAGAGAAAGTCGCAGAAATTTTGAAAAAGGCAGCAGAGACTTTAAAAGAAGTAGAACCTTTTGATAAATTTACGACTGAGAAAGTTTATCGCAAACTTGTTGAGGAATTACAAATATCCAGCGGTGAACTTTTTCATCCTACTAGATTAGCTATTTCAGGGAGAACTTTTGGGCCAGGACTATTTGACATAATGGAACTTTTGGGAAAAGAAAGAACTATCCAGAGAATTGAAAAAGCTTTAGATTTTATTGAAAAGATGAAGAACCCATAAAAATATTGACATAATGTATAATTTTTACTACTATAGACAATAGTATTACCCTCATAAGGGTGATACTATTATTTTAACCCATGAAAGGGTGATAACGTGTGTATATAGTTATAACAGGCGACATAATTGGTTCAAGAGAGTTATTAGCCAAAGGGATTAAGAGGGAAAATTTTATAAAAGCGGTGGAAGAAGTAAATGAGGCGTGCGAAGATTATTTGCTTGTAAAGTTTTCACTCATGAGAGGAGATGAAATACAAGGAATTTTAAAACAGGTAGATTTTTTGCCAGCTGTCGTTAGGAATCTCAGATATAACTTTTTCCCTGCAGGTTTACGCATTGGAATTGGCATAGGATCTATTTCCACAGGTATAGAAAAAAATTCTTGGGAAATGGACGGAGAAGCTTTTTATAGGGCGAGAGAGGCCTTGTCTTTATGTGATAAAAATGCTATTACAATAGTGAAAACTGGAGATTTGTTTATAGAAGAAGCTACTACTGCTCTATTTACTTTATTGGATGCTTTACAGTCTAAGTGGACTAGGGCTCAATGGGAGGCAGTTATGAATTATGAAAAATATGGAACCTACAAAAAAGCGGCTCAAATTTTAAAAGTAATGCCACAAAATGTGGCAAAAAGGTGCAATGCAGCTAGATGGCAAGCTGTTGTAAGAGGGGAAAAAGCCATTGTCCGATTGTTGAAATTTGTATTGGAGGGCAATACAAATGAATAGCCAAAATTTTGCTTTAACATTGCTCTTTTTATCTCATGGTTTGAGTGATTACCTATTTCAAACAGACTCTATTGTGCTTAAGAAAAGTAAGGGACTAATTGAAGGATTTATAAAACATTTTTTGGTTGTGCTAGTACTAAACCTGTTGGTTTTACCCTTCTTTAAATTTAAAGCAATTTTGTTTTTAATATTTTTATCTTTTGTTCATATCATAATTGATTATTTGAAATATAAAATTGCAAAAACAGACAATGTTTATTTCTTTATAGGGGATCAAATCTTTCATTTTCTTACTATTTATTTTATTTCTTTAAAACTTATTGATGTCTTTTGTTTTTCCTATCCGGAAATCTACTTTAAAATATTTGCTGTATTCTGCATTTATATTTATGTCATTTTTGGAGGAGCAATTTTCATAAAATACGTGCTTTTAAGTCTAAATATTCATATTTCTAAAATGGAAATAACGTCTTCAGGGAAAATAATTGGTATGCTAGAGCGGACTTTGATGATGACGTTAATTGCCGTCAATCAAATAGCGGCAGCTAGTTTTGTGATTGGTGCTAAGTCTATTGCGAGGTATAAAGAGCTAGATAATAAAGATTTTGCAGAATACTACTTAATAGGGACGATGTTGAGTATGCTTATAGCTCTTTTTGGAGGGTTACTGATAAAAGCTATATTAAAAATATAAAGGCATCTACCGGATGCCTTTTCTTCCTTTATTGGTAGCCCCAAGGGGACTCGAACCCCTGTCTTCGCCGTGAGAGGGCGATGTCCTAGGCCGCTAGACGATGGGGCCATAATGGCTGCCGAACTAGGATTCGAACCTAGACCAGATGATCCAGAGTCACCTGTGCTACCATTACACCATTCGGCAGCGTCTTGACGAAAGTAATTATATCATAGGTTTTACAATTTGACAATACCCATTACCAAGGTTTTATTGGGCTGTTTACAATTCTGTATAAATAATTTATAATGTTTGTGGAGTTACATACTGTATACAGGGAGGGGAAAATAATGGCACATTACATTACCGACGAATGTATAAGTTGCGGAGCTTGTGCGGCGGAATGCCCGGTAGATGCTATCCATGAAGGGGATGGAAAATACGAGATCGACCCTGATACTTGTATTGACTGTGGTGCTTGCGAAGCTGTGTGCCCAACAGGTGCTGTAAAAGCTGAGTAACTAAAGCAAAAGGCCTCCATAAGGAGGCTTTTTGTTTTTACATTACATTGACTAAACTCTTTTAAAGTGATAAAATTTTACTAAATTAATTCGAAGTAAAGGAGGAGTCATAAAAATATGGGATTAGTATATGTAAATGGTGAATTTGTGGACAGTGAAAAAGCTTCAGTTTCGGTTTTTGATCATGGTTATCTTTATGGGGACGGAATTTTTGAGGGTATAAGGGCTTATGATGGAGTTATATTTAAACTTGATGAACACTTAAAAAGGCTTTACAGTATGGCGAAGGCTATTCTTCTTGACATTCCTATAACGATGGGAGAGATGAAAGAAAAGGTTATTGAAACAGTAAGAATTAATAATTTAAGGGATGCTTACATAAGGCTTGTAGTTTCAAGAGGAAAAGGTGATTTAGGCCTTGACCCATATAAATGTCCTAAACCCACAGTTGTAATAATAGCGGATAAGATTGCTTTGTATCCTGAATCTATGTATCAAAATGGTTTAAAAATTATTACTTCTACTTATAGGAGAAATTCAATACAGACTTTAGATCCTCAGATAAAGTCATTAAATTATTTAAACAATATACTCGCAAAAATTGAAGCAGTAAAAGCAGGATATCCAGAGGCTTTGATTTTAAATCAAGAAGGATATGTGGCTGAATGTACCGGTGACAATATTTTTATAGTTTCAAATGGTACGTTATATTCTCCTCCTTCTGCAGTAGGAGCATTAGGAGGGATTACAAGGGCTACGATAATAGATATCGCAAAACAATTAGGGATACCTTTTGAAGAAAAGTATTTTTCTTTATTTAATGTATATACTGCAGATGAATGTTTCTTGACAGGTACGGCTGCTGAAGCAGTACCAGTAGTGGAAGTGGATCATAGGGTAATCGGAGATGGGAAGCCTGGTCCTATAACGAAAAAGATAATAGAAGAGTTTAGAAAACTTACTACTGTTTTAGGGACAAAAGTATATGAATAAACAATTGCATGGATAACTTCCATGCAATTGTTATATAGAAGAGATATTTGTTATTCTAGAAAATTTTATAGAAGATATGATTAAACAAGTGGATTTAAAGCCAGGGATAAAGGCTTATCACAGATTATAATTAGCAACGAACAAGGTTTTAAATATTTTTTAAAATTATTATGGGTGAAATAAAAAAAGTAAAAAATTTTAAATTTCAGCAGGAAATTTATAACATATATAGAATATATTATAATAAACATTTAAATGGGGAGAGTAGAGAGATGGGTGTAGTAAAAAAAATAGATGAAGAATTAAAACGGAGTATGGAGAACATTAAGGAAAAAATAAAGAGTGATGACATCTTAAATAGAATTCTAAATAAGGAAGCAATACAGGTAAATGAGGGAGAAATTGATTGGAAAGTAAAGTGTGGACAAGAAATTGTAGAAATTTATAAGAAATTAGTTAATATAATAGATAAATTAAAAGTTGTTTCTTAATAAAACCTATTGTAATTTTTGTATTATGATGGTAAAATTGTATATACGAACTCTTAAAAAGGGGTAACTGAAATGAAAAGTAATGAAGTGTTAGAAAAACAGATAAGTGTTTTAAGAAAAGAACTAGATAACCTTGTTACTAAAGAAGAGATTGATTATGAAAAAGTGCTTGATATAAGTCGTAAACTCGATGATTTGATTGTTTCATATATAATTACCAAAAAAGACAGGTATTCTACAGTGGGAAACTATATCTAAGCCTTTTTAAAATTTAAAAAAGAGGCTTTTCTTTTTTTGTTATTATATTGTTATGATTGCACCATTACAATTGTATGCTATAATATAAACTATCATACATAAATTTGTTGGAGGTGAAAATATGGCTCAGAACAAGGTGAAAAAAATAGTATATGGGGCTTTTATGATCGCATTGGTTACTATCGGTACTATGGTGATTCAGATACCAACACCGGCTACAAAAGGATATATAAACGTGGGCGATTCTTTTATATTCTTAAGTTCTGCTTTATTTGGCTCTCTGATGGGGTTTATAGCCGGAGGAATTGGCTCCGCTTTAGCGGATTTGTTGTCAGGTTATGCTTATTGGGCACCGTGGACTTTTATAATTAAAGGGATAGAAGGGTTGATTGTTGGACTTATGTATAAAAAATATACTAATGAATATTTAAGGGTTGTTTTTCTTACTATAGGAGCTTTATGGATGGTGTTAGGATACTATATTGCAGGGGGAGTTATGTACGGTTTTAAAACTTCATTAGTTGATGTGCCAAGTAATTTAGTACAAGGTTTCGCAAGTATAATAGTAGGGTATATTTTGATACGTTTGATATCTCGATTGGAATTATTTAACAAAGCGTAGCAGGGTTTTTAAAACCTTGCTTTTTTTTATGCAAAAATATATCATTATATAGTGAAAGGAAATTGAGGTGATGACGATGATAGATACATTTTTGTTTGACTTGGACGGGACATTGCTTCCTGTCGATACGGATAAGATGTTAGATGAATACTTTTTAAGCCTTACAAAAAAACTTTCTTCTCTATTTGATCCTCATTTTCTGTTTAAAAGCCTTTATAGTGCTAGCATGGACATGATAAACAATTTGGACCCAAACAAAACCAATGAAGAGGTGTTTTTTGAGTCTTTTTTAGAAAAAGTTAATTATCCAAAAGAAGAATTGGATGTACTTTTTGAAGACTTTTATTTAAATGATTACAAAGAATTGGGGAAAAATATTAAAGCTAATGAATATGTCAAGAAGTCTTTAGAGATTTTGAAAGAAAAAGGCTATACACTTGTTTTAGCTACTAATCCTGTATTTCCAAGGATTGCAATTTTAGAAAGACTTAAATGGGCAGGTCTTACTGAAAGCTATTTCGATTTTATAACTACTTATGAAAATATGCATTATTGCAAACCTCACATACAATACTATGAAGAGATATTAGAAGTTATAAATAAAAAACCCGAAAATTGTTATATGGTGGGAAATGATGTAGAAGAGGACTTGATAGCTTTTAAGTTAGGAATGAAAACATTCTTAATTGAGGACTATATGATAAATAGAAATTCAAAAGATATAATAGTGACACAAAGGGGTAGTTACCAAGATTTATATGAGTTTGTTTGTAGCTTTAAGGAGGGAGGCAAAAATTTATGAAAGTCACAGTATTAGGATGCCATGGGCCTTTTCCTGGACCTTATGGTGCTACTTCTGGATATTTAGTAGAAGAAGAAAATACTCATATTTTATTGGACTGTGGCAGTGGAGTTATAAGCCGATACCAAAGGTATTACGATTTGAATAGATTGAAATACATAGTTTTGTCTCATTTACACTCTGACCATGTGGCAGATATGATGGTTTTAAGATATGCTCTTGATATTATGAAGTCAAGAGGTATGTTAACTGAACCGGTAAAGGTATATTGTCCACAAACACCAGAAAATGTTTTAGAGGATTTTAAGTTTAAAGATGTGTTCGATTTACACATTGTAAATGGAGAAACTATATTAAATTTAGAAGGTATAGAGATTTTTTTTAAAAAAATGATGCATCCTGTAGAGACTTATGCTGTGAAGATGAAAAAAGGAGAGAAAATCTTTGTATATAGTGGTGATACCACTTATAATGAGGATTTAATATCTTTTGCAAACAAAGCCGATTTATTCCTATGTGATGGAAATTTCTTGACAGGAATGCAAGGGCCCCACTTAACTGCTGCAGAAGCTGCTGAAATTGCTAAAAAAGCTGAGTGTAAAAAACTAGTTTTAACTCATTTGTCGCCGCTTATTTTTATCAATGATTATTATGAAGAAGCGGTTAAGTTTTTTGAAAATACAGAAATTGCAAATGACTTTGAAGTTTATGTGATATAAAATGGAATTTCCATTTTTATATCTCACCATAGCTCTTTCTTTGGGAATAATAATTGGAAGATATGTTTTTTATTCCTTTGCTTTCTTGATTTTATTAGCAATTTCAGTGGCTATTTCTTTGTGGGGATATTTGAAAAATAAAAATGTTAGTTTGCTTCTCTTAATTTCGTTTATTTTTGTAGGGGCAATTTTAAGTAGCAATGCTATCAATTCTCCCAATCCTTATATAAAGTTTGAAGGGAAGTTTACAACTATAAATGGCAAGGTAAAAGAAGTAAAAGAATATGAAAGCTATGCTAAATATATAGTTAAACCGCCTAAAATACCTAAAGTATTGGTTACTCAATATGGGGGCGAATATCCTTCTGAAGGAGATATTGTAAGCATAAGAGGGATAATTTCAATTCCCCAAAAAGCGACAAACCCAGGAGGCTTTGATTACTATCTTTTTTTAAAGAAAAAAGGAATATATGCATTAATGAGGGTAGATGAATATGCGGTTGACATTGTAAGCAAAGGCAATTTAAATTTTATTGAGAAGGTTATATATGCTGCAAAAGAAAAAATAGAAGTTAATTATATTAATTCAATGCCCGAAAGAGATGCAAAATTTGTTATGTCACTCATTTTAGGAGATAAACTTATTGGACATGAGACTTTGGAGCAATTTAGGACAGCAGGTATTTCACATATTATTTCGGTATCAGGAATGCACGTAGCAATTGTAACAGGTTTTGTACTTTATATGTTAAGTCTTTTTAACATCAGAAGGTATAAAATTCCAATTATTATAATTGTATTGATCTTCTACGTAGTTTTAACAGGAGCAAATCCGCCAGTTATAAGAGCAGCTCTTATGGCTTCTATCGCTTTAATTGGAACTACCTATGGTAAAAAACATAATTCTATAAATTCTCTGTCTTTTGCTGCTTTTTTGATATTAATATTTAATCCTCTAATGCTATGGGATGTCGGCTTTCAACTTTCGTTTGTTGCCACTTTAGCCATTTTGTATTTTTATAAGCCAATACAAAAAAAATTATCAATGCTAAATCCTAAAATACGAGATTTAATTGCTATAACTTTTTCTGCTCAAATCGGTACAATTCCTCTTACTATGTATTATTTTCACTATATATCCATTATTTCCTTTTTATCCAATATTGTAATAGTACCATTGGCAGATGTGGCAGTTGTTTTGGGATTTTTATCGGCTATTATAGGACTTATTTTACCTTTCCTGTCCTATTTCATAAATTATATAAACATACCTTTTGTAGAAGCTATTTTGTACATAACGAATTTACTCAATAGCTTTCCTTATGCTAGTATAAATACTATTATTCCTCCTCTTTATGTAATTGTTTTGTATTATGGAATTTTGGCAGTTACATTCAGTAGTTTTGACAGAAAAACGAAAAAGATTTTTATTACAATTGCCTTGACTTTTATGATAACCTTTTTTTCTTATAATTATATATTGCCTAAAAATTTAGAAGTGACTTTCCTGGATATAGGACAAGGGGATAGTACTTTTGTAAGAACACCTCATGGCAAAACTTTTTTGATAGATGGGGGAGGCAGACCTTTAATTTCAATTTCTTCTTTTGATGCTGGAGAGGATATACTACTTCCATTTTTGTATTATAAAGGTGTTATGAAACTTGATGGAGTTTTTATATCTCATACTGACATCGACCATGTAGGTGGAATACTTACTATTTTACAACAAATGAAGGTTAACAAAATCTTTGTAGGAATACAAAAAGTTGCTGATGACAATTTCAAAAAATTGATGGAAGTTGCAAAATCAAAAAATATTCCAGTTGTGTTTTTAAAAAGGGGTGATAAAATCAAAGTAGATGGTGTAGAAATATATGTTTTACATCCTGATCCTCTAAATTTAATAGAAGAGAATCCTATAAATAATAATGGACTTGTTTTTAAAATAAAGTATAAAGATATGGAGTTTTTGTTTACAGGTGATATAGAAAAACCAGCCGAAGAGATTTTAAAAAATCTAGACATAAAGGCTGATATTCTAAAAGTGCCACACCATGGGTCCAGTACTTCATCTTCAAAAGAATTTATCGAAAAAATCAATCCGAAAGTATGTATTATCCAAGTAGGCAAAAATAGTTATGGACTTCCCCATGAGAGAGTGCTAAAATCTCTTCAAGAAAGGTCTAAAGTGTATAGAACAGACAAAAATGGTGCTATTATTGTAAAGACAGATGGGAAAAAAGCTTATATAAAGACGGTTATTAAGGAGTGAAAGGATGACTTACAAAGAGCTTTTAGACAGCTTAAAGAAGGGAGAAATACATAATTTATATCTTTTTTACGGAGAAGAAAGATATTTGCTGTTAGACGCTATTAAAAAGTTTAAGTCAAAGCTATTAAAAGAAGAAACTTATGAGATGAACTACATAGTCATTGAAAAAAATGACCCAGAAGAGTATGTAAATGCTATCATTGAAAGTTGTGAGACTTTGCCGTTTTTTTCTGAATATAAATTAGTTTTAGTAAAAAACGAGGAGGACCAACTTTCAAGATTGAATGATAAAAGTTTAAAAAAGCTTATGAATTATATTGAAGAAAAGACTAACATGCCGGAGAACAAAACGGTTTTGATTATCGTAGGTGGTGAAAAGATAGATTTGAGAAAGAAATTTAATAAATTAGTAGAAAAAATTGGTAAAATAGTATATTTTCAAAGACTTTCTTTTGAAGAAGCTGTAAATTATACAGGCTATTTCTTTGTAAAAAGTGGGAAAAAGATAACTAAAGCTGATGCAGAATACCTTGTAAAAAGTGTAGGAACTGATTTGTATGCTATTGTTAATGAAATACATAAAGTGATTTGTTATTCGGACAGCGAAAAAATAGAAATGGAAAAAATGAAAGAAGTCCTTAGTATAAACCTGCAACAAAACATTTTCAATCTTGTTAGTGCCATAGGGAGGAAGAAAGAAAAAGAAGCTTATAAAGTCTTATACGCCCTTTTAGAAAAGGGAGAAGTACCTCTTATTATATTATCCATGATAATAAGACAGATGAGGCTCATTGCTAAAATCAAAACTTTTGAAGGAAAATTTGTAGATAAAAGGAGTATAGCATCTTCTTTAGGAGTGCCATATTTTGTAGTAGAAGAACTAACAAGACAAAGCAAACTTTTTAAAAAAGAGGATTTAGAAAGGGCATACAAAGAGTGTTTAAAATGTGATATTGCCTTGAAAACAGGGGGAGATAGCAATTTAACATTGGAAGACCTTATAAAAAAATTGTGTAAATGATAAAAAGCGTACTTTAAAGGTACGCTTTATTCGTTACTTGCTGATTTTAAAAGCGCATTGAATTTTGCATAAAGTCTGGATTTTTTTCTTGCTGCTGTGTTTTTGTGAAGAACTCCTTTTGTGACAGCTTTGTCCAATTCCTTAACAGCAAGTCTTAATTTTTCTTTTATTGTTTCTATATCTCCTGTGGCTAAACTTTTATTAAAGTTAGAAATAAATGTTTTGACTCTTGATTTTATCATTTTATTACGCAAAGTCCTTTTTGCAATAACTGATATTCTTTTCTTTGCAGATTTTGTATTTGCCAAAACTTTCACCTCCTCAATCGAAATTAATTTTACCACGGAAGAAATAGTTTTTCAAGGATTAATACATTTTTTACTTTATCACATCGGTTTGAAATTATCAACATTTATACAGAAAAAATTTTTTTCTCAATACTATGGTAAATATAGTAAAATTTATAATTTTAAATCTAAATTAAAAGAACGTTTGCATTTTTTTAGAATAAAAGGTATAATAATTTAAAGGGAATTATAACTTAAAGTTTTAACCTTTCCTGAGCGTGTTTGTTTTCATTTCAGCCATGTCTTTACTACGTATCCTTATGTCGTAAAACAGACAAGGGGGTGAAAAGTAAATTAGAGTAAGAAGGAACTAATTAACTTTTTTAAGATTAAGAGATGATAAAGAAGGAGGAAGATTAAGTGGAAAAAAAGAAAAAGCTCTCAAAGCAAGCTTATAACGGTGCTTCCGGAAATGAATATACTCCGTATATAGCTGCAGATCAGATAATAGCAGAGTTTACGCCTTTTTCGTTCATTGTCGGTATCATTCTTGCTATAGTTTTTGGTGCCGCCAACGCATATCTAGGGCTTAGAGTGGGCATGACCGTAAGCGCTTCCATACCAGCGGCGGTAGTTTCAATGGGAATTGTTAGAGGTATTCTAAAGAGGGATTCAATTCTGGAAAATAATATGGTTCAGACCATAGCCTCAGCAGGAGAATCTTTGGCTGCAGGTGTTATTTTTACTTTGCCTGCCTTGTTTTTGTGGAAAACAAACCCTAGTATTATGAAGATTTCCACCATAGCCATTATCGGCGGAGTCCTGGGAGTTCTTATGATGATACCTCTTCGCCGCTTCCTGATTGTCAAAGAACACGGCGTGCTTCCCTATCCAGAAGGTACAGCCTGTGCGGAAGTTCTAGTTGCCGGCGAGGTCGGTGGAGTAAGCGCAAAGACTGTTTTTGAAGGGCTAGGTATCGGTGCGTTCTATAAACTGCTGGCTGACGGATTGAAACTTTTTCCCTCAGAAATAGAATGGAAGATACCAGGTTATAAAGGAGCCGCAATTGGCGGTGACATCCTGCCATCCCTCTTGGGTGTAGGCTTTATAATCGGCCCCAAGATTGCGGCATACATGCTATCTGGTGCTGTACTGGGATGGTTAGTTTTCATACCGCTTATTTCGCACCTAGGCAATTACATTCCTCAAGCTATTTATCCGGCTTCGGTGCCTATATCCGAGCTCGATCACTGGGGTATATGGAGTTATTACTTGCGTTATATAGGTGCCGGGGCAGTGACTTTTGGAGGTGTTGTAAGCCTAGTTAAGGCACTGCCAACAATAGTAAACGCCTTTACTCAATCCGTTTCCGGTTTCAGTATGAAAGGCGAAAACGGATCACAGCGTCGTACTGATGATGATTTAGCTATGAAATGGGTTTTATTTGGCGTTTTAATCCTGATTATAATTATTGCATTTTCTCCACTTATTCCAGTGGGAATAGTTGGAGCGATACTCATTGCTATTTTTGGCTTTTTCTTTGTTACGGTATCTTCACGTATTGTTGGTATAGTTGGAAGTTCCTCTAATCCGGTATCCGGTATGACTATCGCCACCTTGCTATTCACCACAGTTATTTTTAAGGCTATTGGTTTTACCGGCGTAGAGGGTATGGTTGCTTCTTTGAGCGTAGGAGGTATTATTGCTGTAGCTGCGGCGATAGCCGGCGATGTCTCCCAGGACTTGAAGACTGGTTTCCTGGTGGGAGCTACTCCTAAGCGCCAGCAGATTGGTGAGCTGATAGGAGTTATAGTTTCAGGGCTGGTTATTGGTTGGATTTTAATAATGCTCAACAATGCATACGGCTTTGGTAGCAAAGATCTTCCAGCTCCCCAGGCTACTTTGATGAAAATGGTTATCGAAGGCATTATAGAAGGCAACCTACCATGGGCTTTGGTTTTTGTTGGTTTTGGTTCAGCAGCGGTGATAGAGCTGTTAGGTATACCCTCATTGCCATTTGCCATTGGACTTTATTTGCCAATTCATCTAAGCACTCCTATCATGCTTGGCGGTTTGATAAGAGGCATTCTCGAAAGAAGAGAAAAATCCGATGAAGTTTTAAAACAGAAAGTCGAAAGAGGAGTACTCTATTCTTCGGGTCTTATAGCCGGGGAAGGCATAATGGGAATCCTGATTGCTGCATTAGTAGCTGCTAACATCGACATAGGTATTGGAAATAATGTGTTGGGGCAGTGGGGTGGACTGGTATTGTTCTTAATAATGATGTATACTCTTATTGGGAAATCCTTTAAAAAGGTAGAACTTGAATAAGAGGAAGGGGAGTCCCTTCCTCCACTTTTTTCTTTTTTAGGAGGTTAATCTATTGAGAAAAGATCAAAATTTCATGTTAATGACCCCTATCCGCAACGATAAAATCTCTTGGTTGATAAAAAAAGACGGTCTTATTCAGCTTAAGATAGCTAGAAAGGGGCTACTATTCAATATCCTAAAATTTTTTTACCGGGATCTTCCTGAAAATATATACCGTGACCTTGATGAAATTGGATCTGAGGTATGGAGGCTTTGCGATGGGCAAAACACAGTTTACGACATTGCTACCAAACTTTCAAATAAATTCGGTGCAAAGGTAGAGCCACTTTATCCCAGATTGGTAACATACTTAAAAATTCTTAGACAAAACGGATTGATATATTTTAAATAAGGAATAACTAAAGAGGATATGGAGTTGTTTTCGTTAGAGTATGCACAATTTTTACAACAGCGTGTTTATAAAGAAGATAATATTCTTTACATGATGCCAGGTGTACATTTGCCTGAGAAACAACAGAAAAAACTTTTAGAGAAGTTTGAAGAAGTTAAAAACTGGTAAACACGTTTTTATTTTACAAAAAAATTTTAAGTCGAGTTTTCTCCAGTATTTTAAGGCCGTAAGGCTTTTTTTATTTGGATTAGCGGTATACATGGCTATATTTAGAGGCGGAGGTAGCGAAATGTAAAAAATACAATTATACATGGTATAAAATTTGTCAATTTGTTAATCATAATTAGAGGAGGTGATTTGATGTTACAAACTATTATACGTTTCATTGTATCAGCTATTGTGCTATTGGTGGTGGGATATCTTGTACCTGGCTTTAGTGTTGCAGGCTTTTGGGGAGCTCTTATTTCAGCTGTGGTAATAGCTTTGTTAGGTTATATTGTAGAATTAATATTAGGGAAAAATATTTCACCAAGGAGCCGTGGTTTAGTAGGATTTTTCGTGGCGGCAGTAGTTATATACGTTTCTCAGTTTATTGTTCCTACCATTCATGCAACAATAGTTGGTTCACTAATTGCTGCTTTTGTGATAGGATTGGTTGATGCCTTTGTACCTACAGAGTTGAGGTGATGTAGATGTACAGTATAAGGACAGACCTGGCAGTAGAAGCGAGAGAATTATACAAAGAAAGAGAGATTCCAGGAGTAAAGGTAGATGAAAAACATCTAGATGGCATAAAGGTGACAAAGGTCAAAATTTTAAATGAAGAAGGAGAAAAAGCAATGGGAAAACCGGTGGGGGACTATATAACTATTGAGGCCCCCGGTCTCATTGAAAGAGATTTAGATTTAGAAGAAGAAGTTGCGAAAATTTTGGCGGATATAATTAAAGAAATAGCTAATTTAACAGTGAATACACAGGTTTTAGTAGTAGGATTAGGTAATTGGAATGTAACTCCTGATGCATTGGGACCTCGTGTAGTTTCCAATATCGTAGTAACAAGGCATCTAAAGGAATATGCACCTCAACAGTTTGGCGATGAAATTCGGTCTGTCAGTGCAATTTCTCCAGGAGTTTTAGGGATTACCGGAATAGAAACGGCTGAAATTTTAAAAGGGGTAGTTGACAGAATAAAACCTGACTTAATAATTACAATTGACGCTTTGGCTTCGAGAAGATTAGAGAGATTATCTACTACTATTCAAATTTCAAATACAGGTATAAGCCCAGGGTCTGGAATAGGTAATAGAAGGCTTTCAATTACTGAGCAAAGCTTAGGGATACCTGTAATAGCCATAGGGGTTCCTACAGTAGTAGATGCAGTAACAATTGCTAACGACACCATCGAATATTTAACAGAAGAGTTACTAAAACAGACCAAAGAAGAAAGCCCTTTTTATGGAGTACTTAAGAATATGAGTCAACAAGAGAAATACAGTCTCATTCAAGAAGTTTTGGCACCTTATGTACATAATCTTGTAGTTACTCCTAAAGAAATAGATTTATTGGTGCGAAATATAGCTTCAATTATATCCAGAGGAATAAATCTTGCACTGCAACCTGGTCTTACAGAAAGGGAAATGAATCAATTACTTCATTAAACATAAAGTACTAAAGCACCTCTTGATGGAATATTTATAAAATATAAAAACCAAAGAGAGGTGCTTCTTTTTGTACAGGTATTATAGCTTATCAAAAATAAGTAGGATAATGTTTGTAGTTTTGGTGATAATAAACGTTTTTCTTTATAATTGGATGACACAATCTTATAAAAATGAGTATAAACAGGTAATTAGTGATTCTTTTTCAGAGGAGTATGATAGATTAGAGAGTTTATTTGTAACTTCGATAAATTATAGCCTACCGATAATAGAAGTAGCTTTTGCATCGCAAGGCTATACAGGAAAGGATTTAACCTTTTCTTCTTTATTAAATGCCAAGGTTAAAGATCCTATTAATATATTGAAATTTCAACTTCCAATTTTAGCAGTGGTGGATTTTAAAAAGGTAGGTACTAATTATATACAGAATAACAATGCCCAAATAAACCCTTCTTCTAATAAGAATTTCCTTGATACTAATTTACAAAGTGACAAAAACATGTCTCAAACACAGGAAGATGAAAAACCAGCTTTAAAAAATATAGATAATAGTAAACCCTATATTTTGATATATCACACTCATACCATGGAGGCTTATGCCGCGACAGAGAAAAACAAATATATAGCAAAGCACGGTTATGACAGGACAGATGACTTAAATTATACTGTGGCAAAAGTAGGGGATTATCTTGCCGAATATCTAAAAAAAGAAGGAGTCTCTGTATTACACGATAAAACTATCCATGATTATAACTATGACAAATCCTATGTAAACTCTTTTGCAACGGTCAGCAAAATTTTAAAAGAGCATCCTTCTATTAAAGTGGCGATCGATTTACATAGAGATGGCTATGGTGCTGTTATGAAACCAGGGGTAGAAACTATTCCTGTTTTGAGCAGTTTGCAAAATCAAGAATTTAGAAAAAAATATGTGATGGATTTAAACGGAGAAAAAATAGCAAAAGTTTCTTTTATTATAGGTTCAAGAAGGACACCGGAAATGAAAGAAGATTGGAGAAAGAATTACGAATTTGCCAAAAGGGTAAGTGATAAATTAAATGAGCTATATCCTGGCTTATCTTTAGGAGTACAGGTAAAGCCTTATAGTGAATATAACCAGCATCTTCTTGAGAAATCGATACTGATTGAATTAGGGAGTAATTATAATACTTTAGAGGAAGCAATTGCAACTACAAAGTATCTGGCTAAAGCCATATATGAAGTAATAAAACAGCAACAGGATTTTGAGCAGTGAAAACTGCTTTTTGTTTTATAGTGATAAGAGTGTTGATATTAATTAAAAAAAGGTTAAAATAAATTACTGTAATTATCAATGATTTAGGAGGTTCTTTATGAAATTTGTAGCAAGAATAATTGGAGTGGTTTTGGCGTTTTTAATCCTTTGTAGCACTTTTTCTTATGGACAAGTAAATAGTATGAAAAATAAAAAAATAGTTATATTTATTGTAGATAGAGTTAATTTAAATGACTATGTTGCAAATGACCTTCCTAATATAAAATATCTCATGGAAAATGGTACATATGGACTTATGACGGTGAATTCCGATGGAGGTAGGTCCCCTGAAAATGTGTATATGACAATTGGCTGTGGGACAAGAGCTGTAGGTTCTGAAGAAGCTTCCCTTAATTTTAACGCTTCTGAAATAGTAAATGGAGAACAAGCCGCTACAATTTTCAAAAGGAATACGGGTATTAAGCCACAAATATTTAATATAGTAAATCTAGATTTTGCTCAAATTGAGAGAAATAACCTAACTAGAAGTCACATTATAGTACCTGGTCTATTAGGTACTCTTTTAAAACAAAATGGAAAAACTGTTGCTGTGTTTGGCAATGAAGATACTGGTGTAGAACGAAGAAGATATGCGCCTCTTATAGTAATGGATGAAAAAGGAATAGTAGACTTTGGGGATGTGAGTGACAATGTCTTAAAAAGGGACCCTTTAAGCCCTTTTGGAATTATGACAGATTATGATGTACTTTATCAAAAATATACAGAAATGAAAGAAAAGCCTGACTTAACAGTTTTTCAATTAGGAGATACGATAAGAGCGAATGATTACCATGAGTATGCAATGGATAAAATTAATGAAAGAAATAAAAAAAGGGCTTTATATAAAGCAGATGAATTTATTGGTAAAATTATAAAAGAAGGCAGTCCCAACACCTTATACATTGTCTTAACTCCACTTCCTCCATCTAAAGACATGGGGCAAAAAAGTTATCTAACTCCCATAATACTTTTTGGACCAGGCTTTACCAAAGGGTATGTTACTTCAGACACAACAAAAAGGGTGGGTATTGTAACAAATACAGATTTAATGCCGACAATTTTACAGTTTTTTGATATTCCTATACCCACTTTTTTGACGGGACATCCCCTTTATAATTCTGGTTACAAAGGAAGTGTAGACAAATTATTATCCGAAAGTCATAAACTAGTTTTTAATTACACTTATAGGCCTATTTTTTTGAAGATTTATGTAGTTTTAGAGATAATAATTTTAATTTTTAGCCTATTAGTTTTGCTGTTTTTAAAAAAATATGCTGTGTATTTAAAACCACTGTTGTTTTTTGTTTCTACTATTCCTCTGGCTTTTTTGCTATTACCTTTGTTTAATTATACCAGTTTATCCCATAGTTTCGTTGGAATATTATTTTTGACAGCAGTAGCAATTATTGCAATTCATGAAATTAATCCTTATGGTTATTATTTCTACGCTATAATAGGCTTGATTACTTCCCTTGTTTTATTAATTGACCTTGTAACGGGACAGTATTTGCTGAAAAATTCCTTTTTAAGCTATGACGTCATAGGAGGAGCACGCTTTTATGGCATAGGAAACGAGTATATGGGGATATTGATTGGAGCTGTCTTATGTTTTACTACAATGGCTTTTGAAATTTTTTCGAATAAAAAGCTGCTTTTAGCTATAACTACAATGATATACGCACTGGTATTCTATTTTATTGCAGCTCCAAATATAGGCACAAATGTGGGAGGTGCGATATCGGCCTTTGGAGCTTTTGCTGTGGCATTGTTACTTTTATATGATAAAAAAATTAACGTAAAAAATCTATTGTATATTGGTATAGGGATAGTTTTAATGCTTTTTGGGCTGTTTTACTTGGATTCTTTAAGACCAGTTTCTCAACAAACTCACATAGGACAAACTTTTGCTTTAGTAAAAAGCCAGGGTATAAAATCTTTATTACAAATTTTTGAAAGAAAGCTTTTGATGAATTATAAGCTCATAAAATATTCCATATGGTCAAGAGTGTTATTGACACTTATAGGTGTTTTGCTGGTTCTTTTTTTCAAACCTGTGGGAGTTTTGAGAGAAATTTTTAAAAAGCATACTTACATTGGAACGTGTTTTGTAGCAACGATTATAGGGAGTGTTTTTGCGCTTATTTTTAATGATTCAGGAATTGTAGCGTCAGCTACAATGATGGTATTTGTTGGACCTATGCTAATACATTTTGTTATTGAAGAAATGGCTTAAAAAGGTGGTTTCATGAAAAAAATAAGGATATTGCAAATTGTGAGAAAATCAGAAGGGGGAATAAAAAAACATTTATTGTCACTGGTGAGATTGCTAGACAAAAATAGGTATGAAGTGGCTGTTTTGTGTTCTTTTGACGAAAAAACTCAAGAATATCTTAAAAGGTTGGGGATTGCAGTATATAATGTTGGCATTGGAGACGGACTTAGTTTAAAAAAAGACTATAGGGCAATAAGGTTTGTACAAAAAGCAATATATGAGTTTAAGCCAGATATTGTTCACATGCATGGGGCAAAAGCTTCATTCGTAGGAAGAATTGCATGTTTTGCTATGCCTGTGAAAACAGTAGTGACAGTCCACAACTTTGCAAATTACGATAATATGAATTTTTACAAAAAGAAACTTCTGTTAAGTTTGACAAAAGTTCTAGACAAAAAAACCCACCAGTTTATTGCTGTTTCTAAAGCATTAAAAGAAGATCTAGTCTTAAATCAAAAAATAGAGAAAAACAAAATAAAGGTAGTGTACAATTGCATTGATACTTCTTTTTATGAGGAAACAACTCTTAATTTAAAAGAAAAATTCAATTTGCCACAAGACTCATTTATTGTAGGAAGTATAGCAAGACTTATTCCTGCTAAAGGTGTTCAAGATTTAATAAAAGCGGCTTCGATTTTAAAAAATATAAATGCCTACTTTTTTGTAGCAGGAGATGGTCCTTTTAAAGAAGAATTACAAAAAATGATTGAGAGTTTAAATTTAAAAGACAGATTCTTTTTACTAGGGTATAGAAATGACATTCCTTCTTTTTTGAGAAATCTTGATTTATTTGTGCTTCCTTCTCATGAAGAAGGATTTGGAATTTCTGTAATTGAAGCTTTAAATGAAGGTATCTCTGTCATAGCTACAAAGGTGGGAGGTATTCCAGAAATAATACAAGATGGTGTAGAGGGAATTTTGGTAGAAAAGGAAAATCCTGAAGAGTTGGCAAATGCTATAGAGAAAATTTTAAAAGATGAAAAGTTGAGAAAAAATATGAGTGTAAAGGGAAAAGAAAGTGCGAAAAAATATAGTTGCGATAAAATGATTGAACAAATGCAACAGATTTACGAAGCTTTGAAAGGAAGGTAAAAGATGAGACTTACAAGGACAAAAGAGAGAAAAAAACAAATTCGAAAAAAGAGACTTGTAATCTTTGCTCTTTTATTGTACATTGTTATTATGATGATAGGGCTTGTAATAGCTGATTCTTCCTTTAATGAAATTACTACAGGAGTGAGGAAAGTAAATATATTTGGCGTATATTCAAATAAAGAAAAGATAATTGTAAAAATTTTTGGTAAGGAGTCGGTTATTGACATAGGTAGATTGAGCCAATATTGTAAAGACCGATTTTTGAAATGAGGTGTATTCTTTAATTTTTGAGGAGGTACACAATGTCAGAAAGGATGGAGTATATTAGAAATTTTTGTATTATCGCCCATATAGACCATGGTAAATCTACTCTGGCAGATAGACTTATTGAGAAAACGGGTTTTCTTTCTGAGAGGGAGACAGATAAGCAAATTTTAGATAATTTAGAATTGGAGAGGGAGAGAGGAATTACTATAAAGTTAAAGCCTGTAAGGATGATTTATAAAGCTAAAGACGGAAATGAATATGAACTTAATCTTATTGATACCCCTGGGCATGTGGATTTTACTTACGAGGTATCCAGAAGCATTGCAGCATGTGAAGGAGCTCTGCTTGTAGTAGACGCTACACAAGGAATTGAGGCGCAAACCCTTGCTAATGTGTATATGGCTTTAGAACATGATTTAGAGATAGTACCTGTGATAAATAAAATAGACCTTCCTTCAGCAAATCCTGAACTTGTAAAAAAAGAAATTGAAGACGTGATTGGGATTGACGCAGAAGATGCTTTGCTTACCTCTGCTAAAGAAGGCATAGGTATAGAAGAAGTTTTAGAAGCCATTGTGAATAGAATTCCACCTCCAAAAGGTGATGAAAACAAGCCTTTAAAAGCGCTAATTTTTGACTCTTTTTATGATAACTACAAAGGAGCAATAAGCTTTGTAAGGGTAGTGGATGGAATTGTTAAACCAGGGATGAGAATAAAAATGTTTTCTACTGGCAAAGTTTTTGAAGTTACAGAAGTGGGAATGTTTAGACCTAACCTTTATCCAGTAGAAGAGCTTAAAGCAGGTGAGGTTGGCTACATTGCTGCTAGCATAAAAAATGTAAAAGATACTCGCGTAGGAGATACAATAACAGATGCAGACAATCCCACTGATTCTCCACTTCCTGGCTATAAAGAAGTAGTGCCAATGGTCTTTTGTGGCATTTATCCTGCGGATGGACAAGACTATGAAAATTTAAAAGAGGCTTTAGAAAAACTTCAGTTAAATGACGCGTCACTTGTATTTGAACCTGACACCTCTGCTGCCTTAGGTTTTGGATTTAGGTGTGGCTTTTTAGGGCTTTTACACATGGAAATAGTTCAAGAAAGGTTGGAAAGGGAGTACAACTTAAATCTTGTTACCACTGCACCGAGTGTAATTTACAAAGTTTACAAAACCAATGGAGAAGTATTGGATTTGGACAATCCTACAAAAATGCCACTTCCTACTCAGATAGATCATATCGAAGAGCCAATTGTGGAAGCAACAATTATGGTGCCTACTCAATATGTAGGGGCAGTTATGGAGCTTTGCCAGGATAGGCGGGGAATATATTTAGGAATGGAATATTTAGAACAAACTCGCGTACTTTTAAAATATGAAATGCCTTTGAATGAGATAATATACGACTTTTTTGATGCTTTAAAGTCACGAACAAGGGGTTATGCCTCTTTCGACTATGAGCTTAAAGGATATAAAGAATCTAACTTAGTAAAATTGGATATTTTAATAAACGGTGACTTAGTAGACGCTTTATCGATGATAGTTCACAAGGATAAAGCCTATGAAAAAGCGAGAAAAATTGTAGAAAAGTTAAAAGAAAATATTCCAAGGCATCTTTTTGAAATCCCAATCCAGGCGGCGATAGGCTCTAAGATTATTGCAAGAGAGACTGTAAAAGCTTTGAGGAAAAACGTTCTTGCCAAGTGCTATGGAGGAGACGTAACTCGTAAGAAAAAACTTTTAGAGAAGCAAAAAGAAGGCAAAAAGCGCATGAGACAGGTGGGAAATGTTGAAATACCTCAAGAGGCTTTTATGTCAATATTGAAGTTAGATGATGAAAAATGAAGGAGATAGGATTATACATTCACATTCCTTTTTGTAAAAGAAAATGTTATTATTGTGATTTTAATTCTTATGCAGGCTATGATTATCTTTTTGAGGACTATATTCGGGCACTACTTATGGAAATAGAATCAAACTCTACAAAAGATTATAATGTAGTTTCAGTTTATATAGGAGGTGGTACTCCTAACCTTTTGCCTCCTTATTATATAGAGGTGATATTAAAGTCTGTATTTAAATATTATAAATTAGTTGATGATTGTGAAATCACTATTGAAATGAATCCCGGACTTATTACTGAAGAAAAATTAGAAATTTACAAAGTAAATGGAATAAACCGTGTAAGCATTGGACTTCAAGCTTTTCAAAATAGGCTTTTAAAATATATAGGAAGAATTCATACAATAGAAGAATTTCTTGAAAATTATGAGTTAGTGAAAAAGTTCTTTGACAATATAAATATTGACCTGATGTACGCTCTTCCTACTCAAACCTTCAAAGAGTGGCAAGAAACTTTAAAAGAAGTAGTAAAATTACAGCCAACCCATATTTCTACTTATAGCTTAATTTTAGAACCAAACACTTCTTTTTACAAACTTTATGAAAAAGGACAGTTGCCTGTAGTTGATGAGGAAAAAGAGCTTAGCATGTACCATTGGGGTATAGAGTTTTTAAAAGAAAAAGGCTACCATCATTACGAAATATCTAATTTTGCATTGCCCACATTTGAATGTCGCCACAATATTTTATACTGGCAATGCAAAAATTACTTGGGATTTGGTGCAGGAGCCCATTCGTATATGGAGGATGTAAGATATAGTAATATTGAAGGCACAAAAGACTATATTAAAGGCATTTTAGAAAGAAAAAGTGCAGTTAAGGAAAAAATAAAATTGACAAAACAAGATAGAATGGCCGAGTTTATGTTTTTAGGATTGAGAATGACAAAAGGAGTGTGTGACAAGGATTTTAAGAAAATATTTGATGTTAGTTTATTTGAAATTTATAAAAAAGTAATACAAAAATATTTAAAAGAAGGTTTAATTAAGGTTGATAATGAGTGTGTAAAACTTACTGAGAGGGGAATTGATGTCTCTAACGTCATTTTTGAAGAATTTCTGCCCTAAATGAGTATTGACAAAAAATTATAAGAGTGGTATTTTAAAAACGTGAATTAGCACTCAACTTGATTGAGTGCTAATAATACATGGGGTGGTGAAAATGCCGTTAGATGATAGGAAGAAAAAAATACTATATGCGGTTATTACTGATTATATTATGACGGCAGAGCCAATAGGGTCGAGAACAATAGCTAAGAAGTACAATATAGGCTTAAGTTCTGCTACTATAAGAAATGAGATGGCAGATTTGGAGGAAATGGGATATTTAGAGCAACCTCATACTTCTGCAGGAAGGATACCTTCAGATAAAGGATATAGATTTTATGTAGACAGCATTCTTCGAAATTATATAAACAATGAACCTCCAATTAGTTATAATACTCGCGAGGAAATAATAGCGGAATTCGATGAGATTGTAAAGAAATACGCAAAAATTTTGGCTAACATTACTCACCATACTACAGTTGCTAAAATGCCAAAGTTGAACCCTGATAGAATAAAAAGAATTCAACTTATACCTGTTGCTTCTAATAAAATGATTTTTTTAGTAGTAACAGACACAGGGATTGTAAAAAATTACTTGCTTAATTTGTGCCAAAATGTAGATAGAAATATCTTTGAGTTTTTAAACAATTTGTTAAACGAGAAAATTGCCGGAAAAAATGAAAAAGATGTTTTTGAGTTTTTACAACAGGATTTAAGGCATATGTTAGGAGAGATGGTTTTTATAGCCGACGAATTGATAAACACTATACTTTTGAGCTTGAAGCAATTACAGGAAACGGATATTTATGCGGATGGAACTTCTCATATTTTAGATTTTCCTGAGTATAAAGATTTAAGCAAAGCAAAAAATTTCTTCAACCTTTTAGATAACAAGTCTTTATTAAATGAAATTTTAGAACCTGAAGTAGATTTTATAGATGTGAGAATAGGAAGCGAAAACAAGTTTGAGGAAATGAAGGACTTAAGCGTTATAAAAACTACTTATAAGATTAACGGTCGTGTGGTGGGTACAATAGGAATTATAGGGCCTACAAGAATGGATTATAGAAAATTAATTAATGAAATCAATGTTATGACAAAAGAGCTTTCGAATCTTTTATCGAATATATACAATGATGAAATATAATGAGGTGATATAAGTGGAAGAAGTAGAAAAGGAAATTAACAAAGAGGAGGAAAAGGATGTTAATAATTTAGATTCAAACGAACAAATGGAAGGACCTCCCGAAGATGAACAAGCACAGCAACAGCCACAGCAGCAAACGGTAGATGAAATAGAGGAACTAAAGCAAAAACTTCAGCAAAAAGAAGTTGAAGCTCAAGAATATTTAGATATTGCACAAAGGTTGAAAGCAGAATTTGAAAATTACAGAAAGAGAACAGAAAAAGAAAAATCAGAAATGGTAGAATACGGGAAAGAAACAGTAATTTTAGAACTTTTGCCTATTATGGATAATTTTGAAAGAGCTTTGGCGAGCAGTGGAGATTATAATTCTCTAAAAGAAGGGATAGAATTAATTTACAGGCAGTTTAAAAAGATATTGGATAAATTTGGCGTGAAAGAAATTGAAGCAGAAGGGCAAATTTTTGACCCCTACAAACACCATGCTGTAATGCAGGAAGAGGTGGAAGGAAAACAGCCCAATGAAATTATTGAAGTTTTCCAAAAAGGCTATTATCTAAAAGATAAAGTAATAAGACCAAGTTTAGTAAAAGTAGCAAAATAAAAAGGAGGTTGAAAAAGATGGGGAAAGTTATAGGAATTGACTTAGGAACTACTTTTTCTTGTGTTGCTGTTATGGAAGGAGGCCAACCAGTAGTCATACCTAATGCTGAAGGGGCTCGTACTACGCCTTCAGTTGTTGCTTTTACCAAAGAAGGCGAAAGGTTAGTAGGGCAAGTTGCAAAAAGGCAGGCAATTGTAAATCCTGATAGAACCATAATGTCTATAAAAAGGCACATGGGAAGTGACTACAAAGTAAAAATTGACGATAAAGAGTATACACCTCAAGAGATTTCTGCAATGATTTTACAAAAACTCAAAGCCGATGCAGAAGCATACCTAGGTGAGAAAGTTACACAGGCGGTAATTACTGTTCCTGCTTATTTCAATGACAGCCAAAGACAGGCTACAAAAGACGCAGGTAGAATTGCAGGCCTTGAGGTTTTGAGAATAATAAATGAGCCGACAGCTGCTGCTTTGGCATATGGACTTGACAAAGAGGGAAATCAAAAGATAATGGTTTATGACTTAGGTGGTGGTACTTTTGACGTTTCTATTTTGGAAATAGGAGAAGGAGTATTTGAGGTTTTGGCTACAAGTGGTAATAACCACTTGGGTGGAGATGACTTTGACCAAAGGATAATAGATTGGCTTGCTGACAATTTCAAAAAAGAACATGGAATTGATTTAAGAAATGATAGAATGGCGTTGCAAAGGCTTAAAGATGCTGCAGAAAGAGCAAAAATAGAGCTTTCTTCTGCAACAGTAACTAATATCAACTTGCCATTTATTACTGCTGATGCTACGGGGCCAAAACATATAGATGTAAATCTTACAAGAGCAAAATTTGAAGAATTGATTTCCGACCTTGTAGAATCAACAGTAGGTCCTGTTAACCAAGCATTAAACGATGCAGGCTTAAAGCCTTCTGATATTGATAAAGTTCTTCTCATTGGTGGTTCTACAAGAGTGCCATTAGTACAGGAGACAGTAAAGAAAATAATGGGTAAAGAACCTCACAAAGGAATTAATCCAGATGAAGCAGTGGCCATAGGTGCAGCTATACAGGCGGCAGTATTATCTGGAGAAGTGAAAGATATCCTTTTACTTGACGTAACACCTTTGTCTTTGGGAATAGAGACCTTAGGTGGAGTATTTACTAAGATTATAGAGAGAAACACCACGATACCTACAAGAAAAAGCCAGATATTTACCACTGCAGCGGATAATCAGACTTCTGTTGAAATACACGTGTTACAAGGCGAAAGACCTATGGCAAAAGACAACAAAACTCTTGGAAGGTTTATTTTGTCAGGAATTCCACCAGCTCCAAGAGGAGTGCCTCAAATTGAAGTGACTTTTGATATAGATGCCAATGGAATTGTACATGTTTCTGCAAAAGACTTAGGTACTGGCAAATCACAGGATATAACAATTACTTCGACAACTAATTTGTCAGAAGAAGAGATACAAAGGATGATCAATGAGGCTAAACAATATGAAGAACAAGACAGAAAGAAGAAAGAAGAAATCGAAATAAGGAATAAGGCAGATTCTCTTATTTATCAAGCCGAAAAAACAATGAAAGACCTTGGGGATAAGATGACGCAAGCAGAAAAAGACGAAATTAACAAAGAAATAGAAAATGTGAGAAAAGCTCTTGAAGGAAGTGATATAGAAGCGATTAAAAGTGCCTCTGAAAAACTTTCACAAGCTTTCTACAAAGTTTCTACAAGAATATACCAACAAGCTGGAGGACAAACGGGAGGAGCTACAAATACAGATAGTGCTGGACAAGGTACAACACAGGACAATGTCTATGAAGCCAACTATAAAGTGGAGGATGATGATAATAAATAATGTAGAACCAGGTTTTACCTGGTTCTAATTTGCGTAATGAAAGGCAGGTGAGAAAGTGGCTAAAAAAGATTTATATGAAGTGTTAGGAGTAGATAGAAATGCCACAGAAGAGGAAATAAAAAAAGCTTATAGAAGGCTTGCTAAAAAATATCACCCTGATTTAAATCCTGGTGACAAGGAAGCTGAACAAAAATTTAAGGAAATAAATGAAGCTTATGAGATTCTTTCAGATCCTCAAAAAAGAGCTAAATATGACCAATTTGGAGACGCGGCTTTTGAGCAAGGTGGTTTTGGCCAAGGTGGATTTGGTCAAGGAGGTTTCGGAGAAGGCGGTTTTGATTTTGGAGGCTTTGGAAGTTTTGGTGATATATTTGGGGACATATTCAGTGATTTCTTTGGTACAGGGCGAAGAAGAGCAGAAACAGGTCCTCAAAAAGGGAACGATATAAGGTATGACCTTACTTTAACTTTTGAAGAAGCAGCTTTTGGGACAGAAAAAGAGATAGAGGTTGAACGATTTGAAGAGTGTGATGTATGTAAAGGGGTAGGGGCAAAGCCAGGCAGTAAACCAGCGACTTGTCCTGTATGTCATGGAACTGGTGAGGTGAGAACAGAACAAAATACTCCTTTTGGAAGGATTGTAAATATAAGAACTTGCTCTAGGTGTCGTGGTGAAGGAAAGATTATTACTGACCCTTGCAACAAATGTAGTGGTACAGGTAGAATTAGAAAGAGGAGAAAAATTAAAGTTACTGTACCAGCAGGAATAGATGACGGACAAATGCTTACCTTAAGAGGGGAAGGAGAGCCAGGCTTAAGAGGAGGTCCAAAAGGGGACTTGTATCTTATAATTCGCGTAAAGCCCCACGAGTTGTTTAAAAGAGAAGGATACAATGTGTATTTGAAAATGCCTATAAGTTTTACTGATGCAGCTTTGGGGGGAGAAATAAAAATTCCTACACTGGATGGACCAGTTAGCTTTACAATACCAGAAGGAACTCAGACAGGGACCAAGTTTAGGTTAAGGGGAAAAGGAATTCCCCACATAAATGGAAGAGGACGCGGAGACCAAATTGTAGAAGTTTATATTGATGTGCCTAAAAAGTTGACAGAAAAGCAAAGAGAATTGCTGAGAGAATTGAGAAAATTAGAGGGTGAGACTTCGACGGAATCAAAATCCTTTTTTCAAAGGATGAAGGATGCTTTTGGCGGATAATAAATTTAAATTAAAGGTGTGAAAAGAATGAAATGGATTGAAGTACAAGTTACAACTATACAAGAAGCAGAAGAGGCTGTGACAAATATCATGCACGAATTAGGTGCTGGCGGTGTAGTTATAAAAAACCCGAATGATGTAAAACTATTGGCGCAAAGTGATAATTGGGATTATATAGAGCCTTCTCTTTTTGAAGAAGAGGGAAATATTAAGGTTTTTGCCTATTTTCCTATTGCTTCAGATACTATAGATAAAATAAATATTTTAAAAGATAGAATTGTAGAACTTAAATCTTTTGGAATTGATATAGGAAATTTTGACTTAAAAGTTTCAGAAGTGGATGAAGAGGACTGGGCAAATAATTGGAAACAGTATTATAAGCCTCTAAAAATAGGAAAGAAAATAGTGATTAAGCCTTCTTGGGAAGAATATGTATCTCAAGGAGAAGAGATAATTATCGAGTTAGACCCCGGAATGGCTTTTGGCACAGGCACCCATGAGACCACAAAGATGTGTTTGGAACTTTTAGAGGAAATTGTGATGCCAGAAAGCATAGTTTTTGATATAGGTTGTGGTTCAGGTATACTTAGTATCGCTAGTGGTAAATTAGGAGCAAAGGAAGTTTATGCGGCGGATATAGACGAAGTTTCTGTGGAAGTAGCCAGACAAAATGTAGAATTAAATAACTTACAAAATGTGAAAGTATTTAAAAGTGATTTATTAAATGAATTTGACGGAAAAGCTGACATTATAGTGGCAAATATTATTGCTGATGTGATAATTAAGTTGTCGACAGAGGTTCCTAAATACTTAAAAGAAGAGGGCTTATTTTTAGCTAGTGGTATAATAAAAAGTAGAAAAAAAGAAGTCATGGAAAAAATACAGCCATTTTTTGAGATATTGCAAATAAAAGAAGAAGGAGAATGGTGTACAATATTATCAAGGAAAAAGTGAGTTATTATGAGGAAATTTTTTGTTGATAAAGAAAAAATAAAAGAAAATTTTGCCTATATAGAGGGAAAAGATACTCATCACATAATAAATGTTCTTCGATTGAAAAAAGGAGATGAAATTGTAATATCTGACGGTTCTACTGAATATCAAACATCTATTTATGGCGTAGAAAAAAACAGAGTAATTTTATTTTTAGAAAGCAAATTACAATCGAATACTGAAAGTTCAATTGAAATTGCATTATTTCAGGGTTTGCCCAAGTCAGATAAAATGGAATTAATAATTCAAAAATGTACAGAGATAGGAGTTAAAAAATTTATTCCCATTATAACTCGCTATTCGGTTGTAGATATAAAAAACAGCAATTTAAACAAAAAAATTGAAAGATGGAATAAGATATCTCGGGAAGCTTGTAAACAATCGGGCAGAACGTCATTGCCCGAAATTTGTATGCCTATTTCTTTTGAGGAGGCATTAAAGCAAATTGAGGAATTTGACTTATGTATAATCCCATACGAAAAAGAAAAAACTTTAAAATTAAAAGAAGTATTAGATGGAGTAAAAAATATTAAAAAAGTTGCTATTTTTATAGGTCCTGAAGGAGGATTTTCAGAAGAGGAAGTTGATTTGGCTTTAAGGTATAGCGCTAAACTTGTGAGTTTGGGACCGAGGATTTTAAGAACAGAGACAGCAGCTATTAGTGTGTGTTCCATAGTGATGTATGAGTTGGGAGATATGGGTTAACAGTAGGAACACAGAAGTTATATTACATAAAACTACGAAAATACAATTAAAAAATGTATATTGATTGCAAATGTATTTGCACTATAGTATACTATACAGAAATAGGGCAAGGAGTGGTTTTGGTGAATGTGCAAAAAGCGATTATATCTATAATTGGAGTAGACAAAGTCGGTATCATTTACTCTGTTTCAAAATTGTTAGCTGAAGCAAATATAAATATTCTCGACATCAGCCAGACAATTTTAAGGGATATATTTACTATGATTATGATTGTTGATATATCAAATAGTACAGTGGAATTTAATATTTTAAAGGAAAACTTAAATTCTCTTGGAGAGAAAATGGGACTTAAGATTGATATTCAAAAAGAAGACATATTCAGAGCAATGCATAGACTGTGAGGGATTGATATGAGATTTGCGTTTGATGAAATAGAAGAAACCATACGTATGGTACAAGCTGAAAAACTTGACATAAGAACTATAACAATGGGTATAAATTTAAGAGATTGCGTAAGCGATAATGTAGAAACTTTATCAAATAAAATATACGATAAAATTACAAAAAAGGCAAAGAATCTCGTAAAAGTAGCAGATGACCTTGAATCAGAATTTGGCATACCTATTGTCAACAAACGCATTTCTGTAACACCAATAGCTTTAATTTCCGAAAGCGCAAAAAGCACGGAAGATTTTATAAAAATAGCAAAGGCACTGGATGCTGCAGCAAAAGAAGTCGGGGTTAATTTCATCGGAGGGTACTCGGCACTTGTACACAAAGGTTTTACTGATGGTGATTTAAGATTAATAAATTCAATACCTGAAGCATTATCTTCTACTGAACGGGTTTGTTCTTCAATCAATGTAGCTACAACAAAAGCAGGTATAAATATGGATGCCGTAGCTTTAATGGGGAAAATAATTAAAAAAACCGCCGAACTTACAAAAGACAAAGACGGAATAGGTGCAGCTAAACTTGTAGTTTTCTGTAATGCGCCGGAAGACAATCCATTTATGGCGGGTGCTTTTCACGGTGTAGGTGAAGGCGAATGCGTCATTAATGTTGGCGTAAGTGGACCAGGCGTAATTTTAGCAGCACTTTCAAAGCTTGATAACAAAGCTGATTTTGGTCAAATTTCCGAAATTATTAAAAAAACTTCCTTTAAGATTGCACGTGCAGGTGAACTTATAGGAAGGCTTGCAGCAGAAAGATTAAACACATCTTTTGGCATACTTGACCTGTCGCTTGCACCAACTCCCGAAATTGGTGATAGTATCGCAAACATACTTGAAGCAATGGGACTTTCAAAATGCGGTGCACCTGGTACAACAGCAGCACTGGCGCTCTTAAATGATGCCGTCAAAAAAGGCGGTGTAATGGCATCATCCTATGTTGGAGGTTTAAGCGGTGCTTTTATACCTGTAAGTGAAGACGCAGGAATGATAAGCGCTGTTGAGGCAGGTGCGCTATCAATAGAAAAGCTTGAAGCAATGACATGCGTGTGTTCTGTTGGGCTTGACATGATTGCAATACCTGGGGACACGCCAGCCGAAACTATATCAGCAATAATTGCAGATGAGATGGCAATAGGCATGATAAACAAAAAGACAACAGCTGTAAGGATCATCCCTGTACCCGGCAAAAAAGAAGGAGACCATGTCGAATTTGGTGGACTTTTGGGACACGCACCTGTTATGAAAGTAAACAATTTTTCCGCCGATACATTTATAAAAAGAGGTGGCAGGATTCCTGCTCCGCTTCAGAGCTTGAATAATTAATTCTATAAGAAAATAAAAATCACCTTATTCATTTGAGATTTTCAACAAGGTTCATCAGAAGGACGGAGCTTGCCAATTTGTTGACGATGAAGCTTACAAGTTGGCTAACTATGCAAAAGGGTTTGTTTCTGAAGTTTATGAAGTAGAGTAAGAGGTGCAAAAATCGCACCTCTTATTTTGTATATTCTTCAATGTATTTTTTAATTTCATCTTTTGTTGCAACTCTGCCTGCAACTTTGACTTCTTCATTAATCACAAGAGCAGGTGTAATCATTACGTATTCTATAATTTTATTTAAATCCTGAACTTTTTCGACTTCTCCTTCAATTCCTAGTTCTTGTAATGCAGCCTTTGTATTTTCCTCCAAAGCTTTGCACTTTGCGCATCCCATTCCAAGAATTTTAATATTCATTATATTTTCCTCCTTTAATTTCATTTATTTATTTTATTTTCATATAAACATTTTAATTTATCATAAATTTTTTTAAATAGCTTTAAAAAAATTTCCAAAAACAAATCCAATAAAAGTCGACATTATAATTACTAAACTTACATAGGTAATAGTCTTTTTTGGCCCGAGGACGCTACTAATTACAAGCATGCTAGGAAGACTCAAAGCAGGTCCTGAGAGCAAAAGTGCGAGGGCAGGACCTTGCCCCATACCGTAACCCAAAAGGCTCTGAATTATGGGAACTTCTGTAAGAGTAGAAAAATACATAAAAGCACCTATTATTGAAGCAATGAAATTTGAAAGTAATGAGTTTCCACCAACAAGAGCTTCAACATACCTTGAGGGGAGTATTCCTGCATCATACCCCGGCCTTCCCATTAAAAATCCTGCTATCGCAACACCTCCAAAAAGAAGGGGAAGTATCTGTTTGGCAAGACTCCAAGTAGCTTCGATCCATGAGGTGATTTCTTCTTTTTTGAACAATTTAACAAGGATTGTCGTAAGGAACACAAGAAAAAATACTGTCAAGTACCATTTTACGTTATATACAGTACTGAAAAATCCTACAGGCTGTGCGGGTTTACCCCATGCTGCAAAAATTAATATAAATACAAGGCTTGCAAAAAACAAAAAATCCTGCAATAGGCTTCTTCCTTCATTTTTTGTTGAAAGTTGATAGATTTTTGACAGCCTTGCCACATCTTCTTTTTTAAATATTATTTCCATGATTAAGCCAATAACAATTGAAAATAATACTGCCCCAACTGCCCTTGCTATTCCCAATTTATATCCCAAAATTCTTGCTGTCATTATTATTGCAAGGACGTTTATTGCAGGTCCTGAATACAAAAACGCTATTGCGGGACCAAGACCAGCTCCTCTTTTATAAATTCCCGTGAAAAGTGGCAAAATCGTGCACGAGCAAACAGCAAGGATTGTTCCGGATACTGAGGCGACCGCGTAGGAAAGCCATTTTTTTGCCCCACCGCCGAAGTATTTCATAACCGCCTGCTGGGAAATAAAGTTTGAAATTGCACCTGCTATGAAAAGAGCAGGTATTAAGCAGGTTAATACATGATGCCTTGCGTAATCTTGAAGCATGTAAAGGGATTCTATGACAGCCCCTTTAAAGTGCATGCTCTCTAAAGGCATATAGTAAACAAAAAAGAAAACACCTGCAATGACTAGAATTTTTTTAATTTCTTCCTTCATTTGTGGCCTCCTTTTTGATAAATTTTAATATTAACAAAATTGTTCAACTTTCTACTTACTGGAGTCAATAAAGGAAACCTTAGTTACAAGATCACACTTTATGGTTTTGTCAATACAGATAAAATAATCTTTCATACAAGGGAATCTTACTTTGTAAAATACTGAAAGACCTTCTTTTCTGCTTTCTAAAATGCCAGCTTTTTTTAATATGCTTAAATGTTTTGATATTGTCGATTGATCTACACCTATTTTATTTACAATTTCGCATACGCAAATCTCCTTTTCATTTAAAATTACGTCTAAAATTTTCAACCTTGTCGGATGAGAAAGGGCCTTAAAAAATTCTGCGCGGAGTTCATAGATGTTTTCTGCCATGGGATTCACCTCCTATATTCCTATATTAGCATATAGGAAATATTAGGTCAACAAAAAATTTTCAAAAACCCAATAAGACAAAAGTTGGCTCATTAATAATTAAATACAACAAGAAAAAAAGGGAGTTAAAACAAAAAAACCAGTACGATATTGATACCAAATCAAATACATGGAAGATTGTTGTGGAGGTGCTTATTAAAAATAGTACTTAGGTGAATTCAAAGGATGTCACCACGATTATATATTTTGATTTAAAACTGAAGGGCGGGCATTCAGAAAAATATCTACCCCAACTCTTGACAAAGACCCAAGAAAATAAAATTAAATTAAATAATAATCACACAAAGTTTCCAAAATTATTTGATATTAATACGACAATTATCTTTTATATCTTAAATATGAGTTAAATTTATTCTTTCGAGAATTGATTGTAAAAAATTAAAAAATAAATAAAGGAGGTGATATTTAATGTGAGACACTTCTATAGCATCAGGTATAATTGTCACTCGCAAAGATGAGAGTTAAAAATCATTCTCTGTCTTAAGTATTTTGTAAATGTCGAATATGTAGGAGATAATAAAAATGTGGAAAAAAGCATGTTCACCAGTTCAAATCCAAAATTTTAATGAAAATTTTGAAAGAAGAGAAGATTTTGGCTCAAATCGTATCAAAATATGAGGTTAATCCACTTTTTTAAGTAAATAGAGAACAATGTCCCTTAAAAATCTTCCGTGATTGTTCAAGGGAAATAACAAAAAGGTCGGGTTGAGAAAGAAGAAAAAATCAACAGAAGAAGAGTGATAAACTTTGCAAAGAAATAGGATACTTAACCACTCAAATGAAGTTGCTCAAAAAGTCTGGAATCATCCCTACTAAGTGAGGAGTAATTGCAAAGGTGTCAGTCTTTCAAGTACGAGGACTGACCTCAAAGAGTGTACGACATCACTCTATCTAATAATCTAATTATACAACTTACTGTATAATCTTTCGATAAATAAAAGATTATAGGTTGCCTTTATTAACCTAAATATATTATACAAGGAGTGATAAATTTTGAATAAAAATAAACTATTTCAATCGGTGGCCGCACTGCTGATTGCAGTGGGTATTTTTAGTCTTACTGCATGCTCCAAGCAAACTACATCAACTGCTTCTTCATCCACAAAGCAGACTACATCAACGGCTTCTTCATCTACAAAGCAGACTACAGTCTATGGCAAAGTAACTGCGATTAATGGCAAGAAAATAACCATTGCACTTGGCACATTAAATCAGCGGGGCGGAAATCAGAAGAGTATAACTTTCAGCAATGACAATGCTTCGAATGAAAGTACAGTAAGTAACAACAATGCCTCAAACGGAAATACGTCAACTGACGACGATGCTCCACAGGGAGCTCCACCAAGCGGCAACAATGCTCCACCACACGAAGTAAATGATGCAGATGGTGTTTCTACTGCCACAATCGAGTCGAGCGATAACAATGCCCAGCAAGGAACTCCGCCAGGCGGAAGGATAGGCAGAGCACCAGAACTATTAACACTAACTGGCGAATCCAAAACTTTTACCATTTTGGATACTACCACTATTACTAAGCAAAATGCTAAACCTGGTGAAAATTCAAGCAATAATTCAAACGAAAATACTGCAAGCATTGATGACATTACCGTAGGAAGCATTTTAAAAGTGACTTACTATTCAGATTCTGATGAAGTTATATCTATTGAAATTTTAGGAGGTGACCAGCCCGGTGGAGGTCAACCTGCTGGAGATACTGCAGAGCTAATAGGAACAGGGCTTTATACATTGAATAGTGGCTCGACCACAAAATCCAATGAGACATTGACCGCATCTAAAAATGACCAATCAGCTGACATTGCAATCGTACGCTTCTGAAGTGGTTGTCATTGAAGGGAAGAATTCAATAACAGTCAACAATTGTAAAGTAATATCAGAAAAAATTGTGGAGTATTTATCAGAGTATGCCTGGTGATGCTGAAGGTAGTACCGGTACAATTACAATGAACGGAGGCTCACTGACAGCAAAAGAAGGTCCATTATTTTATTCGACTAATACGACTGGTGTCATAAATTAGTAAAACGACACTCTCAGCGCTGAATCAGGAATATTAAAAGCCGCCACGACAAAGTGAAAAGGCAGATGCAAGAAGTATCTGCCTTTTTGTATTTTTATTGTAAGACTTTTTTTGTGATGAATGGTTTTTATTATGTATATACACACTTTTTTGAAAAATTTGATGCATTTAATTTGAAAATAGTGAAGAACACATTTTTCACATAATTTATTTAAAACTTTTTGATTATTTTATGTTATACTTTATATAATTAAATATGGAGGTGAAAATCTTGCCAAGAAAAATTTATCTTGTAGAAGATGAAAGAAGCCTTAATGTTTTACTTGAAAAATATTTACAGCGAGAAGGCTATGAAGTTACTACTTTTTTGGATGGAAGTTCTGCAATGCAAAGAATAAAAGATTTGCCGGACCTTTGGATACTGGATATAATGTTGCCGGATATAGATGGCTATGAATTGATTAAGGCAATTAAGCAATATAATCAAAATACCCCTGTAATATTTATATCTGCAAGAAATGAAGAGCTTGACAGGGTAGTTGGATTAGAGTTAGGAAGTGACGACTATTTATCTAAGCCTTTTTTACCAAGAGAACTTGTTATCAGAACTAATAAACTTATGGAGAGAATCTATGGAAATAATGAGAAAAAAGCTGAAAACGACATAAACATAGGTAACTACAGAATCAGCAAAAGACAGCGAACAATTTTTGACGGAGATAATGAAATCCAGCTTACCAATAAAGAATTTGAGCTTTTAAACTATTTTGTTGAAAACAAAAATATTTTGCTATCAAGGGAACAAATTTTAAATAAAGTATGGGGCGAAGATTATTTTGGGTCAGACAGAGTGATTGATGATACAATTAGAAGGTTGAGGAAAAAGCTCAATAAATTAAAAATTGAAACCGTATATGGATATGGCTATAGATTGGTGGAAAAATCATGAAGCGCTTTAGATTTAAATCATTGACAATGAGAATATGGGTGACTTTTTCAGTGGTAATTTTAATTATAATTTGCAGTACTTCAATTTTGTATTTGTTTGCTTTTAGAAAGATGGATGAAAATGCAAAAATGCAGGATTTGAAAGTTGTGCATGAGGCACTGCTAAAAAGCAACGATTTTAATCAACCTTTAAGCAATTTTAGTAAGATAAAGAATCTTAGAAACAGCGACAATTTTATTGTGAATATAGACGACAACAATAGGATATCGATAATAGATATCAATAAAAGAGGAGTACCTCCACCTCCGCCACCTCCAGGACATAATGATATAGCCGTAAAAATATGGATGACTAGTTTTATAAAGGGCGACAACATCCATGAAAAGCAATTTAAAGAAGTCTATAATAATGTGCAATTTTTATTTATAATAAGCTCTATTGAATACGGCAGCACGGGGAAATCATATTTGATATCATATATGCCAAATATAAAAAATGACACGTTGCTATACATGGTAATTATAATAGGACTTATATTTATCGTTATTGGCTTTTTTGCAGCAAAAATTGTTGCAAATTATATCTCGAAGCCCTTAAAAGAGCTTGAAAACTATACAGTAAAAATAGCCCATAAAGATTGGAGCGAACCGATTAAAATTAAAAGCGAAGATGAAATAGGAAGATTGGCAAAAGCCATGAATAGAATGCAAAAAGAATTAAAACGCGCCGATGAGGAAGAAAAGACGTTTTTGCAAAGTATATCTCACGATTTAAAAACACCTGTTATGGTGATTATGAGCCACGCCGAAGCAATAATTGACGGAGTATATATAGATTCTATTGAAAAAACCGCCGAAATAATAAAGGATGAAGCCACAAGATTAGAAAAAAAGATTAACCAGATGTTATATTTAAACACTTTAGATTATCTTCTTGAAAACAGCGGCAAAAATACCTATATAAATTTACATGATTTACTTTTGCGTATAATAAGCAGATTTGAAGTTATTAACAGCAAAATTGAGTGGAATTTGGACTTGGATGACGTTACAATTATGGGCGATGTAGATAAAATACAAGTCTGCATTGAGAATATTTTAGATAATGCACAAAGATATGCGGAAGAAAAAATTTGCATATCTTTAAAAAAAGAAAAAGACTATGCAGTACTTGAAATATACAATGACGGGCCAAACATTGACAAAGAACATATCGACCATATTTTCGATAAACTTTATAAAGATAAAACTGGTAATTTTGGTTTAGGCCTTGCTATTTCTAAAAAGATCATAGATTTTTACAATGGCGAAATTAAAGCAGTAAATAGGGAAAAAGGTGTAAGTTTTATCATAAAATATCCTATAAAATAAAAGCAATTGGCACTTTTGCTGATTGCTTTTATTTTATGCAATCACACAAAATTCACATAATCATTTGATATTAATGCAACAAATATGCTCTATACTTTTTTAAAAGAAGGAACTCTTTTTAAGTCCTGCTTTTTGTCTTCCTTAAGAAATAAGCACAGTTTTACGTGAAATTAAAAACTAAGAAAGGATTGATAAAATGGAAATAAAAAAGGCTGTTATTCCAGCAGCTGGATTAGGAACCAGATTCTTGCCAATTACAAAAACTATACCCAAGGAAATGCTACCTATTGTGGATAAACCTGTTATACATTATATTGTGGAGGAGGCTGTTAATTCTGGCATCAAAGAGATATTGATAATTACTAACAAAAACAAAAAAGCGATAGAAGATTACTTTGACAAGTTTGATGAAATTGAAAATGAAATTAAAAAAAGTAACAAAGAAGAGTTATTACCATTAATACGGGATACATGCAATTTGGCTGATATTTATTATGTAAGGCAAAAAGAACTTAAAGGATTGGGACATGCAATAAGTTGTGCAAAAGCTTTTGTTGGTAACCAACCTTTTGCAGTTTTGTTGGGTGATGACCTTGTTGACAGCAAGGTTCCATGCCTTAAACAATTAATAAACTGCTATTCTAAATACAATTCACCTATTTTAGGAGTGCAAGCTATTGATAAAAAGGATGTTGTAAAATATGGAATTATAGATGGTATACCACTTGAGGACGGAACTTACAAAGTTAAAAGCATGGTAGAAAAACCTAAAGTCAGTGAAGCTCCATCGAATATTGCTGTCTTGGGCAGATATATACTAACTCCTCAGATATTTGATATACTTGAAAAAACCGAACCTGGGAAGAATGGAGAGGTACAGCTTACAGATGCGTTAAAAGTATTAGCACAGCAGCGACCAATATATGCTTATCACTTTGAAGGAAAAAGATATGACATTGGGGACAAGTTTGGGTTTCTTCAGGCTAATATAGATTATGCATTAAAGCGCAAAGAGTTGAGAAAAAGCCTTATAATATATCTTCAAGCTGTTTTGAAATCTTAATAAGGTGTAGCTTCCCGATTTTTAATGTTTTAGGGAAAGGAGTATAGATAATGTCTAAAAAGCAGATATTTAAAATTAGCCTGATTTTGATTTTGGGATTATCGATTTTTTTATGCATTTATACCACCTGGGAATATAGCAATAATATAATATCGCATCAAAAGGCTACTGAACATTTTATGCCGCCTATGGACAGCAGAAGTCAAATGGACAAAAATCAATTTCCGAATTTAAATCCAATGCAACCTGTACATCCTCAAGGCAGGAAAATGTCCAACATGAACATGAGTTCTATTTTTAAATACACTCTACCAATTGGCATATATTCAATGATTTTCCTATTTCTTTTTATTACTTATTACTACTTTTTCATACATAAAAATACAAAGGTCAGACTAGATAATGAGATGAGACTAGTAATTATTTTGCTTTGTATAGGTTTATTTTTCCGCATTTCATTAACAACATTAATAGAAGGTCATCCGGGTGACATAAACCTTTTTAAAAGTTGGGCAACATCTGCAGCAAATGACCTGTTTAAATTTTACAAAAATACAACTTCCTGTGATTATCCTCCATTTTATATTTACATCCTTTTTCTTATTGGTAAAGTTGTAAGCATTCTGGCTTTAGAAAATTATTATACAATATTGTTAAAATTGCCTTCAATAATAGCTGATATTGTTACAGCCTTTCTTATTTATAAATTGGCTAAAAAACATCTTTCTCCAACAATTGCTATTTTTACGTCTACATTTTATGCGTTTAACCCGGCAGTTTTTACCAATTCAGCAATATGGGGACAAGTAGATTCCTTCTTTACTTTACTGGTTGTAGTGGCACTGCTTTTTTTATCACAAAAAAAATATGTACTATCTTCTACCGCGTTTACAGGGGCTGTACTAATGAAACCACAAGGAATAGTTTTCTTGCCAGTGCTTTTTTTCGAGTTAATAAGGGAAAAAAATCTCAAGACTTATATAAAAGTAATACTTTCTGCTTTAGTGACAGCTGTAGTTATTATTCTTCCATTTTCTTCAAATGGAGATGTGTTGTGGATTTTTAGATTATTTTTAAGTACCATATCAGAATATCCTTACGCTTCTGTTAACGCGTTTAACTTTTTCGGTTTACTTGGTGCGAATTATGTGAAAGATACTTCTGTCCTTTTTATATTCAATTATCATACTTGGGGAATGATTTTTATAGTTACAATTACCCTCCTTTCGTGGTTTATTTATGCTAAAGCAAACAGCAATTTATATGTTTTTGCTATAGCTGTTGTACAGATAGCAGGGGTGTTTACTTTTTCTACTAGCATGCATGAAAGATATTTGTTTCCAGCAATTGCTTTAGCAGTGTTAGCTTTTGTATATCTTAAAGACAAAAGATTTCTGGTATTGGCGGGTGGGTTTACTGCTACTGTCTTTGTAAATACCTATTACGTCTTGCTTCAAACATTAAAGGGCATAAATAACATACCATATAATTTTTTGCTGGTAGTTATTTCGCTTTTGAACATAGCATTGTTCATTTATCTTATCAAAATTTTGCTGGATAGCACCATTAAAAATAAAACACCTGCGACAACTGTCAATGATATAATCCCATAAACTTCACATATTTATTTGATACTAATATGACAATTACTAAGTATGCTTTAGAATATAAAGTTAACTCTTTTAAAAATTTGAAATATCATTTGGAATGACAAGTTAAGAGGTGAATTTTAATGTTGGAATATTTATATAGTCAAAATTCGATGGTACCACGTATAGTCATTACTCAAAATGACAAAAAGACTAAATTGAAGGCTTTTTTAGATCTATTTAGCATTTTTGTAAATAGAGAGTAGGTAGGAGACAAAGTATTTACAACTAGTTAAGGAGGTATTCAAGATAATGAGTAAAACCGTCTATTCTGTGGTAGTGCCTGTCTACAATGAAGAATTGGTGATTGAAGAAAGTTATAAAAGAATAAAATCTGTCATGGACTCAACTAATGAAAGCTACGAAATTATTTTTGTAAATGATGGAAGCAAAGATAGGACAAGAAGTAAGGCAGAACAAATATGCAATAGAGACAAAAATGTAAAACTTATAAATTTTTCCCGCAATTTTGGACACCAAGCTGCAATAACAGCGGGAATGAAATTGTCATCAGGAGATGCTGTTATTGTAATTGATGCGGATTTGCAAGATCCTCCAGAAATAATGATTGAAATGATAAAAAAGTGGAAAGAAGGCTATGATGTAGTATATGGCAAAAGAGTCAAAAGAGAAGGGGAATCCTTTTTTAAGAAGTTTACAGCGAAAGCATTTTATAGATTATTAAAATTTATGACAAATATTGATATACCCGTGGATGCAGGTGACTTTAGACTTATAGATCGCAAAGTGTGCAATGTGTTATCGTCGCTTCCAGAAAGGAATAGATATATAAGGGGACTTGTTAGCTGGGCTGGTTTTAAGCAGACAGCTGTGGAATTTATACGACAAGAGAGATTTGCTGGAGAAAGCAAGTATCCTTTAAAAAAGATGATAAAATTAGCTATTGACGGAATAACTTCATTTTCCTACAAACCTTTGACTTTTGCTAGTCTTGTGGGAGGAATAGCAACACTAGTTGGCATAATTTCGACGATAGTAATCTTTCTGAAAAATATAATTAGCGATGAAGAAATATTAAGTTTAGGGTTTATTTTAGCAGTTAATATTGCTATGTTTGGATTGATATTAGGGTGGATTGGCATAATAGGAGAGTATATAGGAAGGATTATGGATGAAAGTAGGGGCAGGCCCCTATATATAATTGAAAGTATATTAAATTACAAGGAGATACCAGAGGAATATGGAAAGAATATCTGAACTGATAGATTACATTTATAATGGAAAATTAAAACATATAAGTCGCTTTGGAACAGTAGGAATAACCAATACTTTAATAGATTTTTTCGTGTTTACCGTATTCTACAAAATAATTGGAGTGAATTACGTTTTTAGTCAAGCTATAGGATATAGTTGTGGAGTGATAAACAGTTTTGTATTAAATAGAAAGTGGACTTTTGAAGTAAAAAATGCTAATAATAAGATATTTTGGGAATTTGTAAAGTTTCTAGTATCGAATTTAATTTCTCTTGTGATTACAATGTTAACTATTGATTATTTAGTCAAAAATCTGCAATTAAATGTGTATATATCTAAAATAATTGTTACCCTTATAGCCCAAGTGATAAACTTTCTTTTATATAAGTTATGGGTATTTAGTTAGGAGGAATTACTGGTGAGGAAAATAAAAATTTCGAAGGAGATGTGTACATTATTACTAATTTTAACTTTGTCGACAGTATTAAATTTTACTAATTTAAGTATAGAAGGATATGGAAACAAGTATTATGCTGCTGCTGTAAAAAGCATGACCATGAGCTTAAAAAATTTTTTCTTTGTGTCTTTTGATCCGGCTGGGTTTGTATCAGTTGACAAACCGCCGTTAGGTTTTTGGATTCAGGCAATTTCTGCCAAAATATTTGGTTTCAGGGGATGGAGCTTAATTTTTCCTCAAGCCTTTGCCGGGGTTATTTCAGTAGCCTTGATATATGTTATCGTAAAAAAAAGTTTTGGCGGCACAGCAGGGCTCATTGCGGCTTTATCCCTCGCAGTAACGCCTGTTTTTGTAGCAGATAGCAGAAATAATACGATAGATAACTTGCTTGTTTTAACCTTGCTTTTAGCTTCTTTGTTTTTGCTTAAAGCCGCGGAAAAAGGTAAGTTGAGATATCTTCTTTTAAGCTTTGCCTTAGTCGGCATTGGCTTTAATATAAAAATGTTGCAGGCATATATGATCATTCCAGCTTTGTATTTTACGTATATTATTTCTTCTGCAGTACCTATTAAAAAAAGGATGTCCCAGTTGGCTATTGCTACAGTCGTTTTACTTTTAATTTCTTTGTCGTGGGCGATAATTGTGGACCTAGTACCTAAAGAGGATAGACCTTACGTAGGAAGCAGCACCAACAATACAGTAATGGAACTCATAATAGGCCATAACGGCCTTGAAAGGCTAGGAATTGGAAATAGCGGTTTTCCAAGCGGTGCGAACCGCATAAGAATTTCTGATAGGCAGGGTCAGCCTCCAATTAATGATAGAGATAGCAATTTTGCTCCTATTCCTCAAATACCAAACCAATATGGGCAAGATATGTTTGGCAAACAATTTGACGGATACAATCCGCCGCAGAATAATTTCGGCCTGGATGGTCAAAACAACATGATGCCACCAGCCAATAAGGGAAGAAATATACAGCAACGTGCAGGAGGAATGGGCGGAACTTTTGGAGGCCAAGAAAAAGCTAGCATAACCAGGCTATTTTCCAACAATAGCCTTTCTGATCAGATAATATGGCTATTCCCTATTGCAATATTTGGATTTATATCAGCCTCTATAAACACAAAATTAAAAAGGCCTTTTGATAATAAAGAAAAATTATCATTGATATTTTGGATTTCATGGCTATTGCCGGTTTTCCTGTATTTTAGCTATTCAACAGGTTTATTCCATCCATATTATTTAACCATGCTTGCACCACCAATTGCAGCACTTGTTGGCATTGGTCTTGTGTCAATGTGGCAATCTTATAAAACAGGTGGATGGACTTCATGGATTTTACCTGTTGCCCTCATTATAAACGGCTTAGTTCAGATTTTAATATTGTCGTATCATTATAATATGTCGAATATTCCTAAGATAATAATGATAGTATTGTCTGTTTTATGCTTTGCCTCAGCAGCTATACTTATTATTTTAAATTTAGTAAAAAGTAAAAACATGAAGCTAAGGAAGGTGCTGGTTGTTGCTGCTTTTGCAGGCCTTTTAGTAGCTCCTACAATTTGGTCAGCGACTACCATATTTTATCCAATGTCAGGGACTTTCCCATCAGCCGGTTTAGACCTTGCCTACAATAGAGAGGGTAGAAATCTTGACTCTACTACTGTTGATAATTCTAATGAGAAATTAATAAGTTTCTTACAAAAGAACAAAGGAAATGCAAAATATTTGCTTGTTGTTGCTTCAGCGCAGGATGCAGAAGACATAATAATTAAAACTGGTGAACCTGTAATGGCACTGGGAGGCTTTTCTGGTACTGACAATATACTGACTTTAGACCAATTTAAGCAGTTAGTCAAAAAAGGTGAAGTAAGATATGTACTAGTAAATGGAAGAGGAAATGGTTCAAACAGTGAAATAATGAATTGGGTTCAACAAAATGGCAAGGTTGTTTCGAAAAGTGAGTGGAGTGATACCAATACGACGTATAATCAGCAAAATCAAGTAGAAAATAATGTAAATTCAAATTTAGGCAATCCTAATATTGGCGGTTTTAATGATAGAAGTTTTGGGCAACTGTACGATCTAAAGGGGGTTAACATTAACGATTGATATATTCTGAAATGGCTATAATAATGTAGCCATTTCAGACTGCAGACAAAGCCCAAGGAATTCCGTATAATAAAAGGGATTCCTTGATTTAATGAAACAATTCCAACGCCAACGGCTTCCAGAAAAAATAAAAGTTCCTGAAAGTGCTTTTTATGTGATATAATATGAAGAAAAGATTTAATAGGAGGAGCACTTAAAAAGTGACAAGAGTAGATTTATCTCTTAAAAGAAATGGTCATAAAAAAGCTGTGGCTTTTTACACTTTAGGCTGTAAGGTAAATCAATATGAGACAGAAGTCATGGCTGAGCTTTTTAAAAAAGCTGGTTATGAAGTAGTTGATTTTGACGAAAAAGCGGATGTTTATGTAATAAACACTTGTACTGTAACAAATAGAAGTGATATGAAGTCAAGGCAGGAGATACGAAAAGCTAGAAAGAAAAATCCTAATGCGGTGGTAGTAGCTGTTGGCTGCTATGTACAAGTAAGTCCAAAAGACGTTTTTTCTCTTCCGGAAGTGGATATAGCGATTGGTACCAAAAATAAAGACAAAATAGTGGAATTAGTAGAAGAATTTACACAAAAACATCAAAAGTTGAGTGTGGTAAATAATATAATGACTCAAAAAGAATATGAAGAGTTTGAGGTGACAGCCTATACAGAAAGGACAAGGGCATATGTAAAGATTCAAGACGGCTGCAATCAATACTGTACTTACTGTATAATTCCTTACGCTAGGGGACCTGTAAGAAGTAGAGAGCCTGAAAAAATATTAGAGGAAGTAAAAAGGTTTGCTGATTCAGGGTATAAAGAAATTGTACTTACTGGTATACACATAGCTTCCTATGGCAAGGATTTAAAAAATATTGGGCTTTTGGACATTATAAAGAGAATTCATGAAATAGATGGCATAAAACGGATAAGACTGAGTTCTATTGAGCCTGTCTTTTTAACGGAAGAATTTGTAAAAGAAATAGCTAAGTTGCCTAAGATGTGTAGGCATTATCATGTATCCCTTCAAAGTGGGTGTGATGAAACCTTAAAAAGAATGGGAAGAAGGTATACTACAAAGGAGTATAAAAGTGTAATTGATAGGTTGAGAAAATACATCAAGGATGTGGCGATAACTACAGATGTGATGGTGGGATTTCCTGGGGAGACTGAAGAGGAGTTTCTCGAGACTTACAAATTTGTGGAAGAGATTTGCTTTAGTAAAATGCATGTTTTTAAATATTCAAGGAGAAAAGGTACAAGAGCTTATAGCTTCCCAAATCAAGTGGCAAATCATATAAAAGAAGATAGGAGTAAAAAGCTTATAGAATTGTCTAAGAGGTGTGAATATAAATTTATGGAGAGTTTTATAGGGAAAACTTTGGAAGTCCTTTTTGAACAACCTGTTAAGAATATGAAGGGTTACGTAGAAGGCTTGACTGATAATTATTTAAGTGTAGCTGTCAAAGGGGATATAAAGTTACTTAGAAATGAGATTTATCCAGTAAAAATAAAGGAAAGAAAAGATAATTTCTTAATTGGAGAAATTGAAGGAATTTAACCAGACGTGTAGAATATAAGAAAAGGAGGTGATAAGATGTCAGATTGTATTTTTTGTAAAATTATAAATAAAGAGATATCTTCCAATATAGTTTATGAAGATAATTTAGTAGTAGCTTTTCGTGACATTAACCCCCAGGCACCTGTACATATCCTCATTGTGCCAAAAGAACATATACCTACATTGTTAGATTTAAATGAAAATAACAAACATGTAGTATCTCATGCCTATATGGTAGCAAAAGAATTGGCAAAAAGTGAGGGCATTGACGAAAAAGGTTATAGAATTGTATCAAACTGTGGAAATGATGGGGGACAAACAGTATATCACATACATTTTCATCTTTTAGGCGGTAGATTTATGACTTGGCCACCAGGTTAATCATTGACACATTATGGGTTTAGGAGTATAATAAAATGAGAATTTTAAGCAATACATCGCAGCAAAATACGCAGCTTAGTTTGAGCAGTTTATCTGGAGGGAGGGAGAGTAGTGGCTGAAGTAAGAGTCGGCGAAAACGAATCCTTGGACAATGCTCTGAGAAGATTTAGGCGTCAATGTTCTAAAGCAGGCGTTTTATCAGAGCTTCGCAAAAGAGAGCATTACGAGAGTCCCAGTGTAAAACGTAAAAAGAAATCTGAAGCAGCAAGAAAAAGAAAATATAAATATAATAAATAAAGGAAGTGCTTGCCATGACCCTAAAAGAGCGAATATACAAAGACATGGTAGAAGCTATGAAAAAGAAAGATAATTTTAAAAAGAATATTTTAAGCATGGTAAGAGCTGCCATTCTCCAAGTTGAAAAAGATACTCAAAAAGAATTGGATGACCAAGGGGTAATTAATGTAATTTCTAAGGAGATAAAACAAAGAAAAGAAGTATTGCCGGATTACGAAAAAAGTGGAAGGCAAGACTTAGTAGATAAAGCCAGAAAAGAAATTGAGATTATGCTTTCTTATTTACCGAAGCAGCTATCCGAAGAGGAAATAGAGGAAATAGTGAAAAAAGTTATAGAAGAAACGGGTGCTAAAACCAAAAGCGATATAGGAAAAGTAATGGGAAAAGTAATGCCAATGGTAAAAGGGAGAGCAGATGGCAACCTCGTAAAAGAGATAGTAAATAAATATTTACAGTAAACAAAGGACTTGATACCATCAGGTGTCAAGTCCTTTAGTAATTTTATCCTCCATACCAGAGAACTGTTGCCTATTAAAAAGGGAGAGAATTTTTTTAATTTATTTCTCATAAAATTTTAAAAGAAGGGAGGCTACGCTATGAGAGATGGGATAAAAAACGAACTTGTAAATGCAATAGACTTTCCAAAAGAGGTACTGCTTAATCTCCCTAAAGTAACTTTGATAGGTAAAAACCATGTTACCATAGAAAACCACAAGGGAATTATTGAGTATATTCCTGAAAGGATTAGGGTGAATACGACAATAGGTGTTGTTAGAATATTAGGTAAAAAAATGATAGTGAATTCTATAATGACAGAGGTCATAACTATTAGCGGGGAAATAACAAATATAGAAATATTGGTATAGGAGGAGTATTTTTGATTGCAATAAAATTATGGAATTTTATAAAAGGATATGTTATTATTAAAATTGAAGGTTTGTCAATTGAAAAATTTTTAAATCTTATAATGGTAAATGATGTCTATATTTGGGATATTGAGCGGAAAAATTATACAACTGTAGTTGCAAAAGTAAGTTTAAAAGGTTTTAAGGAAATAGTGTCTTTTGCGAAAAAAACTAGCTGTCGTGTTTCAGTGATTTCTAAAAGAGGATTGCCCTTTGTAATTTCGCGATTAAAAAGAAGAAAATCATTGGTTTTTGGGGCGGTAGTTTCTATTATACTGATTTATGTATTTTCTACTTTTATATGGGAAATTAATATAGAGACCGTCAACAATGTAAATGAAAAAATGGTTTTAGAAAAGCTTTCACACTTGGGGTTGAAGCCAGGGGTTTCTAAATTTGCTATAGATGTCAATAAAATAGAGACCGAATTTTTATTACAGAACAATGATATATCCTGGGTAGGAATAAATATAAAGGGTACTAATGCTTTTGTAAAAGTTGTAGGTAAAACAAAACCTCAAGAAGTATTGTCAAAAGATGAACCTTGCAATATAATAGCTAAAAAAGATGGTATAATTTATAAGATGACGGTTTTAGAAGGGGAAGCGATAAAAAAAGTTGGAGATACAGTAAAAGCGGGAGATATAATTGTTACAGGTATAATTGAAAAGCCAGGACTAGAGACAAGATTTGTGCATGCTGATGGTCAAATTATTGCAAGGACATGGTATGAAGTTTATGCTGACGCAGAGCTAAAAAAAGAAGTCTTTGAAAGGACAAACAACAAGATAACCGTTACAAAAATAATATTTGGCAATAATACTATAACTATATCGCCTAAAAAAGTAGACTTTAAGAATTTTGAAAAAGAGGAAAAAGAGATAATATCAAAAGGTTTTCCAATTAGAATAATAAAAGAAGTGTATTACGAAACTAAGCCTAAAACTATTGTTTTATCTAGAGAGGAAGCAAAAAATGTCGCTTTTGAAAAAGCATTAAAAGAGTTGGAGAAAGTTTTAGGACCTCAAAGTAAAATACTAAACAAAAAAGAAAGTTATGTGATTATACAGGATAAAATATTAAGGGCCAATATTACTGTAGAAGTTTTAGAGGATATAGGAATGAAAGAAAAAATTTCTTATATAGGAGGGGAAAACTGACTAAATTGATTAAGGAATTGGCTATCAATATTGAGGATATAGATCAAGCTGCCAATTTATTTGGGAACTTTGATGAAAATATTAAGTTAATAGAAGAGGGATTGGACGTCAAGATAGTGTTAAGAGGAGGAACTATTAAGATAACGGGGGAAGAAAAAAACGTGGAGTCTGCGAATAAACTTTTTAACAAGTTGATGGGCATGATTGAAAAAGGAGATGTGATTACTACTCAAAATGTTTTATACACTATGAATATGATTGAGGCAGGAGAAGAAGAAAAACTAAAATCTTTAATGTCTGATATTGTTTGTATAACAGCAAGAGGCAAACAGATACGGTGCAAAACTTATGGGCAAATGAAGTATGTAGAAGCTATGAGAAAAAATCAGATTGTATTTGGAATAGGACCTGCCGGTACAGGCAAGACCTATTTGGCTATGGCAATGGCTATTACAGCCATGAAAAACAAAGAAGTAGGCCGTATAATTTTAACAAGGCCGGCTGTTGAAGCAGGAGAAAAGTTAGGTTTTCTGCCAGGAGATTTGCAAGAAAAAGTTGACCCTTATTTAAGACCTTTATACGATGCTCTTTACGACATTTTAGGAGCAGAGGTTTTCCAAAAGTACATGGAGAAAGGCTTAATTGAGGTAGCACCACTAGCTTATATGAGAGGTAGAACTTTAGACGATTCTTTTATAATACTCGATGAGGCTCAAAATACCACTCCCGAACAGATGAAAATGTTTTTGACACGTATAGGCTTTGGCTCTAAAGCTGTTATAACTGGTGACGTAACTCAAATAGATTTGCCACGAGGGAAAAAATCTGGCTTGAAAGAGGTTATGGAAATATTAAAAGGAATAGAAGGCATAGAGTTTGTAATGCTTTCTGAAGAAGATGTGATAAGACATCCTCTTGTAGCTAAAATTATAAAAGCTTATGAAATTTATGAGAAGAATAAGGAGGAAAACAAATCAGAAATCCCGGAGCGAGGGGAATAATTTATGAAAAAATTGGACAAACATATAAAAAATATAATTAAAAATGAGCGATTAATAATCATTTTTTTTGCTGTTTTTTATTTTATTTTCTCTTATGCCTTAGTTTATACTAGTGTAACGCCTCCTAAATTTGACCTTAAGGCAGGGGATGTAGCAACCCAAGATATAAAGGCACCTAAAGATGTAGTGGATATAATAGCTACTCAAAAAAAGATACAAGAAGCAGTAAATGCGGTAAATCCTAAATATGATTACAATGAAAATATTGCAAAAGAATCTTATAGTAAGCTAGTTGATTTTTTCAATAAATTGAGAGAAATACGCAAATCTCAAGAAGCAGAAGAAAAAAAGTTGCAAGACTTTAAAGCTATAAGTCCAATTGGTTTGGAAGAGGATGATATAACTTTGCTTTTAGAAATAGATGATAATACTCTTATAAACATGGAATCGGTTGTGTTGTCGACTGAAAAAGCGATTATGGCAAGGCAGATTACGGAAGATACTTTACCTACTGTTTTAGAAGATGCTGAAAGTGTTGTAGAAAGTTCTGATATTTCTGCAGAAGTAAAACCAGTAGCAATTAAGGTTTTATCTTCTGTTATTGTTCCTAATATGATATACAATGCCTATGAGACAAACCTTGCTAAAAAAGAAGCAGAAGAAAAAGTACAGCCAGTTATGTATAAAAAAGGGCAAAACATTGTGGTCAGTGGAGAGGTAGTGACACAACAACAAATCGAAGTTTTAAAATCCTTGGGCCTTTTAAAGAGTAGTAGTAAAATTGATTATGGAATGATAATAGGTTTGCTTTTGATATTAGGCTTGTCACTGTTTCTATCAATGTATTATATTATAAAATTGGACAAAAAGATTACTACCAAAAAAATCTACATGGAATTGTTGTGTTTAACAGGTATTTTTTATCTTTTATTGGTCGTTGCCTTTAAAGAGATTGAACCCCTTTTAATTCCCTCAGCTACTTTGCCTATGTTAATTTCTGTTTTAATAGATCCTTATATTGCCATTATGATAGACATAATTTATTCTCTTTTAGTAGGCTTGATGGTGGGGTTTAACCAAGAATTTATTTTTATGTCATTGCTAGGAGGGTTGATTGGTGCAGTAAAACTTTCTCATCCTAAACAACGTTTAGACTTTGTTAAAGCAGGCCTTTACGTTAGTGGTGTAAATCTTGTAAGCATTGTAGGGATAGGGCTTTTAAATAGCAATGATATAATTTCTGTATTAAAAAGTAGTTTATGGGGGATTGTTAGTGGGACTTTTAGTATAATTTTGGTGATTGGTACTTTACCTTTTTGGGAAACAGTTTTTGATATTCTAACTCCTTTAAAACTTTTGGAACTATCAAACCCAAATAACCCGCTCCTAAAAAGACTTATGATGGATGCTCCTGGGACTTATCACCACAGCATGGTAGTGGCAAATCTTGCAGAAGCTGCTTCTGATGCTATTGGAGCTAACAGTTTATTGGTTAGAGTAGGAGCTTATTATCATGATATAGGTAAAATTAAAAGACCTTATTTTTTCAAAGAGAACCAGCTTTCAGGAGAAAATTTACATGATAAAATCTCTCCTGATTTAAGTACATTAGTAATAATTTCTCATGTAAAAGATGGAGTGGAGCTAGCTAAAAAGTATAAGCTTCCTCAACAAATCATTGATTTAATAAAAGAACACCATGGTACTTCTTTGGTGAAATATTTTTATACTAAGGCTTTACAAAATGAAGAGGAATCTTGCGAAGAAGAATCTTTCAGATATCCAGGTCCAAAGCCTTCTACTAAAGAGTCTGCTATTTTGATGTTGGCAGATTCTGTAGAAGCAGCTGTGAGGTCTATTCCTGAACCTACTGAGGAAAACATAAAAAATATGATAGATAAAATCATTGCAGATAGATTAGACGATGGTCAGTTAGAAGATAGCGATTTAACTTTAAAAAATATTAAAACTATAAAAAATTCTTTTTTGACTGCTTTAACAGGTATGTTTCACAAAAGAATTGAGTATCCTGATATTGAACCAAATCAAAATAAAGAGGTGTTAGAATGAACATTTTAATCGACAACAGACAAAGTAAAGTCGATGCAGCAAATTTAGAAGAATTGATTGAAAAAGTAATAAAAACTGTATTAGAAGTAGAAGAGGTTATTGATAATGTTGAAGTAAGTGTATCCTTTGTAGATAATGAGGAGATGAGAAAGTTAAATAAATATTACAGGGGCATAGATAAGCCGACAGATGTTTTGTCGTTTCCTTTAGCAGAGTTTGAAGAGACTTATGACAAGATTGAGAAAATAGATCAAGAGTCAGAAGAAGTACAGCCAATAGGAGACATAGTTATTTCTTTGGAAAAAGCGTTAGAGCAATCAATGGAATATGGCCATTCCTTTGAGAGAGAAGTAGCTTATCTGACTGCTCACAGCATGCTGCATCTTTTGGGTTATGACCATCAAACTGAAGAGGAAAGAAAAATTATGAGGCAAAAAGAAGAGGAAATTATGGCGAGGCTTAATATTAGGCGGTGATTTTGTGAAATCGAGAAATTTGATTGACAGCTTTAATTATGCGATAGAAGGGATCTTACATGCTTTTAAAACTCAAAGGAACATGAAAGTTCACTTTGCCGTAGCAATATTTGTATTGTTTTTTTGCCTTTTTTTTGACCTTTCCAAAGTAGAATTTGTGGCAATTTTGTTTACTATTTCTTTAGTTTTAATTTCTGAAATGATAAATACAGCTATTGAAACCGCAATTGACATGATGGTTAAAAATTATAATCCCTTGGCTGAAGTCGCGAAAAATGTCGCTGCAGGAGCAGTTCTTATATCTGCAATAAATGCTGTTCTTGTAGCTTATTTAATATTTTTTGATAGGGTAAACCCTTGGACAAAAATAATTTTAATAAGGCTTAGAGAGTCACCGATTCATGTTACAGTTACAAGCCTTTTAGTTGTTGCTTTTTTGACTATAATTTTAAAGGTACATTTTAAAAAAGGAACCCCTATGAGGGGAGGAATGCCCAGCGCTCATAGTGCTCTTGCTTTCGCTACTGCGACAGCTATAACTTTTATGACAGCAAACGCCTTTATTGCTACTTTAGGCTTTTTACTTGCTCTTATGGTGGCTGAAAGCAGAGTAGAAGGTAAAATTCACTCTTTTTCTCAGGTATTTTTTGGAGGTTTGTTTGGAATCTTGATTACGGTGTTGATTTTTCAAATAATCAAATAAGGAGTGATTATATGGGCTATAAAGCCGGTTTTGTAGCATTAATTGGCAGAACTAATGTAGGTAAATCTACTCTTTTAAATGCAATTTTGCAAGAAAAGATTGCTATTACTTCTCCCAAACCTCAAACCACTCGAAATACTATTCGTGGGATTTTGACGACAGATGAATACCAGGTTATTTTTGTTGATACTCCTGGTATTCATAAACCTAAATCTAAATTAAGCGAATTTATGATAGAGGTAGCTAAAAGAACATTAAAGGAAGTCGACCTTATTTTGTATATGATAGAACCAGATACTGAAATAGGACCTGGAGATAGATATATAATTGAGCATTTAAAAGAAGTAGATACTCCTGTTATACTTGTAGTCAATAAAATAGATTTGGTACCGGAAGAAAGAATAGAAGAGACTATAAAAATTTTTAAAAAGGAGTATGCTTTTAAAGATGTAGTGGCTATTTCTGCTATAGAAAATAAAAACATAGACTTGTTGAAAGAAAAAATTGTGTCACTTTTGCCGGAAGGTCCCAAATATTATTTGGAAGATTATATAACAGATCAGCCCGAAAAATTAATAGTGGCAGAAATAATTCGAGAGAAGATGTTACACTTTTTAGAGGAAGAAGTACCTCACGGTGTTTATGTAGAAGTGGAATCTATTAAAGAAAGAGAAGATAAAGATATAGTAGACATTGAAGCATATATTTACTGTGAAAAAGAGTCTCACAAAGGAATTATTATAGGTAAAAATGGACAAATGCTAAAGAAAATAGGTCAAAGTGCACGACAAGATTTGGAAGAATTTTATGAAAAACAGGTTTTTCTCGATCTATGGGTTAAGACGAGAAAAAAATGGAGGGACAATACGACGTTACTAAAGAAATTAGGATATGCCATTGACAAGAAAACTTACGAATAGTAAAGTATTTAGTGGAAACAAAAGGAGGTTATGGTTATGAATATAGCAAAAATGATTGACCACACTCTACTGAAGCCAAATGCGACAAAAAGTGAAATAGAAAAGCTTTGCAGTGAGGCAAAAGAGTATGGATTTGCTTCTGTGTGTATAAACCCTTGTTTTGTAGACCTTGCCTATAGTATGTTAAAAAATACAAATGTTAAAGTTTGCACGGTTATAGGATTTCCATTGGGTGCAAATACTATTGAAAGCAAAGTTTTTGAAGCGGTGGATGCAGTAAAAAGGGGCGCTACAGAAATAGATATGGTACTGAATGTAAGTATGCTAAAAAGTGGAAATTATGATTATGTGAAAAAAGAAATTGAAGAAGTTGTAAAAGCGGTGAAATCTCACGGAGATATAGTTGTAAAAGTAATTTTAGAAACCTGTTATCTCACTGATGAAGAGAAGATAAAAGCGTGTCAGCTCACCCAAGAGGCAGGTGCTGATTTTGTTAAGACTTCTACTGGTTTTGGACCAGGTGGAGCTACTGTAGAGGACGTAAAATTAATGAGGCAGGCGGTTGGTAAAAACTTTGGCGTTAAAGCCTCTGGTGGTGTTAGAACTGCTGAAGATGCTAAGGCGATGATTGAAGCAGGAGCTAATCGCATTGGAGCAAGTGCAGGAGTTAAGATTGCAGAGGAATGGAATAAACTAAAAATGAGTTGATAAAAAATGCGCTTGTTAAAAACAGAAGCAATAGTATTAAAAAATAATTCAATAGGTGAAACAGACAAAATGGCTACCCTTTTTACTAAAAACTATGGAAAACTTCGGGCGGTAGCAAAAGGGGCAAGACGATCAAAGAGTCGTTTTGTGAATGCAATAAGGCCTTTTATGGTTGCCAATTATGTTATTTTTGAAGGACAAAATTATTACTACATTGACCAATGGGAATTAATAGAATCCCATAAAAATATAGAAAAAGACTTAGTTAAATTTTCTGTGGCGTCGTACATTTCCGAAACTGTAAACAAAATTTTAGAGGAAAATCAAAAAAGTGAAAAATTATATCAATTTTTAAAACATTCTTTTAAAGCTGTTAACGAGTTACAAATAGACCCTTTAATTTTTATTGTTTCTTATAACTTGAAATTAGTTTCTTTATTGGGGTATATGCCTCAACTTGATAATTGTATTGTTTGTGGAAAAAGAGAAGATTTAAAATATTTTTCTAATTCTTGCGGTGGTGTAGTGTGTACAATCTGCAAAAATAAATGTTTTGATGCCAGACCATTGCATGAAGTAGCATTAAAAGCTATAAAGTATTTTTTTAAAGGAGATTATGAAAAGCTTCAAAATATTAAAGTTTCAGGAGTTATAAAAGAAGAAGTGGATAAAATAATAACAGCTTATATGAAAGAACATTTGGAAATAGAGCTAAAATCAAAAGATTTTATTGACAAATTACAAAATATGTGAAAGGAGGGCTTAATGTGTCAAATGAAGAATTAGAAAAAATAGATATGATAGTAGAGAGGTTGGGCGTAAGCTATAAAGAAGCAAAAGAAGCATTAGAAAAATCAGGTGGCAGTGTGGTAGATGCATTAATATATATAGAAGAGAATAAAAAAAGCTGGATTGAGACCTTTACAGTTGCCGGTTCAGAAGTTATAGACAAAATAAAAGAATTAGTTAAAAAAGGTAATGTTACAAAAATAAGAATAAAAAAAGATGACAAAGTTATTGTAGAGATTCCTGTAACAGCAGGTGCTATTTCTGCAGTTATAATTCCTCAGTTGACATTAGTAGGAGCGGCAGTGGCTCTTTTAGCAAATGTCACAATTGAAGTTGAAAAACATGATAAAAGCGTAACCGTATTAAAAGAACAAAAGAAAAAAGATTGACAGAAACTTATCTCTTTGGTATTCTTAAATAAGTAACGTCAAAAACCTTTCTTCCCAAAAGGGATGAAGGGTTTTTGCATAATTGCGAGAGAAAAAGGAGTGTTATAGATGCCACAACAGGTTACAATGGATAAAATAGTTGCCCTTGCAAAAAACAGAGGATTTGTTTTTCCAGGGTCTGAGATATACGGAGGACTTGCTAATACTTGGGATTATGGACCTTTAGGCGTAGAACTTAAATCCAATATTAAGAGGATGTGGTGGAAAAGATTTATTCAACAAAGCCCTTATAATGTAGGTATTGATTCTGCTATTTTGATGAATCCAGAAGTGTGGGTTGCATCAGGTCATGTTAGCAGTTTTAGCGATCCTTTAATGGACTGTAAAGAGTGCAAATCAAGATTTAGAGCTGACCAATTGATTGAAGACTACATTAAAGAAAAGGAATTAAATATTTCTATTGAAGGTTGGACGAATGAACAATTGATGGAATTTATAAAAGAGCATAAAGTGCCATGCCCAAAATGTGGTGCCCATAATTTTACCAATATTAGGAAGTTTAATCTCATGTTTAAAACCTATCAAGGGGTTACAGAAGATTCTAAGTCAGAAGTGTATTTAAGACCAGAAACTGCACAGGGGATTTTTGTGAACTTTAAAAACGTTCAAAGAACAACTCGTAAAAAAATACCTTTTGGAATAGGACAAATTGGTAAATCTTTTAGAAATGAAATAACTCCCGGTAATTTCATATTTAGAACGAGAGAATTTGAACAGATGGAATTAGAATTTTTCTGTAAACCAGGAGAGGATATGGAATGGTTTAATTATTGGAGAAAATATTGCATGGATTGGCTTTTAGAATTCGGCTTAAAAAAAGAAAATTTAAGATTTAGAGACCATAAAAAAGAGGAATTATCTCATTATAGTACTGCAACCACAGACATAGAATATAATTTTCCCTTTGGATGGGGAGAGTTGTGGGGAATAGCTAATAGAACAGATTTTGATTTAAGGCAACATATGGAACATTCGGGAGTTGATTTGTCTTATATGGACCCTGCAACAGGAGAAAAGTACATACCATATTGCATTGAGCCTTCTGTTGGGGTAGATAGGTTAATGTTGGCATTTTTAATAGATGCGTATGAAGAAGAAGAGTTAGAAAATGGGGAAACTAGAGTGGTTTTAAGGCTTCATCCTGCTCTTGCTCCCATTAAGGCAGCAGTGCTTCCCTTATCCAAGAAATTATCAGAAAATGCCTATAAGCTCTATGACCAGTTAAGAAATAAATTTGTAGTAGATTACGATGAGACAGGAAGCATAGGTAAAAGGTACAGAAGACAGGATGAGATAGGCACGCCTTTCTGTATTACTTATGACTTTGATTCGGAAAATGACCACTGTGTAACCATAAGAGATAGAGATACCATGGAGCAAGTGAGAATAAAAATTGAAGAAGTAGAGAAATATCTAGAAGAAAGGTTAAATTTTTAAGGGAATCAGAGAAGGTAATGTAAAGTACAACCGAAAAAATCAGGCTTTTGCCTGATTTTTTTAGCTTTTGAGGCATAATATTCTGTGTTATAATATAAAATAAACGAAAAAGAAAGTTGGTTATCTCATAAACTTATGATATAATTATACTAAAGTAATAAACAAATAGAAAACGTTTATAAAAAATATATAAAGAGAATAAAAAATAAAAAAATGGAGGATTTTTAGCCGGCGCTGTCTCATGAAAAACGTAAGGTCCCGGTGGGAATAATTATGACCCGTATGCTTAACATGGTTACAACTTATGATAATAAACTTGTGTATAATTTAGCGGTTAAAATTATGGAGCACTGGGTAGAGAGTCTTCCTGAATAGAAGCTGCAGTACGAAGTGATAGAAAGAGGGATCACTAATATAGCTAATTGTTTGCAAAGCTTGGGGAAAGTTAGGGGGATTTATTGAATGGAAGAAGGAGTATCAATTTACTTGGTTTCAGATTCTAATGTAGATACAGCAGAAAACATTGCGAGTATTGCTGCTGCCCATTTTGATACTTTTATAGAAAAAATAAAAAAATATCCTTATGTGGGTGATAAAAATCAAATAGAAGAAATTATTATGGAAGCAGCAAATGATGCAAATAGCATTATAATCCATACTATGGTGGTTCCAGAATTAAAAGATTATCTTCTTAAAAAAGCACAGAAATTTGGCATAAAAATAGTAGATGTAATGGGACCGGTGATAAATGCTATTGAAGATAGTACTGGTATATCCCCCCATACCAATTTAGCAAAAAATAGCAAAGAGGATTATTTAAAAAAGATTGAAGTAATAGAATTTGCTGTAAAATATGATGATGGCAAAGATGCAATGGGTATATTATTGGCAGATGTAGTTGTTATAGGGGTTTCTAGAACATCCAAAACACCTTTGTGCATGTACCTGGCTCATAAATACATAAAAGCCGCTAATTTGCCATTAGTGCCAGAAATTGAACCACCTCAAGAACTATTTGAAATCAACCCTAAGAAAATATTTGGGTTGACTATAGACCCTAAAGTTTTGGTAAAGATAAGAAAAGAGAGATTAAAATCTCTCGGTCTTGACGCTAATGCTATATACGCTTCTGAAGAAAGGGTTAAAAAAGAGATAAAATATGCTGAGGGGGTGATGAAAAAATTAAGGTGTACTGTAATCGATGTTACAAATAAAGCTGTAGAGGAAACAGCTAATGTGATATTAAACGTATTAAAAGGAGGAGAGACTATATGAGTAAAAAGTATGTGTATTTATTTAGTGAAGGCGACGCTTCAATGAGAGACCTCTTAGGAGGAAAAGGTGCAAATCTTGCTGAAATGACGAAGTTAGGTTTGCCTGTTCCACAAGGATTTACAGTCACAACTGAGGCTTGTACAAGGTATTATCAGGATGGTAAAACTATAGCTCCAGAAATTGTAGATCAAATATATGAATATATGGCTAAATTAGAAGAGATTACACGCAAGAAATTTGGAGACCCAACAAATACTTTATTGGTATCGGTAAGGTCTGGTGCGAGAGTTTCAATGCCAGGTATGATGGATACTATTTTAAACCTTGGCTTAAACGATGAGACAGTAGAAGGCCTTGCTAAAGCTACAAACAATGAAAGATTTGCCTATGATAGCTATAGAAGGTTTATTCAAATGTTCTCAGATGTTGTAATGGGAATTGATAAGAATAAATTTGAGGCTATTTTAGACGAAGTAAAAGAAGAAAATGGTGCAAAATTTGATACAGATTTAACAGCTGAAAACCTCAAAGAAGTAGTAAAAAGATTTAAAGAACTTTACAAAAAAGAAATGGGGGTAGACTTCCCACAAGATCCAAAAGAACAACTTTTAGAAGCTGTAAAAGCGGTATTTAGGTCTTGGGATAATCCAAGGGCAATAGTTTACAGAAGACTTAACGACATACCAAGTGATTGGGGTACAGCAGTAAATGTTCAATCGATGGTATTTGGTAACATGGGCAATGATTCCGGTACAGGCGTTGCTTTCACAAGAAATCCTGCAACGGGTGAAAAAGCTTTATTTGGCGAATTCTTGATGAATGCTCAAGGAGAAGACGTTGTTGCAGGTATTAGAACGCCTCAGCCAATTTCAACTTTGAAAGAGACTATGCCAGAAGTCTATAACCAGTTTGTAGAAATTGCTGAAAAATTAGAGAAACACTACAAAGACATGCAGGACATAGAGTTTACTATTGAAAAAGGCAAACTCTACATCTTGCAGACAAGAAACGGAAAGAGAACTGCTCAGGCAGCTTTGAAAGTAGCTGTAGATTTAGTGGCTGAAGGCTTAATAGATGAAAAGACAGCAGTTTTGAGAGTAGATCCCAAGCAATTAGACCAGTTATTACATCCTACTTTTGAGCCTAACGCGCTAAAAGCTGCAAAACCAGTGGCAAAAGGTTTGCCTGCATCTCCTGGTGCTGCATCTGGTAAAGTATATTTCACCGCTGGTGAGGCGGTAGAAGCTGCAAAAGCAAGAGGAGAAAAAGTAATTTTAGTAAGAACAGAGACATCTCCAGATGACATTGAAGGTATGTCTGTAGCACAAGGAATACTTACAACTCGTGGCGGTATGACATCTCATGCGGCTGTTGTGGCAAGAGGTATGGGTACAGCTTGCGTAGTAGGTTGTGGTGATGCGAAGATAGACGAGCAAGCAAAAGTAATGAGAATTGGTGATATAGAAGTTCATGAGGGAGACTACATATCAATAGATGGTAGCACAGGTAATGTTTATATTGGAGAAATAAAGACTGTTACACCTGAAATAACTGGAGATTTTGCAACTCTCATGAGGTGGGCAGATAAATATAGAAAATTAAAAGTGAAAACTAATGCGGATATACCAAGAGATGCCAAAGTTGCGGTTCAGTTTGGGGCTGAAGGGATAGGTCTTTGCAGGACAGAGCATATGTTCTTTGATGAAGACAGAATTCCTGCTATGAGAGAAATGATTGTTTCAAAGACAGAAGAACAAAGGAGAAAAGCACTAGAAAAACTGTTGCCTATGCAAAGGTCTGACTTTGAAGGTTTATTTGAAGTGATGGGTGACTTCCCTGTTACTATACGTCTTTTGGATCCACCATTGCATGAATTTTTACCACATAAAGATGAAGAAATTAAAGAACTTGCAGAAAATATGGGTATAACTTTTGAAGAACTAAAATCAACAGTAGAAAGCTTAAAAGAGTTTAACCCAATGTTAGGTCATAGGGGCTGTAGATTAGCTGTAACTTATCCAGAAATTGCCGAAATGCAAACAAGGGCTATAATAGAAGCTGCTATAAACGTCAAAAAGAGAACAGGCAAAGACGTAAAACCGCAAATTATGATACCACTTGTAGGTGAACTTAAAGAGCTTAAATATCTTAAAGACATAATAGTAAAAGTAGCTGACGAAGTTATAAAAGAAAACAATGTTGAAATAAAATACCTTGTAGGAACAATGATAGAGGTACCAAGAGCAGCTCTTACAGCTGACCAAATAGCCAAAGAAGCTGAGTTCTTCTCCTTTGGTACTAATGATTTGACTCAGATGACTTTTGGTTTTTCAAGAGATGACGCTGGCAAGTTCCTTGAAACCTACTATGAAAAGAAAATATATGAATTTGATCCATTTGCTAAACTTGACCAAGAAGGCGTTGGCAAGTTAGTAGAAATGGGTACTAAACTTGGAAAACAGACAAGACCTGACCTTGAAGTAGGTATATGTGGCGAGCACGGTGGGGACCCATCTTCTATTGAATTCTGCCACAAGATAGGGCTTGATTATGTCTCCTGTTCCCCATACAGAGTGCCTATTGCAAGGTTGGCTGCTGCTCAAGCGGCAATAAAATACGATAATAAATAATTATTTCGAAGGCAGCAAATCAATTTGCTGCCTTTGAGCATTTTAAAGTTATTTTTTTTGAAAATTCATGTTATAATATTAAGTAAAATTGGTAACTTTAATACCGGGAGGAATTAAAATGGATAGAAACACAGCCTTAGCACTTGTCAAAGAATACGTATCTGATGAGACTCTGATAAATCACATGATAGCTACAGGTGCTATAATGGGAGGTTTAGCTGAAAGATTAGGACAAGATGTTGAAAGATGGGTTGTTACAGGGATATTACATGACATAGACTACCAGGAAACTAAAGATAATCCAGAGTTACACAGTATAAAGGGTGGAGAAATTTTAAGAGAACATGGTCTTGATGAGGAAATAGTACATGCAGTTATGGCCCATAATGAAATTCATGATATTGAGAGAAAATCTCTACTGGACAAAGCCCTTTTTGCAGTAGATCCTTTATCGGGTTTAATTACTGCAACAGCTTATGTGATGCCTTCTAAAAAATTAGAAGAGGTTCAGCTAAAATCGGTAAAGAAAAAGTTTAAAGACAAGACTTTTGCTAAAGGAGCAAATCGTGACCAGATCAAAACTTGTGAAGAATTTGGAATTTCTTTAGACGAATTTTTAGAGATTGCTCTTAATGAGATGAAAAAAATAGCACCACAGATAGGATTGTGAGGAATGGAAATGAATGTGAAGGAAAAACTTTTAGAACTAATGAATGAGGAAAATTATAAACCTTCTAAGATAGAAGAAATAATGAAATTTTTGGATATAGATTACAGTCAAAGAAATATTTTAGAATCGATATTAAAGGAAATGGAAAAAGAAGGCCTCGTTTTTAAAACAAAACGAGGCAAATATGCTATTCCCGAAAGATTAGATTTGGTCAAAGGTAAGATTGAATTTCATTCAAGAGGCTATGGTTTTTTAATTCCAGAAGATAGCAATATAAAGGACATATTCATACCTGTAAGTGGTATGAATGGTGCAATGCATGATGATACTGTTCTGGTAAGAGTTACAAAGAGAGTTGATGGAAAGAGTGAAGAAGGAGAAGTTGTAAAAATTCTCAAAAGGGCAAATGCGACTATTGTTGGAACTTATGAAAAAAACAAAAATTTTGGATTTGTGGTGCCTGACAATAAAAAGATTCACCAAGATATATTTATTCCTAAAGGAGAAGATAAAGGCGCAAAAACTGGTATGAAAGTTGTTGTCAGAATTACCAAATGGCCTGAAGGAAGACGAAGTCCCGAAGGAGAGATTATAGAAGTATTGGGGTATAAAGGAGACCCTGGTATAGATGTAATGTCCATTATAAGGGAATATGATATTCCTGAAGTTTTTCCTAAAGAGGTTTTAAAAGAAGCAGAAGATATACCTACAGAAATTCCTGAAGAAGAGCTAAAAAGAAGAGTCGATTTGACTAACTTAAATTTTGTTACCATTGATGGAGAAGATGCAAAAGATTTGGACGACGCAGTATGTGTACAAAAACTTTCGGATGGCAATTATATATTGTATGTGAGTATTGCAGACGTAAGCCATTACGTAAAAGAGGGTTCTCATTTAGATAAAGAAGCATTAAAAAGAGGATGCAGTGTATATTTCATTGATAGAGTAATACCAATGTTACCACCTAAGTTATCTAATGGTATTTGTAGTCTAAACCCACAGGAAGAAAGACTGACTCTCACTGTTAAAATGAAAATAAACTCTAAAGGAGAAGTTGTAGACCATGAAATTTTTGAAAGTATTATAAAAAGTAAAGAGAGAATGACATATACAAATGTTTACAAACTTTTAGAAGAAAATCATGAAGAATTAAAAAAGAGGTATCAATATTTATTGGAAGATTTTAAAATAATGAAAGAATTAGCTCTAGTGTTACTGGAGAAAAGGAAAAGAAGAGGTAGTGTAGATTTTGATTTTCCTGAAGCTAAAGTAATAGTAGACGAGAAGGGCAGGCCAATAGATATTGTAAAAGTCGAAAGGAATATAGCTCATAGGATAATTGAAGAATTTATGTTAGCAGCTAATGAAACGGTAGCAGAGCACATGCATTGGTTAAATGTACCTTTTGTTTATAGAATTCATGAACATCCGGATATAGAAAAGTTGATTGCTTTTAATAAGTTTATTCACAATTTAGGCTATCATATAAAAGGAATTGAAGGAGGACAAATACATCCGAAGTCTTTGCAAGAGTTAATAAGACAAGTGAGAGGAAAGAGCGAGCAAAGAGTTGTAGAAACTTTGCTTTTAAGGTCTTTAAAAAGAGCAAGATACAGTCCAGAAGACATTGGCCATTATGCTTTGGCGACCCAATATTATACTCACTTTACTTCCCCCATAAGGAGATATCCTGACCTTATAATTCACAGGATAATCAAAGAATACATAAATGGAAGATTAACAGAAAAAAGACAACGTCATTACAACAGAATTTTAAATGACATTGCTATAAAATCTTCTGAGAGAGAAAGAGCAGCAGAAACTGCAGAAAGAGAAATAGAAGAATTAAAGAAAGTAGAGTACATGGCAAATAGAATAGGAAATGTTTATAAAGGAATAATTTCCAATGTTACAAATTATGGATTCTTTGTAGAACTCGATAACACTGTGGAAGGGTTAGTAGATGTTGCTTCCTTGGAGGATGACTATTACCATTTTGAACCAGAAAGATATATTTTGATTGGTGAAAGAAGTAAAAAAGTTTATTCTATAGGTAAAGAAGTTTATGTAAAAGTTGTTCATGTAGATGTGGATAGAAGAGAAATAGATTTTGTTTTAGCAGAAGAGGAAAAAGATAACTTAGAGATTGGTTTAGCGGAGCATAAAAGCGCAGAAACATATATTGACACTATTTAAAAATGTGCTATAATATAATAGCGATGTGATGCCCTATTTGTGACACACAAGTAGGGCAATTTTTCCCTAAAGAAGGTGCTTAAGATTTGACGAAAGAAGAGATTAAAATAATTGTTCAAAACAAAAAAGCCTATCATGATTATTTCATTGAAGAGACTTATGAAGCAGGAATAGCACTTACGGGGACTGAGATTAAATCTATTAGAATGGGGAAAGTCAATTTAAAAGACAGCTTTGCAAGAGTTGAAAACAATGAAGTTTATCTTTATAATATGCATATAAGTCCTTATGAAAAAGGTAATATATTTAATAAAGATCCCTTAAGGACTAGAAAATTACTTCTCAATAGACATGAGATTAATAAACTAATTGGCTATGTGACAAGGAAAGGTTACACTTTAATTCCTACAAAGCTTTATTTAAAACGAGGCCTTGCCAAAGTCGAATTAGCTGTAGCGAAAGGTAAAAAACTTTACGATAAGAGAGAAGATATTGCAAGAAGGGATGCAAAAAGAGAATTAGAAAAGCACTTTAAAGAAAAACAATTAGGCATATAACGTGGGGGTGTATTGGTTTCGACGGGGGCAGTCGAGGTAAAAGTAGCGAGCCGAGTTGTCCGCCAGCTCGTAAAAACGGTGGAGTAAAAATAAACGCAGACAGAGAATTAGCTTACGCTGCCTAATTTAAGGTAGCCGTCCAACCTGAAATGCCCACGTTTCAGGATTGGGCGCCAAAAGAGTGGGGAACTGGTTTTGCTCAGGCTTCGGGGCAAAACCGGAACTTATGAAGCTACCGAGGCGGTTATCCTGTCGCTGGGAGAACCGCTGAGGGAAAGTTAAAACAGCGACTGCGCTCGGAGAAGCTTTTACTGTGACGCCTTCGGACCGGGGTTCGACTCCCCGCACCTCCACCAAAAATAAATATGGGGCTGTAGCTCAGTTGGGAGAGCGCCACAATGGCATTGTGGAAGTCGTGGGTTCAAGTCCCATCAGCTCCACCAGAAAAATCAAGGGTTCTAGGTATCCTGCAAGGTACTAGAACCCTTTTTTGGTGCCTAATTGGTGCCCGTATGGAGGTGTCAAGATTATGATAGACCTGGGAAAGGCCAGACTACGTTTTGAAGAACTAGGGCTTCTGAGCGCAGATAGACAATTTATTTTAAACAAGCCCTTTTTCAGTCCTATAATAGTTAATTTTACTGGTCCTGAAACTATTTTACAAATTTATCTTTCTGTAACTTACGGTTTAATAATGAAGAAAAAGATGAATAACTTTGCCAAAGCGAAATATTGGGAAGATTCAACAACAATTTTGCCATTTTACTGGCAGAAGTAAGAATGTTAGGATAAAATTAAAAGAACACTTGGAAGGTAGAGAAAATTGAAAAAGCTATAGCTTTATTGACGATAGCTTTTCTGCTTAGGATATTGACATATATTAGTGTAACTCCAGCTTATGTGAATGATAAAAAAGTGGTACGACAATAATAATAGCAAAAAAAGAGAACCAAAAGTACATGGAGATATAGGTGATAAAACATTTACAAGCGTTTGTAATAATTATCATTTCTAGGATAGGTTGCAAAAAAGAATTTTATATGAAGGGATTTACAGGTAGATCTGTATTATTTAAAATTTTTCTTCTATGCAAGCTTTATAAAATACATACCATCAATGAAAGAGCTAATAGAATTAGCTACTTTTGAAACAATACGAAAACTATGAGGGTGAGATAAAACTGGATGGGATAGAATTAAGGAGAATAGACAAAAAAGATTTGTTTAAGATAATAACGCTTTTACATCAGAATGTGTTTATATTTGATGGCACAGTAAAGGATAACATAACTCTATTTAATGACAAATACACGGATGAAGAAGTAATAAGAGCAGCGAAGACAGCAGGATTAGGGTAGTTGTTAGAGAAATTGCCAGAGGGCATATACAGCGATGTAGGGGAAGGAGGGAAACTGCTGTCAGGAGGGGAGAGGCAGAGGATAGCGATAGCGAGGTCAACCTCCTTCTTGGTTTTGTATATATTCTAATTCTTACCAAGAAAGAGGTTTTTAATAAGTTTACACAAAATTTTTTACAGTCTCGAGGATGCTGAATAAAATAATTATTCAGCTCCTACTCGATTGTCTGTTAAAAAAAATATTGTTTCACTGTTATCATAAACAGAAGTGTGAAAAGTTTTTGTAATTATAACTATATTTCCTCTATCGAAGAAAAGAAATATTTCTAAATATTTTAATTTCATTCACGACTTTTTATTACAAGCATGTTAGTTTCCTTAGAAATTTCCAAATTATAAAACTTCCTGCAGGACTCCATAATCGTCTTTATAAGTTTTTCCTGACCAGTTATTTCGAGTAAATGTATGGATTTAGATAAAGAGTCTTTGTATTCTTCTCTGCCAAGATGGTACTCTGCAATTGCTTTTCTAAAATACAGAAGTCCCAGACTACTTAAGGTGTTGTTCTTTACACAGGTTTCTATTCCGAGATTTGCATAATGTAAAGATTCTTCAGTAAGAGAAAGTATATGATAGTTATAGGATATATTGTAATATATTTTTATTTTTGTTTCCCATTCCTCTGGTGATAAATTTTCCAAGCAGAACAAAAGCATTTCAAGGCTTTTTTGTACACCTTCTGTTTTTTTGATAATCAAAGCCATATTCATTAAAATTCTAATTTCCATATCGCTGTAGACGAAATCAGTGTAATTAGAAAGAGAAAAGTTGGGAATAGTAAATTCCATCGCTTTTTGAAGCTTCTCCATAGCTTTTTCATAATTTTCATTGATTGTTTTTTCAAAGACAGAGTCAGCGATTAGTAAAAGTTGATTTAATAACTTAGAATAATATAGGCTCATATCAGATTTTTTAAGCAATTTCTTTAACCTATCAATATCATCTCTCAAACTTTCAAAATCTCCGCTTTCGAGTTTCTTTTCTAGAGAGGATTTTATGTCAAAGAAGATAGAATAATCATTTAATCTGTATTTTAGGAGCAACTCATTTAAATCTTTTTTATAAAGGTGTGACAATAACTCTAGAGTTTCATGTTTGGGTATGACTTTACCGTTTTCAATTTTTCTAAGTGTATCTCTGTTAATAAAACCATATTTGGAAACATCGCTTTGGGAAAGTCCCAGAGATTTGCGAATATTTTTAAGTTCTTCACCAAATGCTTCTAAATCGTAATAGAAACCATCCATTTTTTAACACCCCATGCCGATTCAAATCGGCTTGAAATTATTCTGTTTATTAGCTATTATATAGTTAAAAGAAGGAAATGTAAAGAGCAGGTGAAGATGGAATGAAGAAGAAACTATTGATTATGTTCTTTGTTGTAAACATTTTATTTACATCTTGCCTTTTCAACGTATTAGGAGGAGGAAAAGTAGCTCCATTATGGGAAGAAGATGCAATAGAATTGCACTCTTATGACCACATTGGGATGAAGTGATAAAGGGGTAAGTAGTGGAATCCATCCATTTTAACCTAAATCTTTAAATAAGAAGAAAAGCTAGTAAATTAGCAGTATGAACAAAAAGGGATTAAAAAAGTTTATCTTCTCGATATTTATTATTTCAATATCCATATATTTAATGCAAGTATAGTTACACCATTATAGTAGGGAAATACCATGAAATAGGATTTTATGGTAAGGATGTGCAAAATTAATTAAAATAATCATAATCAAAAACCAAAATATGTATGACATACAATATATAGTAATTAACACTGACAATCAAACATAAAGGAAGTGGTAAGAGAAAAGAAAAGACAAAAAGAAGGCTAAAAAAGGGCATAAATATCCTGTAGAAGTCAAATGTTAAAAAATGACATGAAATAGATTCAATAAAAATTAGGCCGATTGCATCAAAGCAACAAGAGATCTAAACTCATCATATTTGCCCAATTTAATGGCTACAATAGCGACAGTAAGCAAAGTAATATGGCCAAAAGTATTAAGGTTGCTCACAGAATTAATATTTCTAACATAAGCCTTTTCAAAATCCAGAGCTTTAAAGCGGGAATTATATCTTTCTGATTCAATTCTCAATTTGTAGACGGCCTTAAAATATAGGGAGTCTCTATTAATAGAAGACCTATAATCAGAAGATATAATAGCATACTTAGTACAGCCTTTATGCTTTTTGCCATTAAAATATTTAGGATGCTTTATAGGGCAGGCAGAATCATCTTTAGAGTTACAGAACTTGCAAACAAATTTTTGCTTAATAAAACCATCAAAATATTGCTTGCCGTCTTTGAGCATTTTAATACCCGCTTCACAAACCATATAACCATCATCAGTCAGAGGGGGATTTTTAGAATTACGCCAGTTTCGAGGAATAAAGCAATGACCGTGGAGAATATTTCTAACATAATTATAAAGTTTCTTAACATCATAGCCTTTATCGGCAATAAAATTAACATACTTAAGGTTAAACCACTTATTAGTCTTTTCAGGTAAAGACAAAGCGACTTCAAAATCGGGGACATCAGCGGGAGTAGTAGTTTCAGCGATAGGCAATCCAGAGATAGCATCAACAATAATGTGATTTTTATAGCCCCAATAAAACTTATAACGTTTATTAGAAGAATCACTAGAAGCAGAATAAACGCCTAATTTGCAGTCTTTATCAGACTTAGGCTGATTATCTTTAGAGAATTTATTTTTAGAAAAAGACTTAGAGTTATTTAACTTAGTGTTAGCTTTAATAGGGGTAGAGTCCATGGAAACAAACTCACCAAAGATAATGCCCATATTTTTGAGGATATTGACTTGATTTTGAAAGATAGAGGTCAAATAATCATGAGAGAACTCATTAATAAAACGGCGGAAAGTCCAATTAAGAAGGAAGAGGTTTAAGGATGTTAAAGCCACAAAGATGAGCAATGATAAGATTATTGCGGAGATAATCTAAAAGGTCAGAAATTGTGCAGAATCTTAAAGCTTAATAACAATAAAAGCTCTAAAAAGTGGATGATGAGAATAACCCTTACGGCCAGGGCCAGAGGAAGGGAATTCAGCTATTGAAGACAGGTCAAGATTTTCAAACATAGAAGAATAGAAATCAATTTTAGACTGAGAAGAGGTAAAGAGTTCAGGTATATTTAAAAGCAATTGAAGCTGATACATGTAGGATTTCCTCCTTCTTAAAAAATTTTTTATAGTGTATATATAATAATTCGACAAATGGGAGGGGAAATCCTACATAAAAGATAAAAAATTCAAGAGTGATAGGAAAAAAATATGTCTGCAAAGTGGCTTAAATGAAGGCTTCTGAATTTTGCACAAGTCTATTTCGTAAATGGATAAAAGGTGATAGCGATAAGAAATATTGTAATAGACTTTTATTTGAATTCGACATTAGTTCATTAAAGCCCCCCTTGAATTTTATAATATTTCAGAAGGAGATGAATGGTGATGAACAAGAAAATAATAAGCCTATTTGTAATTCTTTTGATAGTTACTTTTACTACTTCTGCATATGCGGCAATTACTACCATTGTATATCAGTCAGGTCCAAATCTAGTTAAGTCTACGGAGTACTATCAATACAAATACGTTGGTTACATTCAGTTGAGCTCTGCTTATAATGATAATGGTTGGAGTAGACTACGAGGCTATATAAGGTATTATATTCCTAATACAGATAAAGATACTGGTAGATGTTATACTGACTGGTCACTAAATGGGGAACTCGTCAGTAAAGAGATTACTTTTTATGATACCTTAAATCCCTTTGCTGAAAAAGTACGGTTTGAATATGGATTTGACTCTGTACCATATGGTAGCGGAATTTTACCATTTACTATATCTACACCAATGGTGGAAGTTTTTGAAATAAAAATTGGTAAATAAGACAAACCACTTGTTTATTACACTTGGCAGATAAGAGTGTTTTAAAAGGGGGGCTTTTTATAGGGCTTTCCGGTTCGGAGAAGACAACATTGTATATGTTGTAGTTCATATAATGAGAGGAGAATTAAAAAATGAAAAACAAATTTATACTTTTCACACTGACTTTTATTTTTTCTGTAGCATTTATCATTTTTTCTTTGTTTACATATTTCAGAGCAGATACGACTTTAAAAAATCCTTTGGGGCTTAGTGAGAATTTTGTCGAACTTCAAATTTCTCCTCCTTTTGACCCTCAACTGGCCTTAGACGTTGAAATAGCCCATAAAGTCAAAGAGGAAATGTATAAAATTGTTAAAAATAAAAATATCGTAATGGTATATTGGGACATAGAGGATGTTGGACTTGGTTTATATGATCCAATAAACTTTTATAAGTCAAACTTATTGAAAGAAGGGCGCATGTTTTCTGCTGTGTCTGTTAAAGACATAATCATAAAGGAAGATTCTTATTCTTATGATTACAATGTAAAAAGATTAGGTAGAAATTATATTGAGGACATGATAGAAGGCAAAAAACTAAACATATTAGGAGTATACGACTCAAGACATCCCCTGTATGACAAAACTCATGAGTATATATACAACTATTTTAGCAAGGCTAATAATATTTTTGGCTTTTATTATTTTGATTCTAATTCAAAAGAAGAAGTAAATCAAATTGTTAGTGATATTCAAAAAATGCTGCAAAAATACGGGTATTTATATGACATTACTGATGAAGGGTTTTACAGGGGCAATCTTAAAAATATTATCTCTTCAATGCTGCTTTCTAAAATTTATTTGCCTGTGTTTATAGCCTTTATTTTCGTATGCGTAAATTTGTATTTTTTCTATTATATACTTTTACGTAATCAGAAAAAAGTTATGATTATACATTCAATATTTGGAGCAACAAATGTAAAGCTTTTGGCAAGGTATACAAGAGAAATATTGAAGTACTTATTTTTAAGCTCTGTGCTAGTTGCAATTTTTTACAAACTATTTTTTGCCAGTACTGTTTATGATGTTTCGATCAAAACACTATCAATTGTCGTATTGGCAAATGTCTTATTGGGATATGCAATATGGTTTTTGGCTTTTTTAACTGTTGGCTACAGGTTAAACCGAAAGGATGGAGTATATGATTACGCAATTTAAATTGGCTTTTAAAGATGTTAGGAAAAACAAGTGGAAAATTCTTTTATTTATTTTCCAAATGACAATTTTTTTGTTTTTTACAATTATAATTTTAGAGCAGTCTGTACAGCTGAGTTATTACAGCAAAACACTGAGGATTATAAAAAGTAACAATATAATCTCTTTTAAAGATTACTTAAATAACTGGGAACCTCCTTTTATTGACAAGGAGATATATTATTTTTTTGAAAATCTTTTTGATAGGAGTGGTAATGCGTACTCCGTAATAGAAAATGCAGGTACTACAGAATTTTCACAAGAACATCCCGATGCGAAAATAGTTATAGGGGTTGGGAATTTTGATAAAATTTTTGGCGTTGATAAATACAAAGATACAGAAAAACACTTATACATTTTTATAGGGTCTGATGTAAAAAGCCTCGAGATTGGAGATGAAATTAAATTGGGAATTTTTAATAGGCAAACGTATAAGGTTGATGGCAGATTAGAAAAGGGAGAGGGTTATGTAAATAAAGGCAGATATAGAAGTTTAGACGACAAAGTGCTTGTTTTGACTTCATCAAGAGAAGTAGCAACATTGTACCAAGTAGGAGGGTTTCTTGAGTTAATACAAAATATTCATATTACAAAATCGGAGGAAGGCGAGATTGATAAAATTGTAGAAATGGCAAATAAGACCAAAAAAATTACTTTAATTCCTGAAAAATTGAATTTGAGAAATATAGTTGAAAAGGGCTATAATGAGGATTTCATAAATTTTATATTTTTTTCAAGCTTTCTTATAAGTATGGGGATATTTATAATAGTTGGATTAGTTTCTTTCCTTTATATAATGATAGATCGCAACTTTACAGAATATGTTGTTCATCAAATATACGGGGCTACTAAAAAAGATTTATATTTGCGCGTAACTATTTTTGTGGTTTTGGTTGTCATTTTGCCATTAGCTATGTTTTTAGCTATACCTAATATCCTTTTATTGCCAAGCACTAAGTGGGTATGGTGGTTTGTCTTTACGTTTTATTTTATAACAATATTATTTGTATCCATTTTGTCTGTTGGGAGATTGAACAAAAAGGATTTGACAGCATTTTTTAGGAGGGACAATTAAATATGCTTATAAAAATAGAAAATGTAAAAAAAGAATACATAAGTGGAAAGATAAAGAATGTGGTTTTAAAGGGAGTATACTTAGAAATAAATGAGGGAGAAAAGATTGCTATAGTAGGACCTTCAGGCTCTGGCAAAACAACACTTCTTAATATAATAGGATTATTACTTCCCGCAACAGAAGGGGAGGTTTACTTAGCTGGGAAAAGAGCATCAAGTTTAAAGGAAAAAGAAAGGGCAAAACTAAGAAATAAATTTTTTGGTTATATATTCCAGGAATTTCTCTTAGTAGAAGAAGATACAGTATTTCAAAATATAGAAATACCTCTTTTGTACTCTTTGACAAAGAAGACAAAATCAGAGAAAAGAAAAATGGTTGAAGAAGTTTTGGAAAAAGTGGGTTTGGAAGTTAAAATAAACGAAAAGGTCAGGAACTTATCAGGAGGAGAAAGGCAAAGGGTGGCAATAGCAAGAGCTATAATAAATGACCCTGAGGTAATACTTGCAGATGAACCGACAGGTTCGTTAGATGCAGAAAACGGGGAAAAAATCGTGGACATTTTGGAAAGTTTGGTAGATAAGGGTAAAACTTTATTGATTGTAACACATAATGAAGCTATTGCAAAAAGATGTGACAGGATATTCAGAATAAAGGATGGATATGTGGAGATAGAAGAGTAATACGGTTTTGATTATTTTTTAACACCTCATGCCGATTCAAATCGACTTGAAATTTTTACTATGCATTATATAATTAAGGAAGAAATATGTAAAGGGAGGAGAGGATGAAAAAGCAACCTAAATAATAATTTTTTGGTGTTTATTATTTTGATGCCCTCATAGTACTTTAACATAGGGATGTGCAAAATTAATTAAAATAATCATAATCAAAAACCAAAATATGTATGACATACAATATATAGTAATCAAAACTGACAATCAAACATAAAGAAAGTGATAAGGGGAAAGAAAAGACAAAAAAGGGGCTAAAAAAGGACATAAATTAAATTCTCAATCTATAGACAGCTAGGATTTCCTCTTTCTTGAAAAATATTTTCATGCGGTATATATAATAATTATTCGACAAATGGGAGGGGAAATCCTACATAAAAGATAAAAAATTTAAGAGTGAACAGTAATTACTCCATGGAGTATATTGGTGATCATTATGTTGCTGCTTTTAACAACTCGCCAAATCATCCTGAAAAAAGACTCTTTTCCAATTAGATCCTAGTTGGATACCGAGTAGTTGGGCTGACTATACAACTTTAACATTTAGCTTTTGAGGAGGTGAATTGAAGTGAAAAAAGGAAAAACTTTAATTTTAGTTAGTTTGAGTGTTTTTCTGATATTTGCTTTAGCTATTGTTGCTTTTTCATTTTCAGCAGCAAATCCGCAAGAAAAAGCAAATGAATTACAATTTAATAATGTTGTGAAAAAAGTATCTGCTTTTTTTAAAAACAACAAGGATAAATTGCAGATTGGTGAAGGTGACATAATTGCAGAAGTTAATGGTATACCGATATACAAAAATGAATTTGAATTGAGGAAGGGATTAGCATTAGCCTCTGGAGTGCAAGCAGATAATATAGACGATTATATATTGCAAAAATTGATTAGAGAAAAAGTACAAGAATATCTGGCAAGTAAATACAATATAAAAGTTTCGCAAAATGAGATAAATGCATATATAGAAAAAGAAAAGAAGGAATTTAACGAGTATCCCGAAGCAAAGAAAAAATTAAATGAATTGATTGCTGCAAGTGGAATGACAGAAGTGGAATACTGGAACACCTATGAAAAGTACAATGCAAGAAGGATATTGTTGTTTAACAAATTGTACAATTCTATTATAGAAGAAGGGATAAAGAGAGGAGAACTGAAAAAAGTTGAACAAATGACATCTGATGTGCAAAATGAACACAAAAAATATTTTGATAGTATAGTAGATAAATATGTAAAAACTGCTAAAATATCAATTAGTGACAAATATAAGGCTATGTTTAAAGGTTTTTGATAAATCTATTATGGACCCGACTACATTTATTCAAGTCCCATATTTATTTCTAATTCGCGGGGATCAAATACTCTTAATTTACAATCCTAAAAAGACTTAGGGTTATTTAACTTAGTGTTAGCTTTAATAGGGGTAGAGTCCATGGAAATAAACTCACCAGAGATAATGCCCATATTTTTGAGGATATTGACCTGATTTTGAAAAATAGAGGTCAAATAATCATGAGAGAAGTCATTAATAAAACGGCGGAAAGTCCAATAAGAAGGAAGAGGTTTAAGGATGTTAAAGCCACAAAGATGAGCAATGATAAGATTATTGCGGAGATAATCTAAAAGGTCAGAAATTGTACCGAATCTTAAAGCTTAATGACAATAAAAGCTCTAAACATTGCATGATGAGAATAACCCTTACGTCCATGATTAGAGGAAGGGAATTCAGGTATTGAAGACAGGTCAAGATTTTCAAACATAGAAGAATAGAAATCAATTTTAGACTGAGAGGTAAAGAGTTCAGGTATATTTAAAAGCAATTGAAGCTGATACATGTAGGATTTCCTCCTTCTTAAAAAATATTTTCAAAAGACGATTACATAGCTATTAAAAAAAACGAAGGGGATTATATAGAATTATCAGAATATCTAAAGGATCGAAATTTAATAGAAGAGATTTTGAAACGGCGTCCAACTGTATTTTTTTGTGATATGGGATTTTCAAATTTTACTGTCGATACAAAAGGCGATATATATGCGTGCCATCTTCTTGTAGGAATACAAGAATTTAAAATTGGGAATATATGTGAAAATAGTAAACAGTTAAAGAAGAAAATACTTCAGGAAGGGGAGATGCTATATAAAAAAATAGCTAATAAATTAAGGTACACAGAGTGCCAGAACTGTTATCTTAAATATTATTGCAATGATTGCCTTGCTAGACGATACGTATTAAATGGAGAAATAAAGATATCCTTTGAAAATTGTGAAAATATGAAAAGAGTGATAGAAGATACGCTTCTTGAATACGTAAATAATAACCAATGGCACAGCGAATAGCTTTTAATTAGGAGGTATGAAACTTGGGTAGAGTATTGACGCCTGAAGTCAAAAAATTTTTAAGCTATTCTAAAAGATATAAAAAGTTTTACATTGTAATTTTAATACTTACAATACCTGTGTTAGCTGTTAATGCACTAAGACCAATATTTCTGAGCTATTTGATTGACAATATAATTTTAGCTGGAAAATACAGATTTATAGCTGCATTTATACTGTTATATGCTTTGCTTATCGTTGTTGAAAGAATAATGGTGATAGTTTATAACTATTATTTACTCAAAAGAGCGAACATTGCAACGAATCTTGAGAGAATGACACTTTATAAAAAACTTCAAAAACTGTCTTGTGTTAATTTTTTAAACATAAACACAGGGGACCTATTGGCAAGGTTGTTATCTGATGCATCAGAAAGTGCTACATATTTTGTTATTACAATTCCGGCAATAATAGGTAATTTTTTACATTTAATTGTGGTATTAAGTCTTTTGTTATATTTCAGCTGGGAGCTTTCGTTAATACTATGGTTAATAATACCGTTTTACTACCTGCTGCTCGTTGTCTTCAATAAAAACCTTAAACAAACTGCTGAAAAAGAGCGATTAGCCAATGCAAAAGTGACTGAAAGTTTAAGAGAAAAAGTAGAAGGGATAATCACAATAAAATCTCTCGTAAAGGAAGATTTTTTTGAAAAGCTGTTGTCAAAGGATTTACATGCATGGGTAAAAGAGAAAAATTCCTATGACTTTTTTACAACCACTCTGAGCAGTTGCCTTACGTTTTTAAGCAGTATAGCAACACCATTGGTATTAGGATTGGGTGGCTACTTGGTAATTAAAGGACATATCACTTTAGGCACTTTGATGGGCTTTTACAGCTTTATGGCATGGATTTATGAACCTTTGCAGAATATCAATCAACAATTTGTAAATTTACAAAGGGCAGGAGAGGTTTCAAAGCGCCTTTTTGAAATCTATGATTTGCCGGAAGAAAAAGAGGAAGGAAAAGAATCATTTCCTGAAGATTACATTATAAAATATAAAAATGTGTCATTTTCATATAGAGATGAAGCAGTACTTAAAAATATCAATTTAGAAATACCTCAAAAAAGCTGGATAGCAGTTGTAGGAACGAGTGGTTCAGGGAAAAGTACTCTTGTACGTCTTCTCACCAGATTGTATGAACCTACAGAAGGTGAAATATTGATAAATGAGAAAAATATAAAAGAATACACATTAAAGGATTTAAGAAGAAATATAGCAATAGTAACGCAGAGCGATTATCTTTTTAATATGACCTTAAAAGAAAATATAACTTTAGGTGAGGAATGTACAGAAGAAGAGCTCCAAAAAGTGATAAAAATAGCAAAGATAGATAAATTTCTATCTGTTTTGGAGAAAGGAAGCGATACACTAATAGGTGAAAGAGGGACTAAACTATCTGATGGACAAAAGCAGAGAATAGCGTTAGCAAGAGCTCTACTGCGAAAGCCGAAGGTGCTTATATTAGACGAGGCTACTTCTGGAGTGGATTCCGAAACAGAAGAAGAAATATTTAAAGAATTGGAAAAACTCAATATGACTTTAGTCATAATATCTCACAGACTTTCTACAATAAGAAAAGCAGATAGAATATTGTTACTAGATAAAGGGGAAATAATAGCAGAAGGAAAACATGAGGAATTAATAGAAAATTCAAGTAGATATAAAGACATTATTTTAAGCCAATTGAGTGCTTAAAAGTTTTTGAGGCAACGAAACGTTAGGGATTGCCTGTGCCCACAATTTACCTGTGGGGAATTTTGTTTCTTGATGAAAAATTCTGCTATTCAACCCCGATTCAAATCGGGTTGAATTTAAGTAATTTAATGATATGATGAAAGTGGAAGGAAAATATTAGAGCGGAGAGTGATGGGAGGATGAATAGATCAGATAGTACTTCATTCGATTGTTTTGCCTAGATGAATTAACACAAGCCAGTGAGATGATAAAGGAATGTAGAAAATGTTCTTATTGCTTTTTGAGGCTTGTCATAATCAAAAGTTTAATGCCTTTATCAAGGTGACGGGATTTATTTAATTTAGAGAATCAATGAAAACGGTTTTAGAACATTCATTAAAGTGTTTTCCAAATCTTTCTGTAACAGGTGCTATAAGGTTTTATGACCTTCAAAAATTTTGGGCTTATCTAAGACATCTCTGGAAAGAGGAGGTGAAGATGTTTTTATAGATTTTTCGAAATTTTTTGATGCTGAGCAGATTAATGTAGAGAACATGGTTGAAACTGAGATGATAGAAGTAATTGTAGAACCAAAGTAAAGTTTCTTCCTAGTTGGGTATGGATGCAGTGTAGCATCCCAGCGTGCAGTTAATGTTATTAACTAGTTTGTGTGCAAACCTATATTATAGGGAGAACAAGGAGGGGTGAATAATATGTCAATGGTAAGAAAAAGCTTGGTAAAACATATTGTGTGGCTTCTAGTGGTAGCTATTATTATCTACGGTGTTGGAATTAAAAGTAGTGTTATTAAAGCAGGAGACAATGACCTCAAATATCAGGGGGAAATAGCAAATTTTATTAAACAATGGATTGTAAATAATTGGTCCTATTATTATCACGTAAATAATGTAGATGTTGAAATTATTGATTTAAAAAAGTCAGGAGATAAAATTGAAGGAATTGCTAAAGTATGCGTTGTTAAAGTATTGAAAGCACAAAAAGTTAGTGAATTACCTTATATCAAAGGAATGTTAAAAAAGGTTAATATGTCTGATTATGATGATCAACTTCAAAAAGAGCATAAAATCAATAAAGTAGTAAATGCTAATAGTGGCGTACTTACAAAGGAAAAAGCACAGAGGGTAGTGAAGGTCCTAGATGATAAATACGCAGAACTTAAAGGATATATTGGAGTTCCTGATGAATCGTATATGATATTAAAATTTGAGGCAGAACTTAGAGGAAATAATATTGAAGAGAATAGGACAAAGTTATATGCAGAACAAATGAATACGTTTGTACCGGCAGAAGAATTAATTCCAAAATCCCCTGCAGAATATGAAAATGTAGGATATAAAGAAATGGAGAGTAAATTAATTGAAGAAGGAACTTTTGCAGTAGCAACTTTATATCCTTATTATGATAGACTCAAAGCAAGAGATTATGCGAATACCTGGACTTCAAATGCAACCACTTATTGTCCCCATAATATTGCACTACAGGATATTACTAAATGGAATAATGCTAAATAGCCATACTATGACTGCTTCTGTCATAATGATTGCGCAGATTATGTTTCTCAAGCGCTAAATGCCGGTGGTATACCTATTGATCCGGGTAAATGGGAGAGATTGAAAGATAGCAATAATAATTGGGCATGGACATATGTTCCTGGTTTAAAAAATTATATGCTTAATCAAAAAGGATATTGGAAAATATCAACGTGGGAAAGTGCAGCAGCAGGTGGTGTTATTGTGATCCCAGATTCGCATGTAATGATGATTGTAAAAAACGATACTTACAGTTCCTGCAGAAGTAGATATTGATAGTATAAAACTTAAGCCAATCAACAATATCATAGAGTATCAGAAGAAATATGCTTCAGAAACATTGAAATCAGCCATGCCGGTTAATATAGAAATTTTGGGGAGCTATGAAGATATTTTATTTGTAGGTATTCAAATGGTGAAGCCCACCGAGCCTCCAGAACTCTATGTTTTTGCGCTAAAAGATGGGCAAATGATGGGACTTTTGCGAAGGACAGAGAAAGGGATAGAGCTAATAGACCAAGAAAATAAGGTAGTGGAAACATACGACATACCTAGAAGTAGTAGTTTTGGCGGAGGAAGGTATATCATTTTTCCAAATACAAGTGGGACAGATAGCGTGATGAATTGAGACTTAAAAATTATTCTTCTGCAATTGGAAATTAAAGTTGTAGGGTTGGAGGAGGATTTTATTAATTTTTTAATTTCTGTGTGATAAAAATATTGTATTCTTTGTTTTTTATTTTAATTACAGCCGTTTTTTATGATTGGCCTTTTAATCTTTGATATAGCAGATAAAAAAGCTAAGAGGAAAGGGATTTTGGGAATGTACCAGGATTTTACACTTTATAGCATCCAAAACAATAGTCCGATTGAACTTTTTAAGGGGAGAGGATCATGAATCCACGGATAATTATTAAAAATGTCAGCAAAACTTACAAAGTATACATAAAAGAAAATGGCGTGGTAAATACAGTTAAAAGCTTTTTTAAGCGAAGATACGAGTACATAGAAGCAGTAAAGGGCATTTCTTTTACTGTAAATCAAGGGGAAATACTTGGACTAATTGGTCTTAACGGTGCAGGGAAAACTACTACTATTAAATTAGTATCTGGCATTATTAAAGCAGATGAGGGTATTATAAGAGTGTTGGGAGAAGACACTTTTTTACGAAGCAAAGATTACAGAAGAAAAGTATCATTAATAATGGGACAGAGAGGTCAGTTAGATCCAGACTTAACTATTATTGATTCTGTAAAACTTTTTGCCTCCATTTACTCTATTGACAAAAGAGAAGCAATTTCAAGGGCAAAATCAATGGCAGAAGAATTGGGCTTGTCAGAAATAGACCTGCAAAAACAGGTCAGAACCCTTTCTTTAGGACAGAGGATGAAAGGTGAATTAATATTATCATTCCTTCACCTGCCGGTAGTTATCTTTCTTGATGAGCCTACAATTGGATTAGATTTTATCACCCAAAGGGCAATTAGAAACTACCTAAAAAATTACAAGAGAAAATACAATGCATCAATAATACTTACAAGCCATTACATAACTGATATTGAAGATTTATGTGACAACATCTATATACTCCACAAAGGTCAAGAGCTATATTACGGAACAATTGAGAAACTGAAAAGTATGATTCCCGACATCAGAAAGGTTAGATTTAACGCAAGCAATTGTGCAGTTGAAAGAATCAGCAAATATTATAAAGTAGAAAAAGCAAGCGAAGAACAAGAATATTTCATCAGATTTAGTCCAGAAGAAACGATAAATGTAATGAGAGTTTTGTCAAATGAGGCTGAAATTTCAAATATAAATTTTCACGATGATACTCTCGATATTATCATAGAATCATTGTATAAGGGTGCAGAAAAATGAGGACATTGTATATTTTCATGGGATATTTTGACTACTCAATAAAAAGACTCTTAATGTATAGAATTTACCTTATAGGAGAGCTTTTAAGTTCCCTAATTGTACCAATCCTAATAAACTTCTTTCTCTGGAGGTCTTTAATTGAAGGAAACCCCATAAATTACACTCTGAAAGAAATGATGATTTACATTGTCATTTCTAATGTAATACTTCTATTTACAGAAATTCATGCTGAACATGACATTGAAAAGGATATAAAAACTTACAGATTTGGGCAAAAGCTTTTACTTCCAGTAGATTATCTGACCAGTATTTCATACAGTCACATATCTTCAAGCCTTGCAAGGTTTGCAATTTTATATATGCCAATAATTATTGTGCTCTCAATTTGGGCAAAAATTGAAATCCCAGCAAACCGGCTGTTATACCTACCTTTAGCGTTAATTTTGGGTTTTTTACTCAATGCTTTATTTTCCTTTATAATAGGATTGTTATCTTTTTGGCTGACAGAAATCTGGGGCATAGCTGCCATCAGAAACTTACTGACAGGTCTTCTTTCAGGTGCCATTTTCCCTTTAGACCTTTTGCCTGGCAAAATTGAATCAATTATGCTAATGACTCCCTTCCCTTATATGACGTATATCCCGTCAAAGCTTATATGCGATGCTAATTTTGACATTAAAATAGTAAATAAAGGATTGCTTATTTCACTAGTCTGGGTGTTAATACTTGGTTTCATTGTTTTTTTACTTATGAAAAATGGATTAAAAAAATACACCTCTCATGGGGCGTGAAAACATGTTAATAGAATCTATAAGATTTTCAATTAAAAAAGCAATTCAATATAGAGCAAATTTGGTAAGCTGGTTTTTGGCAGACTTATCTTTATACACTGCGACATTTTTAGGCTATTACCTGCTTACTCAAAAAATTGACGTTTTTGGTGATTATAATAGAGAAGAAATTCTTTTTTATATAACCTGTTTCTTTTTAGTAAACAACCTATATGCAATTTTCTTTGCAGAAGCTGTTTCTAAGTTTGGACAATCAGTTTTAACAGGGTATTTTGATTTTGATTTACTAAAACCACAGCCTCTCATAAAATACATTGTACTAAAAAACCTAAATTTTCCTGCAGCTCTTTCAACCCCCTTGTTAATATTTCTAAATATATGGTGTATGAAAATATGTGAAATTAAATTAACAATAGCTTATATCATTTCAATTTTCAGTGCTTCTATTTTAATGGGACTTTTATTTTTCATAGTATACAGTTTTACTCTTTTTGGTTTAAGGTCCGAAGCAATTTCAGCGATAGTTTTGCAACTTTTAACAATGACGGAAAAACCTGACACGGTTTTCCCGAAAATTGTTCGCAATTTGCTCATATATGCAATTCCCATTTTCTTATTTAGTGCAATTCCTGCAAGGATTGCCCTTGGTAAGAGCAATGTATACGAGAGTATATGGTGTTATTCATCTCCCTTATTATATTATTTGGTTTTAAAAGTTATCCTTTACCAAGGGCTGAAAAAATACCAGTCGACAGGAGGAGAAATATGAACAAAATTCTAGAATATCTAAAATATTATAAAAACAATAATACTCTTTTAACAGGAGGGGGAAAGATATTTGACATTATAACAGAACATTACATTGAAAAAGGAATACAACCCTCGTATCCTTTGTACCTAAGCTTATCTGTTACATCAATGTGTAACGGACAGTGTCTTTTATGTAGTTCTATGTCTAAAAAATTTCGGAGTGGGGAGGTTGATAAAGCTAATCCTTTGCTAAAAAAACGCTTACATGAACTGTTAGAGAATACTCCTCCGGTTATTTTCATTTTGTCGGGTGGAGAGCCATTATTGTTCCCGACTAGGTGCAAGGAGTATTTAGAAATTTTTTATAACGCAAACGTAATAGTTGGACTTTTTTCAAATTTAGCTTTGAATCTAGATCAATATTAATTGAAATAATCTCAAAGGGAGGGTTAGGAAGACCAAGCATCATTAGGGATAACATTGGATACTGCCCTCAAAGTATTTTGTATTTTCCTTCGCTTACTGTTAAAGAAACAATTGAATTTGCTTTGAAATTTAAAGGGGTAAAAAAAGAGGAATTATCTCAAAAAGTTGATAAAATGCTGAAAGAATTAGGGCTTGAAGGGTTTAAAAGCTACGCAGGGTATATGCTATCTTCTGGTTTGATGAGGATGCTATTACTAAACATACCAATTGCGAGAGAAACTCCAATTCTAATACTTGACGAGCCCACAGCTATGGTTGATATAATTTCAAAAACCCAAATTTGGGAGAGAATATACCAATTAAAAATGAAAATAGAAGGGGTATTTTAATTGCAAGTCATGATATGAACGAAATAAAATCCCTTTGCGATAGAGTTTATGTAATGGTGAAAGGCAAAATTATAGCCGAAGGGTCCCCCGAAGAAATTTCAACTTTAATGAAAATGCCTGTAGAAATGACTTTTATTCTTTCGGATGGAGAAAAAGTTGAGTTAATTTTAGAATTTTCACTTCCAGTTAGCTTTACTAAGCACGGGAGCGTATTTGATGTTTCATTTGAGTACTTGAATTATAACTCCACCATGTCTGTGAACATAAAAGAAATAGCTCTTTCACTTGCTCTTACTTATATCATTTTTACACTACCGGTAATAATATCGTCATATATTTCTGTAGTATTTGCCAGTGAAGTAAGTGCAGGCTTTTTAATAGTTGGCATAATACTTTCCCTTGTAGTGATTTTACTTATTGGGACTTTCTTGGGGCTTTTGATTAAAAACGTATTTATAGCACAGGGGATTATGCCTTTGTTGTCATGGGTATTTTTGCTTATTGCTCCTGTGTACTATTCAGTAGAGCATTTAGATCCATAGTAAAAAATTAAAACTCAAACATGAACTTATTTTAAAAGCAACTCAGGGCCTTGATGGCGCTTTTGCAGAACAGTATGTGAATATTGTTAGAAAACTTTGTTATAATAATCTGGAAAGATTTGTAGATGTACTCAGCGCTTTAGAAGATAAACAGGCATTAAGCATCAAAAGTTCTCCTTTCAGATTTTAAAAAGTGCTCCTACCATTTACTTTACAATTAAGGTAACAAAATGTAAAGTTATATAATAAAAAATTAACAAACATTGGTGATAGGTTTTCGGCGGAAAGAAATTTTAATGTTTATATGACTACATTTTTTCTTCCTAATTTATTTTTTACTGCTAATGCGTTTACCCTGTAATTAACACCTGTAATTGCGTATAAGTCTTCATGAATAACAGATAAGTCATTGTAAAATTTCTCTTCAGCAAAATATTTCTCGCATTTTTTAAGAAATCTATAGGCCTCCTCAAATTCTTTATTCAAGTATTTTATATTACCTAATATGAAAGCGAGCTCTTTTTCCCTCTCATGCTGAGTAAAGAAGTATTAATGCTTTCTGAAAGTTCAATAACTTTTTCATACATACCGATATTAAAATAAAGAATCATCTCTTGAATTTCAAACTTGTGATAAAGTTCAGCGACATCTTTGTAACTATTCTTAGCTTTTCCAAGCACTTCAAAAGCTTCTTTAAATTTATCACTGTACCTTAAGGTATTTATATAGTTTAGGTAGCATTTTCCAGCCTCTAAATGATTGCCCTGAAACTCAAATTAACCTACGTGCTTTTTTATTGCTCCAAGTTGCTGTAATAGTTTAAGATAGAAAAATTTATGCAAGTTTTTCATGGCAAATAAGTTTACAGAATTTGCAAATAATTATAACTAAGAGTTTATAAAATTGTAGCTGTGGCAACAGTTTTATTTTATGCATTGTGATACAATTCATAAAAATAAATTCTTTATAAAGGGGGATATTATGATTAAGTTAATTGGTATTTTAATCATTATTATCGGATTTATTTTGAAACTCGATACTTTAGCAGTGGTTTTAATAGCTGGTATTGTAACTGGCATGATGTCAGGAGTACCTTTTCCTAAGATTGTGGAAATTTTAGGAAAAGCTTTTGTGGAAAATAGATATATGTCCATATTTATTATTTCATTGCCTGTAATTGGAATACTTGAAAGGTATGGCCTACGCGAAAGGGCTGCTTATGTAATAGAGAAAATACAAGCAGCTACGGTAGGGAAAGTAACTGCATTATATTTAGTACTCAGGACATTAGCAGCAATGTTTGGCTTAAGGCTAGGTGGACATGTACAGTTTATACGGCCTTTGATACTTCCTATGGCAGAAGGAGCAGCAATAAATAGATATGGGGAAATAAAAAGCGAGGACCACGAAACCATTAAGGGCTTAGAAGCTGCAGTAGAGAATTATGGCAATTTCTTTGGACAGAATGTGTTTGTTGCAGCAGGAGGAGTTTTGTTAATTGTTGGCGTATTAAAAGAATTAAACTATACCGTAGAAGCTTTGGATATTGCAAAAGCGTCAATACCTATTGCGTTAATAATAATGGTGGTTGGTACTTTGCAGTTTTTCTATTATGACAAAAAATTTGACCAAAAGTATAGGGATAAAAACAATAAGAAGGAGGAATAATGGGTGCTTAAGGATGCTTTAACTGAAATACTATACATTATGATGGGTATAGTATCTTTTTACTCAGCATATGCTACACTAAAAGAAAAAAACCATCCTTCAAAAATTCCTACTGCTTTATTTTGGGGAATATTAGGAATAATTTTCGCATTTAGCCGAATAGGCTTATTGTGGGGCAATAAAAGCATTTATATACCTGATATATATATAGGATACATGGTTATTGCATTGACTTTTCTATCTGCATTTCGATTAGTCAAAATTGGAAAATTTGACGAATCAAGCTCAGAATTTAAAGATCAAATGTCACAAAAAATTGGCAATCTGATTTTTATTCCAGCTTTGGCTCTTGGCATAGTTACGTTTATTGTTGCTCAAATATGGACTAAACAACTTGGTTCACTTGTGGCTTTTTGGATATCAACTGTAGTAGCTGCAATTTTAGCATTGGTGATTACAAAAGGGAAAGTTAAAGAAATGGCAGACGATGGTAGAAGATTACTTGAAGTGGTAGGACCAGTAAACATTTTACCACAACTACTTGCTGCTTTAGGAGCTATTTTTACTGCTGCAGGAGTAGGCGATGTGATCGCAAGTGGGATAAAAACAATTATTCCTCAGGGTAATATACTTTTGGGAGTAATTGCATATTGTGTAGGAATGGCTTTATTTACAATGATAATGGGAAATGCTTTTGCTGCTTTTGCAGTTATTACAGCGGGTATTGGAATTCCTTTTGTAATAGCTCAAGGAGGAAATCCGGTGATAGTAGCAGCTTTAGGTATGACAGCAGGATATTGTGGAACTTTAATGACCCCAATGGCAGCGAATTTTAATATTGTTCCTACTGCAATATTGGAAATGGAAGATAAGAAATATGGAGTTATAAAATATCAAGTTCCCGTAGCTATTGTCATGCTTATTGTTCACATAGTGCTAATGTATTTTTGGGCGTTTTAATATTTTTATGAAAGGGTGATGTGTAAATGAAAATACTCGTAACAGCTTTTGATCCTTTTGGAGGGGAAAATATAAACCCTTCATATGAAGTATTAAAAAACTTGAAAGATAATATAGAAAATGCTGAGATAATTAAGATTCAAGTTCCTACTGCTTTTTATCTTTCTGTTGAGAGGGCAATAGAAAAAATAAAGGAAGTTAAGCCGGATGCAGTTCTGAGTATTGGACAGGCTGGCGGGCGATATGATATAAGTGTGGAGAGAGTAGCCATCAATATCGATGATGCTAGAATTCCAGATAATATAGGGCAACAACCAATTGATACCCCGATTGACCCTAAAGGAGCTCCCGCTTATTTTGCGACTATTCCAATAAAAGAGATAGTTGAAGAGATAAGAAAAGAGAATATACCGGCATCAATTTCTAATACAGCAGGTACGTATGTGTGCAATCATCTGATGTATGGAATACTTAATTATGTTCACAAAAACAGCTTAAACATTAAAGCGGGTTTTATTCACATACCTTATTTGCCAGTGCAAGTTTTAAATAAACCTAATACTCCTTCTATGTCTTTGGGGGATATGGTGAAAGCTATAGAAATTGCTATAAAAGTAATTGCGAAAAATAATTGATAAAAGCATGGGGATTTTATTCTCCATGCTTTCTGAATATTATAAAAGTAAAAAGAGAATAATTTATAGAAATAATAGTTTGGAAATAGTATAATTAATTTTAAGGTCGACTTTTTTAAAAATATTGCAAAAATAGTGAAATCGTTGGTGTGGTTTTTATTGTTTTAAACAGGAAAGAAATGGGAGCTGAAAGGGGATGTCTATAGGTTCGGTATATAATGAAATGTTTGATATAAAACGGCAGGAAGAGATGAGGAAGTTTTTCCTTAATATAGCTATACAGGGATATAAAAAGAGTTTTTTGAAAAATGAAACTATAGCAATTAATGATAGCAAAACGTATATTGCCATAATAACGAAAGGGTTGATAAAACAGTTTATTTCAAATAAAAATGGAAAGATAAAAGTTCTTTATTTGTTACAACCAGGGGAAATATTTGGAGAATTTTCCTATTTAGGAGGAGGATTTGATTTAATTGAAGGTCAAGCTATAAAAGATAGTGAAGTATCTATTATTTTCGAAGATAAATTAAGTTCTATTCTGGAAACAAATCCTGATATGTATAAATATATTGCTCATAGCATGAGCAGAAAATTTAGAATTGTTACTATGCAGATGAGCGATTTAATTTTCAAAGATTCAATTGGAAGATTGTGCGATTTTCTAATTAGATTATTTTATCAGCAAGGTAAGAAGATTAAAAAAGGCTACATAATAGATATTCCTTTAACCCATGAGAATATTGCCAATTTAATAGGATGTGATAGAGTAACAGTTACAAAAGGACTAAATAAGTTAAAAAAAGAAGGTTTAATTGAGGTAGATGGAAAAAAGATTATAATAAAAGACCTTTACTACCTTGAAAAGTATATAGATTCATAACATTTAATCGTGAAATAATAAGTTGCGAACCCCGTCACTTATTAGGGGGTTCGCAATAAAAAGTATAATTATTTAACCTTTTCAATTATAGCTTTTACAAAAGCTACTAAATCGTTAGGAGTTCTGGAGGTTATTAAATTTCCATCTACAACTACTTCTTCATCTACATACTGGGCTCCTGCATTTATTAAATCATCTTTTATTGAGAAAAAGCTTGTAACTTTTTTTTCTTTTAAATTGCAGGCGGAAGCCATAATCCATGGTCCATGGCAAATAGCTGCTATGGTTTTTTGCAGTTTGTCCATTTCTTTGACGAAATTAATAGTGTCATTACATCTTCTCATATGATCAGGTGAATAACCGCCGGGGATTATTACTGCATCGTAATCTTCGGCTTTTACATCTTTAGAAGCATGGGTGCTTTTCATTGGATATCCATGTTTTCCTGTATATACTTTGTCTTTTTCTGGACCTATTAAATGTACTTCATATCCCTCTTCTTTGAGCCTATAGTATGGATATAGTAGTTCTGGCTCTTCATACATATTCTCAATTAAGATAGCAATTTTTTTCATAAGAATTCACCTCTTAGAATTTTTATAGTTAACATTATTGTAACATTTATGGCAACCTATGTCAAGAATTAAAATTGTAAACAAAATTCTCTATTGTTTCAAAAACCTCTCGAGTACTGCTTCATCTTCTCGAGAGCTTCATCTATTAATGAGGAGATTCTTTTAGCATATTCTTTTAAAACTTTTCCTGCATAAGTTAATGAGTTTTTTATTTATTCTTTCAAATATTTTATGTTATGGACGGTTGAGTCATGCAAAGTTTTTTTCGGCTTTAGACATACTTCTTTCTTGGCAGACAGTTAAAAAAATTTTTAATTGGCGTAAGTTCACATTATCACCTCATAAGTTTGTACTTATGGGTATTATAAAATTATACTATTTTACTTATAATGATACAAGAGGTACAATATTAATTACGAAAGAGGTGATAAATATGCTATTGAAAGAAGGTAAAATAGGAAAGATTAAGTTAAAAAACAGACTAATTATGTTACCGACTGTCACAAATTTATCAAACGAAGGCTTTGTAAGCGAAAGAGAAGTGGAATATTATAAAAGAAGGTCAAAAGGTGTTTCATTGGTCATTGTAGGTGCGAGTTACGTAAACAAATTAGGAAAATTTTTCATAAATCAAATTGGAATAGATGACTATGATAAAATAGAAGGCCTTAAAAGATTATCGGAAGTCATACGTCAAAACGGTGCAAAAGCTGGTATTCAACTTGCAATGCACAATCCAAAATACAAGCCATCAGATTTTACAAAACAACAAATACAAGGCTTTGTACAAGATTTTGTAGAGGCAGCAATAAGGGCAGAAAAATCTGGTTTTGATGCTGTGGAGTTGCACTTTGCTCATGGTTGGTTTGTCAATCAATTTTTATCTCCTGATACAAACAAAAGGACTGACGAATACGGAGGAAATTTTGAAGGAAGGACTAAATTTGCAATCGACATATTGCGAGGAGTTAAAAAAGCTCTTCCGGAGATGACAGTAATTTGCAGGATTAATGGCAGTGATTTTACAGATGGAGGCTTTACAATTGATGAGAGTGTAAGATTTGCAAAACTGCTTGAAGGTTATGGTGCTGATGCTTTAGATATATCGGGAGGTGTATCTTCCACATCGGAATATCATATTTCTCCTATGGGAATTGAGGACAGGCCTTTGATTGGAGTTGTAAAGAGGATAAAAGAAAATGTGACTATACCTGTCATAGCAGTTGATAAGCTGGGCAGTGTTTACGACTGGGAAAAAATTTTAGAAGATGGTATAGCTGATTTTATAGGGATAGCGCGTGGTTTCATAGGAGACCCTGATTTAGTTGAAAAGTTGATAAAAGGAGAAGAAGAGGATATTAGGTATTGCATTCACTGCAATCAGGCGTGTATTGCATACATTCAAAAAGGGCTTTCTGTTTCTTGTATGATTAATCCAGAGGTAGGAAGAGAAAAGGAATTTGAAGTAAAGACCGATAAACCTTTAAATATAGCTGTAATTGGCGGAGGACCAGCAGGTATGTCTGCAGCCAAATATCTTGCTAAAAAAGGCCATAATGTTACCTTGTTTGAAAAAGAAAATAAACTTGGTGGACAATTAAATGTAGCAAAAGTGCCTCCTCATAAACAAGAGATAGGAAAAGTTATTGAATATCTGGAAAATGATTTAAAAAAATACAATGTCATGGTACATTTAAATAAAAAAATTAGTTTAAGTGAAATAAAAGAAATGCCTTATGATAAAATTGTTATTGCTACAGGCTCAAAGCCAGCCAAAATCGATTTAGATACAGATATAAAGCCTTACACAGCTATTGAAGTATTAGAAGGAAATATTCCAAAAGGAAAAGATATTGCAATAATTGGTGGAGGACTTACTGGCCTTGAGACAGCCGAATACCTTGCTGAAAAAGGGAAAAATGTGACGGTTTTAGAGATAAAAGAAGAAGTTGGCGAAGGGATATACCCAATGGTTAAAAAACTGCTTTTAAATAGATTAAAAGACCTGAAAGTGAATATAATCACAAATGCTTTAATAAAAGAGATATCTGGCGGAAAACTTATGTATACCTCTAATGACACATATAAAGTGGTCAAAGTGGAGGATATAGTTTTAGCAGTTGGAAATTTACCTGATACTGAATTTGAGGAACTGAAAAATGAGGACAGATATTATTTCATTGGCGACTGCAAAACTGTTGCTTCTGCAGTAGAAGCGATAAGGGATGGAGCGGAGCTTTCACTAATTATATAGAGGTGATTCAAATGGTTATAAAAAGTGAGTATGTAGTTATAAAAGGAAGAAAAATCTATTATTTAGAAATGGGTAAAGATGACAGTAAGGAGACGGTAATTTTATTACACGGAAAAAGGTACAACGCCTATGATTGGATAAATTCAGGAATAGCTGAAAATTTATCTAATGAAGGGTTTAAGGTGATATGCCTCGAGCTTCCCGGATATGGTTCTTCTGAAGAGTGTGATTTGGAAAAGGAAGAGGTTTTATTAGAATTTGTAAAAAACTTAAATATATCTTCTTTTCATCTTGTAGCTCCCTCTTTTAGCGGGGAAATATCTATAAAATTTACTCTCAAATATGGCAATTTGCTTAAAAGTTTGACAATTGTGGACAGTATAAATGTAGATAAATACAAAGAAAAATTAAATGAAATATATGTGAAAACATTGATTGTATGGGGGAAGAAGGATGAAATTGCACCCTATGAATTTGCAGAGATATTAAAAAATAATATTAAAAACAGTACATTGTTTGTGTTTGAAAATTTGGGACATACCTGTTATTTTGATGATGCAAAAAAGTTCTCTGAGGTGTTAATAAATTTTATAAAGGGCTTAAATTAAAGAGGCTGTCTTTAGGATGGCCTTTTTTTATGCCTTTAATATGTTGACAAATATAAAATTTTGTGTATAATGTATACATGATACCCCTAAACAGAGGGGGAGTATTTATAATGGAGGTAGAATCATGAGAGTAGCAAGAATCAATGAAAATATATGCGACAGGTCACCTTTTTGTCCAGCAGCAATGAGTTGTAAATTTAAGGCTTTTAAAGTTACGTTTGGAGGGGCATTTAGGATAAACATAAGTATTGATGAAGAAAAATGCACAGGGTGTGGTGTTTGTACGAGATATTGTCCTCACGGTGCAATTGAAATGGTTGAAAAAGAAAAAGCTTCATAAAAATAAGGCACACTTCAGTGCCTTATTTTACATTTACCTTTTCTACCAATTTAATCCTATGCATTGTAGAAGGATGAGAATAAAAAAACCATTCTATAAAAGGTGGCGGAGCTACATCCGATAAGCTTTTTCTAGCAAGGTCAATTTGAAGTTTTATTACAGGTTCTTTATTATGAAGGTATTCTACAGATAATAAATCTGCTTGTTTTTCCATCTGCCTTGATATGTAATTTTGTATTGGGTTAGTATCAAAATTTATAAGCAGTACAAACAAATATATCATTGCTAAAACTGCAGGAGTCATTCTTTTACCATGAGGGAGAAATAAGCTTGAGTGAATTAAAATATTAAGAAAATATAGACTTATTACAAGTCCCACTATGCTTATTAACATACTTTTTAATACGTGGTTTTCTTTCCAGTGTCCTGCTTCATGGGCTATAACTGCCTTTATGTCCTCTTCTGGATAATTTTTTAGTAGTGTATCATACAATACAATCCTACTTGTCTTCCCAAATCCATAAAAGTAGGCGTTGGCAAGAGTAGTCCTTTTACTTGCATCCATTTCTTGAATCTTATCAATTTTTATTCCTGCATTTTTTGATATTTCCTTTACCATGTTTATTATTTTTTGGTCTTTGATTGGGGTAAATTTATTAAATAAAGGTGCTATAAAAGTAGGATAGACGTAAATTTGCACAAACATAACTATTGTTAGAAAAATGGCGGCACTTAACCACCAGTTATTAGGCCACTTGTTTAGAGCTGCAAATAAGAGCAATGCCCCTATTGAGGAAAAGGTAAAATCTAAAGCCGCGCTTTTTAAATAGTCGTTCCACCAAGAAGCTATTGTCTGAACAGAAAATCCCCATTCTACTTGAACAGAATGGCTTAAAAGGCTAAAGGGTAGAGATATTAACCTTAAAATTACCCATAAGGCAATGAAATATAAAAAGACATTCACATAGTATTTACCTGAAGCTAATTTTTCGGTATAGTATGAAAGCTTAATAGCATTATTCCCAAATACAAACCATATCAAAAAAATTGTTTTTGTCAAAAAGGAAGTTATGTAAATTAATCGATTTATTCTATGATATTTTTGCGCTTTTGCTATTTCTGCAGGAGTAAAATATTTGTAGACTTGATCAGATATATTTCCTGGAAATAATGTATAATAAAGGTATAGAGTAGAGAAAATTGTGGTTATCAATATAAGTATTAGCCAAAATTTGTTGAATTTTATAAAAGCCATAGTCTTCAATCCTTTCACAAAATTTTACTTAACAATATTATATTACAATACGAAAATTATTTGCTTTTTTGTGCAAATGTTTATATTATATATTTGTAAAATGTAGTAAAATGCGAGGGATATATATGAGAACACTTCTTGTAGGAATCAATGCAAAATATTATCACACAAATCTTGCTATAAGAAATATAAGAAAGTTTTGTCATCCTTATGATATAGAGATTTTTGAAACTACTATAAATGATAGTACAGATTTTATGCTAGAAAGTGTTGTTGAAAAGAAACCAGACGTAGTAGGTATATCTTGTTACATATGGAATATAGAAATAGCATTAAATTTGGCTGAAAATATAAAAAAAATTCTTCCGAAGACAATATTAGTTTTAGGAGGGCCTGAAGCTTCTTATGATGTAGATTATCTTTTGTCAAAAGGCTTTGTAGATTACATAGTTTTGGGGGAAGGGGAAATTGCTTTTAAAGAATTACTGGAGGCGTTAGAAGGGAAAAGAAATATAAAAAATGTTTCAGGAATTAGTTACAAATTTAATGGACAAGTAATAATTCAACCGCAAAAAGATTATGTCAATTTAGATGAAATTCCCATATCTTATGAGGGAGAGGAAGACTTGAGCAATAAACTTGCATATTATGAAACTTCAAGAGGCTGTCCTTTTAAATGTGCTTATTGTCTTTCTTCTATTGATAACAAGTTGAGATATGAAAGCATTGAAAAAGTGGAAAAAGATTTAAAATGGTTTGTGGATAAGGGAGTGAAAATATTAAAACTTATTGATAGGTCTTTTAATGCAAACAGAAAAAGGGCAAAGGAAATTTTAAACATTATGAAAAAAATAGGTGGAGATATTGTATTTCACTGCGAAGTTAACCCTGAGCTTGTAGATAAAGAGTTTATAGAAGAATTAAAAGGGTTGGAAAAAAGAATACAGTTTGAAGTAGGAATTCAGACTACAAATAAGAATAGCTTAAAAAAGATATCTCGTACTACTGCCGTTGAAAAATCCTTGAGAGGAATAAAACTGCTTAAAGAGGCGGGAATAAAACTGCATGTAGATTTGATAGCGGGACTTCCTGAAGATAGCTTTAAAACTTTTAGTAAAGCTTTTGATGACGTGTATAATTTAAAACCTGATGAAATACAGCTGGGATTTTTAAAAGTTTTAAAAGGTACCCCTTTAAAGAGAAAAGTAGAGGAGTTTAATATAGTTTATAATAGCAAACCTCCATATGAGGTCTTATATACAAAGGATATTAGTTACCAAGAGTTAGTTATTTTAAAAGGTATAGCATTTCTTTTGAACAAATACTATAATTCCGGTAAATTTAAAAAAGCTCTTGAATATTTGGAGAATAAATTTAAAAGGCCGTTTGACTTTTATCTTGAATTTTATAAGTATTGGAAAGAAAACAAGCTATTATATAAAAATCATTCATTAAAAGCTTTATACGATATTTTGTATAAATTTTCTATTGAGACACTCGATGTTAATGAGGATTTAATAAAAGACATTATAAAATTTGATTTTTTGTATTTTAATGTTGCCAAAGATTTACCTGATTGTGTAAAAGAAAAATATGAGAAAGGTCAAGAAATTTTTAAAAAGTATCTTAAAGATGAAAATTGGTTGAAAAGAAATCTTCCACAAGCTGTTGGACTTTCCAATCTTGAATTGTCAAAGAGAGTGACTTATGAATTTTTTAAACACGATGTGACAGCAGATTTTAAAAAAGAAAATTTAATAATAATTTTTCTTCATGGAGAAGAACAAACTTATTATGCAAAATTAATTTTGTGAATTTGTTTTTAGAGGTAAATTGGTTACTTTGATAAATCTTTTAGAAAAAAGGGAATAAATTTACGGAAAATATGAAAACACAATGTCGTGAAAATATCAGTTTTTTGTGATATAATTTTAAGCGTAAATAAAAATTAAAATTAGGGTGATGAAATGAAAGAGAGAATAAAATTAATAAAGGGGAATATTGTGGATCAAGAAGTAGATGCTATTGTGAATGCTGCGAATTCTTCTTTGTCTGGAGGTGGTGGGGTAGACGGAGCTATTCATAGAGCGGGTGGCCCTTCTATCGCTGAGGAGTGCAGAGTTATAAGAGAAAAACAAGGGGGTTGTCCTACAGGTCATGCGGTTATAACTGGAGCAGGTAATTTAAAGGCTAAATATGTGATTCACGCTGTAGGACCTATTTGGAAAGGCGGCAATCATAATGAGGATAATTTATTAGCAAGTGCTTACATAGAAAGCCTTAAATTGGCGGATGAATACAATGTAAAAACTATAGCTTTTCCCTCTATAAGCACAGGAGCTTACGGTTTTCCTATAGAAAGAGCGGCAAAAATAGCTTTAAGAGTAGTATCTGATTATCTTGAAGGTAGCGACATAAAGGAAGTGAGATTTATACTTTTTAGCGATAAAGATTATGAAGTGTATTCAAAAGTCTATGAAGGACTGAGTTAAAGAGAGATAGACCAACATACGGGCCTATCTCTCGATTTATTTTACTATTTTTTGCGCCACCAGTAATATCATCAATACACCTACAACTAATCTATAATAAGCGAAAGGTTTTAAAGAGTGCCTGGTAAGATAAGATAAGAATTTATCGACGACAAATAAAGCTGTTAAGAATGACATGATAAAGCCTACTGTCAGGGCTTCCCATTCCAATAAAGACATGGCGCTAAAGCCCTTCAAAAGAGAAAAAATCGTTGCAGCAAACATTGTAGGTATTGCTAAAAAGAAGGAAAATTCCGCTGCAGCTTTAACTGACAATCCTGCGAGCATACCTCCCATTATAGTAGACGCCGACCGTGACATTCCTGGAAACAGGGACATAATTTGGGCTATACCTATTAACAAAGATTTTTTTGTATCTACTTTGTCCATGTTGTCAATTTTATACCTTTTTCCGAAAGCATCTTCTATAACTATCATCATTATTGCACCTACGATAAGGGCAATTGCTACAGTGAAGGGCGAAAATAAATGCTCTTCAATGTATTTGTGAGTAAGTAGTCCTATGACAGCTGCTGGTATAAAGGCTATAAAGATTTTGAACCACAAATTAAATCCCCAACTTCCGGGTTTCAAATTTTTAAGAGAAGCAAATATTTTTTTTCTGTAGTAGAATACAACTGCTAAGATAGCACCCAATTGAATGACGATTTCAAACATTGTGGCGAAGTTGCCTGTAAAATGTATAAAGTTGCCTACGATGATGAGATGTCCTGTGGAAGAAATGGGTAAAAATTCAGTTAATCCTTCCACTATTCCCATTATAAAAGCTTTAATTAATAGTTCCATTACCATACCCCTTTGTCTTAAATTTTGTAACCTCTATTATTTTATATGATTAATAAAGACTAATCAATTAAAAAGATACAAATTTAATTATTTTTAACTTGCGCAATATGATATAATTTAATCAAAATATGAGAGGTGATTGTATAGTGGTAGAAGGTACTTTTTCTTTTATTATTGCTATTTTAATCATAATTTTTATTTTATGGATTTTAGGTAAATCTCTAAGGTTAATGTTAAAATTTGTACTAAATGCCTTAGTGGGTTTTGTGATGCTTTTATTTTTTAATTTTTTTGGTGTTCTATTTGGGGTTTACTTGCCTGTCAATATAATTACTTCATTCATTACAGGAGTTTTTGGAATAGCAGGTATAGTAATTTTGTTGATTCTTAAATATTTATTCCATGTCATATAGGGTTAAGTTCCTTCTCAGGAACTTTCAGACTATAGACAAACTTTCGGAAATAGGATATTTTGCAATCGGTGCGACTTGTGACAAAGCGATAACAAAACTTAATGAGACCGAGGGTGGAGGCAGGGCCGAAGCCAAGGATGGCGGAGGCGGGCACTAAGACAAGGAGGTCGAATGTGCCCGGAACCCTGCCGGAACCCGAGGGTCGAGTTTAGTTTTGTCGCTTTGGAACACCGGAGTGACGATGCAAAATATCCTATTTAAAAAATTTTTTACTTTGTCAACAAACTGTTTTGTTTATTATTTTTTGTTTTGGGAATTATATTAGTGAATCTTACAATTGGAGGTATGTTATGGACATAAAGAAAGCTGTGCTTGACAACTTGAAAGGAAAAACAAAAGAGGAAATCAAAGGGTTTATACAGGAGGTTGTTGACAGCAAAGAGGAAAATGCAATACCAGGATTGGGGGTGATTTTTGAGGCGACGTGGGAAAAAATGACCGATGAAGAAAAAGACAGTATGATGAATTTGATAATGAGAGGAATATCTTAAAGGCCGAGGTTTAGTCCTCGGCTTTGTAATTATAATAAAAGTATTGTCACGAAATATGATGCTATAAGGCCTATTATTACAGGTAACATGTTTCTTTTAGCGATTTTTTCAGCTTCTACGTCTAGTACTGTCGAAACAGCTGCGATACTCCAAGGTATTATTGTACCTCCTCCTGTCCATATTGCGGTTATCTGTCCTATAGAGGCTAAAATTGCTGGGTTTAAATTTAAAGTTGAAGAAAAAGTTTTAGCGATAGCACCTATTAAAGGAAGGCCTGAGAATCCAGAGCCGGATAAACCGGTTAGAACTCCTAATGAAAATTCTAATAAAGAAACAGTGTACTTATTTAATGGAATGTGATGAGATAAATACATTCCTAAATCTACAAGATATCCTTTTGCATGAGGACTTATAACTTCCTTTGCCATGCTTGTTTCTCCAAGAAGAAAAAAGGCGCTGATGACTATAATTGGGGCAAAAGTTCTCATTCCAGTTATAAAACCTTCTTTTAAGTATTCACGGGTTTTGGCTAAAAAATTTTTTTGGACTATAGTAGATGCGATTAAAACTATTATAGATGTTCCACCTATTAAGGCAGTGGCCGCATTAGAGTGAATTCTAAATAACATCATCAAAATTATGTCTAAAATAAAAAGTCCTACTGCGATTATTGAAACCACCACACTACTAAAAGGAGGAAAAGGTTTGTCAACGCTATTAATGTCTAAATGATTGTTTTGCTGTTGTTTTTTACTCTGCTGCAATGTAATAAAATAAAGTATAAGAATGCTTACAGTTGAGGCTGTAGCCCAGATAGGTAAGCTTGTCAATATTAATGTGAGGATTGGTATGCCTGCTGCCCTGGCTGTTATAGAGGGAGCTCCTTGTATGAAAAAGTCACTTGACAATGCTACCCCAAAGCCAAAAATTGAAACAATAGAGGCAAGACTTATTTTGTTAATACCCGATTTTAAAGCGGGATTGATGAGGACTGTGCCGAGTAAGCCCACTGCAGGTGCAGGCCATATAAAAAATGATAAAAACATCGTTAAAAAGCCGATTATCCAAAAAGAAAAAGTAGGAGTTTTTAAATATTTTATAAATGGTTTAGTTATGATTATATCTGCGCCTATATCATCTAAAGCTTTTGACATAGATATTATAAGTGATATTATTACTATAATTTGCCATAGCCTTTTTCCTGACACAAAAATTGCAGTGTAGAGTATTTGAACGGCTTTTAAGATATTTCCAGTTGATAGAAATCCAATTAAAAATATTGCTAATATTATGGGTAGAATTATATCTTTTCTCATTAAAAGTAAAATCAATATAATTAAAATCATTATTAGATATGCTATGTGGGATGCAGTCAAGGTAACCATTTCAACACCTCTCAATATTTTTCATAGTTTTATGATAGCTATATTTTGAGTTTTTATACCTTTTATAAAGTGGTATAATTGTTATGAGGTGTTATAATGAACAAGATTGAAATAATTGCTTTATTAACTTTAAATGTATTTTCTTTTGTTTTAATGGGTATTGATAAGTATAAAGCGCTACATAAACTTTGGAGAATAAGTGAAAAGACCTTTTTCTTTTTAGCACTATTTGGTGGTTCAATAGGCATATGGCTCGGCATGTATTTTTTTAGACATAAGACGAGGCATAAATTATTTACAATAGGAATACCATTTATTATTTTTTGCCAAATTTTATTGTTTTCTTACATAAAAGTTTGGTAAAACAATGCATATAATAAAAACTTGCAAGAAAAACTATTTTTTTTATAAAAAATTATTTGCTATAATAGAGTTGAGAAATTAACAAATAGGAGGAATACCGATGAAAGCAATGGCTATAAAACCAGGAGTAAGTAAAATTGGCGCAGTACATTGGGAGAGAAGATTATTCGACTCTTTAATACCCCTGCCAGATGGTACGAGTTATAATGCTTATTTGGTAGAAGGAGAGGATAAAATAGCCCTTTTGGATACTGTAGATCCAATGACTTCAGATGTTTTGATAGAACAGTTAAAGGATGTAGAAAAAATTGATTATATAATAGCACATCATGCAGAGCAAGACCATTCGGGATGTATTCCTTTAGTCCTTGAGAAATATAAAGAGGCTAAGGTGATATGTACTCCTAAAGCAAAAACTTTTTTAATGGATTTACTTTTAATACCTGAAGACAAATTTATTACTGTAGAAGACGGTGAAACTTTAGATTTAGGAGGAAAGACGTTAAAATTCATACATGCCCCGTGGGTACATTGGCCAGAAACAATGTTTACTTACCTTGTAGAAGATAAAATCCTTTTTACGTGTGACTTTTTAGGTTCCCACCTTGCAACTTCTGAACTTTATGCAACAGATGAGTGCAAAGTGTATGAGGCAGCAAAAAGGTACTATGCAGAAATAATGATGCCTTTTAGAAACTTTATAGAAAAGGACTTAGAGAAAATAAAAGATTTAGATATAGATATAATTGCTCCCAGTCATGGTCCTGTGTACAATAACCCTAAATTTATCTTAGATGCTTATGATGAATGGGTTAATGCAGAACCTAAAAATATAGTCGTAATACCTTATGCTACCATGCACGGCAGTGTGAAAAAAATGGTGGAATACCTACAGACTGCTCTTGTGGCAAAGGGCGTCATTGTAAAGCCTTTTGATTTGTCTGTTACAGATATAGGTGAATTGGCTATGGCATTAGTGGATGCTGCTACAATAGTTATAGGTACTCCAACAGTACTTACCGGTGCTCATCCAATGGTGGTTTATGCTACTTATTTGGCCAATGCTTTAAAGCCAAAGACAAAGTTTGTTTCAATTATAGGCTCTTATAATTGGGGTAGCAGGGCACAAGATCAGCTTTCTCAAATGATTACCAATTTAAAAGTAGAGGTTATTTCACCAATTTTCATAAAAGGATTCCCAAAAGAAGAAGACTTTAAGGCTCTTGATAAATTAGCTGAGGAAATAGTGAAAAAACATGAAGAGGCTGGAATTTTATAATTTAAAAGCACTCGTGATTAGTACGAGTGCTTTTTTATGTCTTCTATCAAATTTTTTACATTTTCTTTGATTATATCTCTTATTTCACGAAATTTATTTAAAACTTCTTCTTCTGTGCCTGTTGCTCTTGCAGGATCTTCTAAGTCCCAATGGAGGCTTTTTATTGAAGGAGGCAAAGCAGGACATTTATCTCTTGCATCACCACATAAAGTTATCACATAATCTGCTTTAAAAAGGATATTTTCATCCAATAAATCGGAAGTTTGATTGCTTATGTCAATTCCTATTTCCTTCATAACTTGTACAGCTTTTGGGTTTAAACCGTGAGCTTCTACACCACCACTATATACTTCAAAATCACCTTTTCCATAATATTTGCCAAAACCTTCTGCCATTTGACTTCTACAGGAATTGCCAGTGCATATAAAATACAAAATTTTTTTATTTTTTGACACGTAACATCCCCCTTTTTCGTTTATTCACAAGTTATTATAAATGATGGTAGATTATAAAACAATCCACTTTTTGTTAAGAATATGTTAAATTCTTTTGAGTAAAATAAAGTAGAGGTGATATTCATGTTGAATTATCCATACGGGCAAAATTCCCTAGCGCCCGGTATAATTGTTTCATCAGATAATGGAAATGCAAATTTAAAAGTACCAACAGATACATTTAGTATATATGTAAATGAAGAATATGTAGGAGATAAAATTCTTATTGCGCAAGGGGATTTAGGGAAAAATTCTGTAAAGGAGTACCTTATGAATCAAGGTTTTACGGATTTTAGCTATACAATTGATGGAAAAAATATTTATATAGACACATATGAAGAAAATGCTAAAAATATGATAAATTATTTAAAAGTGTATTTAAGAATAAGGTAAAAGGGACTAAAATAGGTCCCTTTTAAATTTTGTTATATTGTAAATAAAAACACGGAAAAATAATAGTGTAAAGGTATTAAGCAGGGTTTTTCCCTGTTTTTTAAATGAAAGCATGTGATTTTCGTAATTTAAAATTTTAAAATGTATGATATAATTATATAACACCCTCAACTAAAAAATATTATACAACAATAATTATTATTAAGGAGGATTTATATGAAGGTAGGTTTAATTGGATTAGGACGAATGGGATTTAATCTTGCTTTAAATATTAAAGACCATGGGCATGAGGTAGTGGTATATAACAGGTCACCTGAGAAAATAAAGGAGGCTGAAAAGGCAGGAATAAAAGGAGCTTATACAATTGAAGATTTAGTAAAAAACCTTGAAAGAAGAAGAATAATATGGCTTATGGTACCTGCAGGAGACCCTGTTGACGAAATGATAGAAAAATTAGTTCCCTTGCTTGAAGAACATGACATCATAATAGACGGCGGCAATTCCTACTATAAAGATACTTTAAGAAGGTATGAGATGCTTAAAGAAAAGGGAATTGATTTTGTAGATGTTGGAACAAGCGGAGGAATTGAAGGAGCAAGGCATGGGGCTTGTACCATGATAGGAGCAGAAGATGAGGTCTTTAAATATATTGAACCTCTAATTAGGGATATAAGTGCGGAAAACGGTTATTTACATACAGGAAAAAACGGTTCAGGACATTTTGCAAAAATGGTTCATAACGGCATAGAATACGGAATGATGCAGGCTATAGGAGAGGGTTTTGAAGTTTTAGAGAAGAGTCAGTTTGATTTTGATTTAAAAGAAGTGGCTAGAGTTTGGAGCCATGGCTCAGTAATTCGCGGATGGCTTATGGAGCTTATGGAAAAAGCTTTTGAAAAAGACCCTAAATTATCTGGGATAAAAGGAATAATGCACTCTTCTGGAGAAGGACTCTGGACGGTAGAAGAAGCTTTAAACCTCAAAGTGCCAGTGCCTGTAATTGCACAGTCTTTATTTATGAGATATCGTTCAGAGCAAGAAGATACCTTTGCAGGAAAGGTTGTAGCTGCTTTGAGAAATGAGTTTGGAGGACATGCGGTGGAAAAGAATTAACACGAGGTGGTTTATATGGTTAAAAATAATATATCTAATATAATGGTTATATTTGGCGGGACAGGGGATTTAACTCACAGAAAACTTATGCCTGCTTTGTACAATTTGAAATACCAAAAAATTCTTCCTGAAAATTTTGCTATTGTATCCATAGGAAGGAGAGATAGAACAGAAGAACAATATAGAAACGAAGTATTAGAGTCAATTAAAAATTATTCGAGATTTGACATTGATGAGAAAGTTTGGCAAAATTTAAGTGAGAGGATATTTTATAAAAGGTTTGATTTTGTATACGATAATGGATATATAGAGCTAAGTTCTTTTTTAAAGGACCTCGATGAAGAATATAATACAAAAGGCAATAGGATATATTATCTTGCAGTAGCTCCAGAATATTTTGGTATAATTGTTGAAAAACTTTATAGGCACGGCATGGTAAATAATGAGACCTCTTGGCAAAGAGTGGTTATAGAAAAACCTTTTGGAGAAAACTTGGAATCGGCGCGGAAATTAAATAAAATGATAACTGATGTTTTTACAGAGAGAAATACCTATAGGATAGATCATTATCTGGGAAAAGAAATGCTTCAAAATATAATGGTAATTAGATTTGCTAATGTATTTTTTGAGCCCGTATGGAACAGAAGGTATATTGATAATGTTCAGATTTCTTCAAGTGAAACAGTCGGAATAGAAAATCGCGGTGGATATTATGAAAAAGCTGGGGCCTTACGAGATATGGTACAAAATCACATGATGCAACTTCTAACTTTAACGGCAATGGAACCGCCTGTAAATCTCGATACAGAGTCTATAAGAGATGAGAAGGTAAAAGTTCTGAAGTCTTTAGAGATATTTACTCGCGAGGCTGTTGAGAAAAATGTTGTGAGAGGGCAATATGTAGGATATAGACAAGAAGACAAAGTTTCCCCTACTTCTAATACAGAGACATTTGTAGCTTTGAAAGTGCATGTGGAAAATTTTCGCTGGGCAGGAGTACCTTTCTACATTCGCACAGGCAAAAGAATGCCGGAAAAGTCTACACAAATTGTAATACAGTTCAAACCGTTGCCAGGAATCTTGTATTTTAAAGAATATAAAAATTTATTGCCAAATTTATTAGTTATAAAAATTCAACCTGAGGAAGGTGTAAAGCTTCAATTTAATGCAAAAGTTCCTGGGGCAGGAGATATCACCATACAACCTGTAGATATGGATTTTTGTCAAAATTGCCAGATTTCTAGTAATTCTCCAGAAGCTTATGAAAGACTTCTTTACGATGTCATGAGAGGAGATTCTACTTTATTTACGCGATGGGATGAGGTAGAATATTCTTGGAAGTTTGTAGATGCTATTGCTGAAGCATGGAAAGACAAAACGCCTGACTTTCCTAATTATCAACCGGGGACATGGGGACCTAAAGAAGCAAGTGAACTGCTATTAAAGGATAATAGAATGTGGTGGAATGTATAAAAAAGGGGGGTAAATCAAATGAAAATATATGATATCTCAATGGAAATTCAAGAAAGTATGACTGTTTATAAAAATAAAGAGGAAAAAAGGCCTAAACGTATTATTACTGTTGGTAAGGATGATGTGACAGAGTCCCGTATTAGCATGGACATGCATACGGGAACGCATATTGATGCTCCTCTCCATATGATTAGGGGAGGAGATACAGTAGAAAATATAGACCTCCATAAGGTTATAACTAAATGTAAAGTATTTGACTTTACAAATATATCTGATAAAATAACATCGGAAGACCTTGCAAATAAAGACATTCAAAATGGAGACTTTATAATATTTAAAACGAGAAATTCTTTTAGAGAGGATTTCGATTTTGAATTTGTCTATTTAGATAAAAGCGGTGCTAAGTTTTTAAAAGAAAAAGGTATAATCGGTGTAGGCATTGATGCCTTAGGAATTGAAAGAAGCCAGCCAGAACATGAAACTCACAAGATTCTTTTAGGAGCAGGTATAGTTATTCTTGAGGGACTGCGGCTTAAAGATGTAGAAGAAGGAGAATATTTTTTGTATACTGCACCTTTAAAAATTAGAGGTGCTGAAGCATCCCCTGCAAGAGCTGTTTTGATAAAGGAAGAGTAAAAATATGAAATTAAAATTGTCTGAAGGCAAAAATTTTGTTTTTGGAAAAATCTCATATGATGAAGAGAATACAGATGAATATATAGAACTTTTATTCGAAAAATTTGGTAAAGAATTTTTTAAAGAAGTATATTTAAAGTATCAAAAAGGCATGACTATTGACGTAGCTTTTAAAGAGGTATTAATCAAGCATAATAAGCTAAAATCCTTAAATATAAAAAAATTAAAAATAAAAAGCAAAATGGTTTAACTTCTTTTTTGGTGTAGGGGATTTTTAAAAAGCCAAGTGATCATATGGTTAACAAATATTTTGAGTAATAAGGAGATTTTGTATGAGAGAATACAGTGTATTTAATATTATAGGGCCTGTGATGATTGGGCCCAGCAGTTCTCATACAGCAGGGGCTGTAAGGCTTGCGAAAATTGCTCGAAAAATTGTAGACGAGGATATATCACAAGTGGAATTTGTATTGTATGAATCTTTTGCACATACATATAGGGGGCATGGTACAGATAAGGCTCTTGTTGCCGGGATTTTGGGCTTTGCCCCAGATGATGAAAAGCTGCCTCATTCTTTTGAAATAGCAAGACAGCAAGGGATAAAGTTTAAATTCACTGAAAGTGATGAAGAATCACCTCATCCCAATACTGTAAGAATGATAATAACAGGCAAAAGTGGACAGAAAATTAACATTTTAGGATGTTCTATTGGTGGAGGAAATGTGCTTTTAAAAGAGATAAATGGCATAGAGGTAGAAATTACTGGTGAATATCAAACATTGATTACAAATCACATAGATAGACCAGGGATAATAGCGAATGTTACTAAAATTTTTGCAGATTACAAAATAAATATTGCTTTTATGAGAGTATACAGGCATTCAAAAGGTGAGAAAGCTATTATGGTTGTAGAATCAGACCAAAAAATACCTGATGCTGCAAAAGAAACCATAAAAAACATCGATGGAATTTTAAATGCCATAATAATAAATCCTATGTAATGGAGGGGCAAAATGTATCAGTATAATCATGGTTATGAATTATTGGAACTTACAAAAAAATTTAATTTACCTATATCTCAAGTTGTAATGTTGGGAGAGCAAGAGAGAACGGGAGAAGAGTTGGATGCAATTTTTCAAAAGATGAAGAATAATCTGATTGTAATGAAGGAATCTATTAATAAAGGTTTAAATGAAGATTTAAAATCGGTAAGTGGTTTAACAGGTGGAGATGCAAAAAAACTGTATGAAAGAGTAATCATTGGCAATACTCTTTCTTGTGAAACAATGGCAAAAGCTGTTGCTTCTGCTCTTGCAGTGACAGAAGTAAATGCTTCTATGGGTAAGATTGTCGCTGCTCCTACAGCGGGGTCTAGCGGAGTTATTCCGGCAGCTCTTATAACTGTAGGCAGAAAATTTGGAAAGAGTGATGAAGACTTGACAAGAGCTTTGTTTACTGCATCAGGGATAGGCATTATAATAGCCGAAAACGCTACTTTATCTGGAGCTGAAGGGGGATGTCAAGCGGAAGTGGGTTCTGCGTCGGCAATGGCTGCAGCGGCTTTAGTAGAACTTATGGGGGGAACACCGGAGCAGTGTTTGACAGCGGCTTCTTTTGCTCTAATGAATTTATTAGGGCTCGTGTGTGACCCTGTTGCAGGACTGGTAGAAATTCCTTGCGAAAAGAGAAATGCTCTTGGGGCGGTTAATGCCATTATGTGTGCTGATTTTGCAATAGCAGGAATGGACAGTGTCATACCCTTTGACGAAGTGGTAGAAGCTATGTATAAAGTAGGGAAAGCCATACCCTATGCTTTAAGGGAAACTGCGGAAGGGGGACTTGCAAAGACCCCTACAGGGATAAGGCTTAAAAAAGAGGTATTTGAAAAAGAGAAACGGGGGAATTAAAGTGGAGATATTAAAAGATAGAAGCGAAATTGAAGATAAGTATAAATGGCGACTTGAGGATATATATGAAAATGAGAACTTGTGGGAAGAAGACTATAGCAAGACAAAAGAGCTATTAGAAGAAGTTCTGAAATTTAAAGGCAAAATTAATACTTCAAGAGATTTATTAGAGGTATTAAAACTTAATGACCAAATTGGAATGACAGCTAGTAAAATTTTTGCCTATGCCCGTATGAGAAGAGATGAAGACAATACTAATCCCAAGTATCAAGCTTTAACTGACAAGGCTATGAGGCTAAACATTGAAGTTATGAGTGCTACTTCTTTTATAGCTCCAGAGATTTTGTCTATTGATACACAAAAATTAATGGAAATGATAGAGGAATTAGAAGAATTAAAGATTTATAAGCAATATCTTGAAGATTTAATTAGGTTTAAACCTCATGTACTTTCACCAGAAGAAGAAAAAATATTAGCAGAAGCAAAAACATTGGCAGAGTCTGTTTCAAATATATACACCATGTTGAATAATGCTGACATGAGATTCCCCACTATTAAAGATGAAGAAGGCAAAGAAGTAGAATTAACTCATGGCAATTTTATAGGCTTTATGCAGAGTAAAGATAGAAACGTTAGAAAAGCTGCATTTAACGCCATGTATGACACATACAAAAAATTTATAAATACTTTTGCTTCTACAATGGCAGGAAATGTAAAGAAAGATATTTTCTACGCGAAGACACGGAAATATAATTCTTCATTGGAAGCCTCGCTTTTTGAAGATAATGTGGGTGTAGAAGTTTATAACAATCTTATAGAGACAGTACATAGTAGGCTTGATGTATTACACAGATATGTGAGGCTTAAAAAGAAGCTTTTAGGCTTAGACGAGCTTCACATGTATGACTTGTATGTACCTTTGATACAGGAATATGATAAGAAGTTTACATATGAGGAAGCAATAGAGCTGGTACTTGAAGGTCTTAAGCCGCTGGGAGATGAGTACATAAATTTACTCAAACAAGGGTTTAATTCCCGTTGGGTAGATGTTTATGAAAACCGAGGTAAAACTTCTGGAGCTTATTCCTGGGGGACTTATGGCACCCATCCTTATGTACTTTTAAACTATCATGGTAAATTAAGTGATGTATTTACAATTGCCCATGAAATGGGACATTCCTTGCATACTTATTATTCAAATGCAACACAACCATATGTGTATGCAGGTTATAAGATTTTTGTGGCAGAAGTAGCTTCTACTTGCAATGAAGCTATACTTATGGATTATCTTTTGAAAAATTCTAAAGATGAAAAAGAAAAACTTTATCTTTTGAACCACTTCTTTGAGGAATTTAGGGGGACAGTTTATAGACAAGTGATGTTTGCTGAGTTTGAAAAACTCATACACGAAATGGCAGAAAGAGGAGAATCTCTTACAGCGGAAGTGTTAAACAAAAAATATTATGAATTAAACAAGCTCTATTACGGCGATGATATTGTAGTAGATGAAGGTATAAGCTACGAATGGGCAAGGATTCCTCATTTCTATAGAAATTTTTATGTGTACAAATACGCGACAGGATTTTCTGCTGCAATAGCTATCTCCCAAATGATACTAAATGAAGGCAAAAAAGCCGTAGAAAGATACAAGGAGTTTTTAAAGAGCGGAAGTTCTGATTATCCTTTAAATCTTTTAAAGAGGGCAGGAGTAGATTTGACTACTCCAAAACCAGTAAACGAAGCATTGGACGTTTTTGAAAAATTGCTTGATGAATTTGAAAAATTAATGTAGGGAATCGATAGGGCAAGTTTTCAATGCCCTAAAATTTTTGGGTGTAAACTTCCAATAGTTGGAAGTCAATATAGGTGACGTTTTGCACAAAGCGCGCAACTTGACCAAGCAGTGCAAAAAGCCATAATATTTACTTACAAAATTTTTAAAACGGAGCCTGAAGTTTTTTATGATTTTTATATAGGAATTTTCTCTTTAATGATGTATAATATTAAAATAAAAAAGTGTGAGGTGTGAACTTTGGATTTTATAACAGTTGATTTGAAAGAAAAGTCCTATCCCATTTATTTTGCCTATGATTCTTTTGATAAATTAGGAGAAATAGTAAAGAAACATGTAAGAAGCAGTAAAACATTTATAATAACTGATTCTATTGTTTATCCTTTGTATTTTGAAAAACTCAATGAAAGTCTTACAAAAAGCGGTTTTAACGTTTCATATGAAGTCATTCCTCCAGGAGAACCCAGTAAAACAATGGAAATGGCACAGAGGCTTCTTGAAAAAGCTTATGACAATGGACTTTTAAGAGACAGTTCAGTTATAGCTCTCGGAGGAGGCGTTGTAGGAGATATAGCGGGATTTGTTGCAGCAACTTACATGAGGGGAATAGACTTTGTGCAAATTCCTACAACCTTGTTGGCTCAGGTTGATAGTAGTGTTGGTGGAAAAGTAGGAGTTAATCTAAAAAAAGGTAAAAACATAGTTGGTGCATTTTATCAGCCTAAAATGGTATATATAGACATTTCTGTTTTAAAAACTATAAATAAAAGAGAAATACTTGGGGGACTAGCCGAAATAATTAAATATGGAATTATATGGGATTTCGATTTATTTGAATACATCGAAAATAATCTTCATGAAATTTTAAATTTGAAAGAAGACAAATTAACACATATAATAAAAAAATCCTGTGAAATTAAAGGGAAAATTGTTTCTCTTGATGAAAAAGAAGAAAACCTGCGTTCAATATTAAATTTTGGCCACACTGTAGGACATGCCATTGAAGCTTTAACAGGTTATCAAAAATACATTCATGGAGAAGCAGTCGCTATAGGTATGGTGTACGCTTGTAAACTTGCATTAGATTTAGGGTATATTAATGAAAAATATTTTGAAAGAATTTTTTCTTTAATACAAAAGACAGGGTTACCTACAGACTATGAGGATTTGCCCAAAGAAAACATCGTAGAGGCTATAAAACTTGATAAAAAGAGTAGAGAAAGCAAAATAAATTTTGTTCTTCCCTCAGGTTTTGGAAAAGTTGAGGTCATAAGTGTTAAAAAGGAAGAAATCTTAAAGGTTTTAAAATAAGCGGGTAACCGCTTTTTTCTTCATCTTTTTTAGAATTTGTGAAAAATTTACTTGACTTTACTTATGCAAAGTATTAAAATATCACCAATATTATAAGTTGAGGGGGTGTTGGATGAAAATTGGCTATTTGGGTCCTAAAGGAACATTTTCTGAAGAAGCTGTCATAAAATACACACAAAGTGTTAAAAATTGTGAAGTTGTAGAGTTTAACACCATTCCGGAGGTCATAAATTGCATAAGCGATGGCTTGTGCGAAGAGGCAGTAATTCCTATTGAAAACTCTATTGAAGGTTCTGTAAATGTTGCTGTAGATATGCTGATAAACGACGCAAATGGGATAATGATAAAAGGAGAAGTGATAATACCTATTTCTCATTGCTTGATTTCGGATGTTCCAGTTGAATTTAAAGATGTACATTGCATACTTTCTCATCAGCAGGCAATTGCTCAGTGTAGGGAATATATATTTAAAAAATTTCCCAATGCGGAAGTAAAAGCTACAGACAGTACTGCTCAAGCAGTCTTAGGTGTCAAATCTAAACCTGGGGTAGTGGCGATAGGCCCTGAAAGAGCAGCCGTTATTTACGGCATGAGAATAATTGATAGGGACATACAAGATGTAAAAGAAAATTATACAAGGTTTTTGGTCCTTTCTCAAAGGGACGGGGTTATCACAGGGAAAGACAAGACGTCAATAGTTTTTTCTGTTCCAAATGTTCCAGGCAGTTTATATAACGCTTTAGGGGTTTTGGCCAACAAAGAAATCAATATGACGAAAATAGAGTCACGACCTTCAAGGAAAAAACTTGGGGAATATGTTTTTTGGGTGGACATTGAGGGGCATAGAGAAGATGAAATAGTAAAGAGTGCCTTAGAAGAGTTAAAAAGTAGAACGGATTTTTTAAAAGTGTTAGGTTCATATCCTAAATTTAAGTAGAACGGTAGAATGGAGGAATTGGAAATGGTAATTGTTATGAATATTAATGCTACTGATAAGCAAATCTCTGATATTACAAATCTTTTAACATCTCTCGGTTTAGGTTACCACATTTCAAAAGGTGAGGAAAAGATAGTCATAGGTGTCATTGGAGATAAGAAAAAATTGGAAGGTAAGGCTATTGAAATGATGGAAGGTGTTGAAAAAGTTATTCCTATTGTAGAACCTTACAAACTGGCCAGCAGAATTTTTAAACCAGAGCCCACCATTGTGGAAGTAGAAGGGGTAAAAATAGGTGGAAGCAACATAGTTATAATGGCAGGACCTTGTGCAGTAGAAAGCAGAGAACAACTCTTTGAAAGTGCTATGGCGGTTAAAAAAGCAGGAGCTCAATTTTTAAGAGGAGGGGCATTTAAACCGAGAACATCTCCTTATTCCTTCCAAGGGCTTGAAGAAGAAGGCTTAAAAATGCTTCAGGAAGCAAAGCAGCTTACCGGACTCAAGATTGTGACAGAAGTCATGGATGTTCATTCAGTTGAACTGGTGGCGCAATATGCTGATGTTCTTCAGATAGGTGCGAGAAATATGCAGAATTTCTCATTACTTAAAGCAGTAGGTAAAATAAATAAGCCTGTGTTATTGAAAAGAGGGCTTGCTGCAACATTAGGAGAATGGCTAAGTGCTGCTGAGTATATTCTAAATGAAGGCAATAAGGACGTTATCCTTTGTGAAAGAGGAATAAGGACTTTTGAAACTTATACGCGAAATACCTTAGATTTAAGTGCAGTTCCAGCCATAAAAAAATTAAGCCACTTACCTATAGTTGTTGACCCTAGTCATGGCACTGGTAAATGGGACCTTGTAGCTCCTATGGCTAAAGCTGCTATAGCAGCAGGAGCTGATGGTCTCATTATTGAGGTACATCCCGATCCCAAAAATGCTTTATCTGATGGGGCTCAATCTCTTACTCCTGAAAATTTTGAGGCTTTGTGTGAGGATATAAAGGTTATTGCTAAAGCGGTAGGACGGGATTTTTCATGATAAGAAAAGCGGTTATTATAGGATTGGGTCTTATAGGAGGGTCATTGGCAAAAGCACTAAAAAAATATACAGATATAAATATTATTGCTGTTGATATAAACAGAGACAATTTACGCAAAGCGTTGGAAGAGGGAGTAATTTCTTATGGTATGACACACCTTGATTTTCAAGTAGATACTGATGTAGTTTTTATATGCACACCTGTTGGAAAAGTTGTTGAAAGCGTAAAAAATATAATTCCTTATTTAAAAAGAGGCTGCATTGTAACGGACGTTGGAAGTACAAAAAAAGTCATAATGGAAGAGGTGCAAAAATTTTTACCCGATGAAATTTTTTTCATCGGGGGTCATCCTATGGCTGGCACAGAGAAAGCAGGTTATGATAACGCTGATGCAGATTTATTTGTCAATTCAAATTATTTGTTGACACCTTCTGATATTGTAAAGGAAGATATTTTGGAATTATTTATAGATGAAGTGATAATAAAAATAGGTGCGAAACCGGTAATTATGGATTATAATAAACACGATGCCATTGTAGGAGTTATAAGCCATGTACCTCATATAATTTCTGCTATACTTACAAATTTTGCTTATCATAAATGCAGTGAAGCTTTTAAATACGCAGCTGGTGGGTTTAAAGATACTACGCGAATTGCCTTGTCTCAGACTGAAATATGGAAAGACATAATTTGCACAAACAAAGAAATTATTTTGGACTTACTAAAAAATTACAAGGAAGTCCTAAGTGACTTTATTTGTTATTTAGAAAATGATGATATTGACAGTATACAAAAGTTTCTTGAAGATGCAAGAAAATATCGAAACACTATAACTTGAGGTGTTGTTATGGATATTGAAGTTAAAAAGAAAAAATTTTTAAAAGGTGTTATCTCTGTCCCAGGGGACAAGTCAATATCTCACAGAGCTGTAATGATTGGGTCAATTGCAGAGGGAATTACAGAAATTGGAAATTTTCTTTTGGGAGAGGATTGTATATCTACTATTAATTGTATGAGGAATTTAGGAGTTGATGTTGAATTAAAAGGAACAAACGTTAAAGTTTATGGAAAGGGGCTTTATTTAAATAAAAGCGAAAAAATTCTTGATGTAGGAAATTCGGGTACTACCATTAGGCTTTTGATGGGTATTCTTTCTGGTCAAAAATTTGAGGCTACCGTTACAGGTGATGAATCTATAAAGAGACGCCCAATGGGAAGGGTGATAACTCCTCTTAGTATGATGGGAGCGAAAATAGAAGCAAGGGAAGGAAATTTTGCGCCTCTTACGGTTTTTGGGAACAAACTTAAAGGCATATATTACAAAATGCCAATTGCCAGTGCGCAGGTTAAATCCAGTATAATGTTGGCAAGCCTTTACGCTGATGATAAAACGATTATTGAAGAGCCCTACCCTTCAAGAAATCACACGGAACTCATGTTTAGTTCTTTTGGTGCTAAAGTGGATGTAAATGGTACAAAAATAACCTGTTATCCTGGTTACAAATTACAAGGGCAGAAAATTGTTGTACCGGGGGATATATCGTCAGCAGCATATTTTATTGTTGCTGCAACTCTCGTTCCAAATTCGGAGGTTACTATAAAGAATGTAAATGTGAATCCTACAAGAACTGGTATTATCGATGTGATAGAAAAAATGGGGGGAGACATTGTCTTGACAAATGAAAGAACTATAAACAATGAAAAAGTAGCGGATATAACAGTTAAGACTTCAAGGCTAAAAGGAATTGAGATTGGAGGAAGTCTTATTCCAAGGCTTATTGATGAGATTCCAGTAATAGCAGTTGCAGCAGTCTTCGCAGAAGGGAAGACAGTGATAAAAGATGCCGAGGAGTTAAAAGTAAAAGAAAGCAATAGAATAAATACAATCACTTCAGAACTCAAGAAATTGGGGGCAAAAATTTTTGAAAGGGATGATGGGATGATTATAGAAGGTACAGGATTTTTGAGAGGAAATACAGTGGAAAGTTACAACGACCACAGGATTGCTATGTCTTTGTGGGTTGCTGGACTTATGGCAGAAGGAGAAACTAAGATAAAAAATGCTGAATGTGTAAATATTTCGTATCCGGATTTTTATAAAACCTTCGATATATTATAAAAATAGGATAATGTTATTTTTTATCAAAATTTGATCTTGAATTCCTATATATTGTATGTTATTATACTAGTACAACAATATATAGGAGTGATTGAAATGAAAAACGGAGTAGCAGAAAATAAAACACAGTTGAAAGAAAATAAAGCTGATCAAAATAATGTAAATATGTTTACATGTCCGGATTGCGGCGCTAAATTGGTTCATGAAGGAGGTTGTGTTTTTTGTCCTTTCTGTGGATATAGTGAATGCCAGTAAGTACCTGTCTTTCCACCAGTTTAATATAGACACAAATTAAATATCCGGCTATAATTTAGTTAAAAATATGCCGAATCCCCGATAAGGGGTACGGGGGAATTAAATTGGGGTGAATCCACTTTGTGGTAGGGTGGCCCTCACCCGAACCCGTCAACTAACCTCGGAGGCGAAAGGGGGAAACAGCATGTTTAATCTTTACATCAAGGTCAAACCTCTCATCGCATCAATTATAGCCGGATTGTTTATTTTTCAATCAGTATTTGCCGCAACTTATACAGTTAAACCTGGTGACACTCTATGGGGCATAAGTCAAAGATACGGAACTACATATACTAAGCTGATGGCTTTAAATGGTCTTCAAAGTACAATAATATACCCAGGACAAGTTTTGCAAGTGCCAGGTAGCGATAACACATATGTTGTTCAAAAAGGTGACAGCTTGTATTTAATTGCTAAAAAATACGGCATTACTGTTGATATGCTCAAATCTGCGAATGGATATAAAAGCGACATAATATATCCTGGACAAGTCTTTATTATACCCAGTGCTACTTCTTCTAGGACATATCAGGATGTCAGTAGAGGTTCTATTGAAAGGGGTGTAATACCATACACAAAAGAGGAATTTGACCTCCTTGCGCGCCTTGTTACAGCAGAAGCAGACGGTGAACCTTATAAGGCAAAAGTAGCTGTTGCAGCAGTAGTAATAAACAGAGTTAAAAGTAGCATTTTCCCTAATACTATAAAAGACGTAATATACCACGTTGATGATTACGGTAATTATCAATTTACTCCTGTACTAAATGGCTGGATAAATAGACCTGCCTCAGCTGATGCTATAAGTGCGGCAAGAGAAGCGTTAAGTGGTGTTGACCCAACAAATGGAGCCTTGTATTATTTTGACCAGAGTGCTACAAATGCGTGGCTGTGGTCACTTCCTATAGCGGCAAGAATAGGTAATATGGTTTTTTGTTACGGCAGGTGAAATTTCCGATGAGAGGGTCAAAAACGGGTACAATATAAGTACCCGTTTTTGATTTAGAAAAATAATTTATACAAAGTAGAAAGACCAAAGGCGAGGAATATGAAAGAAGATAGATATTTTAAATATTTTGAAGGGATTCTTTTATTAAAATAAATGCCTACAATTATTCCTAATACATCTGCTAAAAATATTCCCAGAGTGGTGCCTATTAATATATATAGAGGACTGTTATATGATGCAGTCAAAGCTATAGCAGCTAATTGTGTTTTGTCTCCCAATTCTGAGAATACATATGTACTTATAATAGTTGCAAAAGGACCGTATTTTGAATTTTTTATTTTTTCTTGTTTTGCTTCTTCTTCTAACAGAGTTGTAATGCCAAAAAACAGAAATAATAAAGCGGCTAAAAGTTTTATATAAAAAATGGGAATATATTCGGTGATATATGAACCAAATATCACAGCAATGCCATTGTTTATTAAGGCAGCGATAAATATGCTTATAAGAACAGTCCTTACTTTAAAAAGAGTAGCAAAAGCCATTGACATGAGCTGTGACTTATCTCCCATCTCAGAAGTAAAGATAAGGACAAATGATGTGATAAGTGCTTCCATTTTATTGCCTCCCCGACTATTATATTTGCCCTTTAAATAAATTGGACCTTTACATAATATGTAAAACATATTATGTAAAGGTCTCGTTCTTTCAGGTAAAGCCAGGGTTTCCCGATATGTTGACTTTACCGCATATAAACTATGCGAACTACTCCCCTTTACTCAATATATTGTAAAAAATTTATCATAAAATGTCAATAGGAGCAATACAAACAAGAATAATGTCACATCATTTAGTTTATTTTTTTAACATTTTTACTATTTCTGTATATTCGTCTGAAGTAATTTCACCGCGAGCGTACCTTAACTTAGCAATTTCTAATGCTTCATTATTAGGATCTGTATCGTGCTTTTTAAAAAAGTTAACATTTCTAATCTGTTTTACTAGCCAGTAAATTACTACACCTATTAAAATCAAGAACAATATATTGGTAAGTCCACCACCGAACCAAGTTCCATAACCACAAGGATAGTATCCTCCAAACCAACGACCTAAACCACCCATCATATATCCTCCAAACATAATTTGTCCTCCTCTCCAAATATTTATATTTTACAAAATACTTTTTAATTTGTTATATTCTTCTACTGTAATTTCTCCCTTGGCTAAACGTATATCAAGTATTTTCTTTGGTTCATTCGCTTGGCAATCTTTGTCTGCATTTAAATTATTAATTATTCTTTGCAGGTCACCTGTTTTGTACAAATAAAAGCCAATTGCCAAGATTAATATAAGACACAACATCTTTTCAACTCCTTTCATTGAAATTATTTATCAAAAAAATTGTTAACCTCTTTTCAACTTTATTTTAAAACTTACTTTTGAAGAAAATATGAAGAGAAAATATATAAACTACTGTTAGGTCTAAAAATAGGTGTATAGATTATTATTATAACCGTGATGTGATGTATAATAAGATGTATAATAAGAAATAAATAGGTTTATCACATTCTTTATTCATGAGTTTTTTATAATTTTACAATAAAATACAAAGGAGTGATAAAAGATGGATAAAAAAATACTTGTTGTTGATGACGAAATAAAAATACTGGAAGTTGTAAAGTCATATCTTGAGCGTGAGGGATTTAGTGTTATTACTGAAACTAATGGCAATAACGTTTTAGATACATTCAAAAAAGAAAAACCAAATCTTGTTATATTGGACCTCATGTTGCCAGGTATTTCAGGAGAGGAACTGTGCAAGAGGATACGGCAGTTTTCCAATGTTCCGATATTGATGCTTACAGCAAAAGTTCAAGAAAGTGATAAAATTAATGGATTTTCTATAGGTGCTGATGACTATCTTACAAAACCATTCAGCCCACGTGAATTGGTTATGAGAGTAAAAGCAATATTAAGAAGAACAACAGATGATGTACCTCTTGCTGAAGTAATATCTTTTAATAATGATGACCTTGTGGTCGATTTTAAAGCACACACTGTGAAGAAAAAAGGAGTGGTTGTAAATCTCACTCCAAACGAATTTAAAATTTTAAAGTTTTTAATTCGCAATCCAAATAGGGTCTTTACACGAGAAGAATTAATTGAAAAAGTTATGGGATTTGACTATGAAGGTTATGACAGGACGATTGATGCGCATATTAAAAATTTAAGACAAAAAATTGAAGACGATACAAAAAATCCAATGTACATTAAAACAGTATATGGCGTTGGATATAAATTTGGTGATGGAGATGTTTAAAAATAATTTAAAAACAAGGACCGCTATTGTATTTATTTCAATAGCTCTTATATCGATTGTTATTGTAAGTATTACAACAAACATCTTAATAATAAATAGCTTTGGAAATTATGTTACAAAGTCAACAGATAAGGAATTTAGCAATATAGCAAATACTCTTGCTGCAGTGTATAAATCTGAGGGGGGCTGGAAAAGTACAACAGGGCGTGAAATTGCTCATGCTGCTATGATGGAGGGATATGGGTTAAGGCTTAGAGATAAAGATGGCAAAATTATATGGGATTTTTCTTCGATGGCACACATGATGAATATGATGGGAAAATGGAATAAGAAAAATATTTCTGAAAAAACTCTTCCCATCATTGTGGATGAAAAAACAGTAGGGTATGTGGATATAATTTATTATGGGCCGATGATGATGAGCGACTTGGATTTTAAGTTTTTATATGACATTAGTAGATATAATGTTATAGCAACGGTGATAGCTATTTTTATAGCATTGATTATAAGTATTTATGTGTCAAATTATATTACAAGACCGTTAGTTAATATTACGGAAGTTGCTAAAAAGCTTGAAAAAGGTGATTTTACTGCAAAGGTATATGATATACCTAAAGAAGAAGAGCTATTTAAGCTCACAGCTGCAATAAACCATCTTGGAGAATCTTTAAAAAATCAAGAAATACTAAGAAAACAAATGACCTCTGACATTGCACATGAGCTTAGAACACCATTGACAACATTGCAGAGTCATATTGAAGCAATGCTTGATGGGGTTTGGCAGCCTACGTATGAAAGACTAAAGAGTTTAAATGAAGAAGTCTTAAGACTTATAAATATTGTAAAAGACCTTGAAACATTGAATAAATTTGAATCTGACATGTTAAAGCTTAAGAAAATCAAATTTAACGTAAGCGAATTAGTAAAGAACATTTTAACAAATTTTGAAGCATCTTTTGTTGAAAAAGAACAAGAAGTTGTAAAGAACATAGAAGATAACATTATGTTGCTTGGCGATAAGGACAGGATAGCACAAGTCTTTGTTAACCTAATATCAAATTCAAATAAATACACTCCTGTAGGTGGCAAAATAAAAATAGACTTTTATAAAGAAGGCGATTATGCGGTATTCGTAATAGAAGATAATGGAATGGGTATATCCAAAGATGATATTCCTTTTATCTTTGAAAGGTTTTACAGAGGAGAAAAGTCAAGAAATCGTAAAACAGGTGGAAGTGGAATAGGTCTTTCAATTGTAAAAGCCATAGTATTAGCTCATGGAGGCAAAATAAACGTGGAAAGCGAGATAAATAAAGGAAGTAAGTTTACTGTTAGAATTCCACTATAAAAACTGATTCATAAGTTTTTCATAATAGCAGTGTATAATTATTTTTGAAAGGAAGAAAGGAGGAATAACATTATGATGAGAATGATGTATGGTTGGGGCTGGGGATATGGAATAGGTGGATTTATTTGGAATATTGTCTGGATGGCAATAGAGATAGGTTTAATAGTTGCTGCAATATATCTTATTGTATTATTATTTCGAGGCACAAAAAATAGAAACAAAGAGAAGGATGCGATAGAAATTTTAAAAGAAAGATATGCAAGAGGAGAAATAAGCGAGGAAGAATATCTGGAACGAAAAAAGAGACTTGAAGAAAAATAATCAGAAAAGTTTGACAAAAAAAGATACAACATAGTGTAAAATTATCGTAGGATTTTTTGAGTAAAAAAAACAAGAGACAACCCCTGTGATAAAATAGATTATGGAAAACAAAACAACACAGAAAGGGGTGTCTCTTGTGAAAAAAAATATCTTTGAGGATATTATACTACAAAATGCTCTAAATTTCACTAGAGAAGTGGTAGACATTTTTAGTGATTTATTAAACAAAGGAATGAATATTACAGAGCTTGCAGCAAGGATAAAGGAACTAACGGACAAACTAGGTAGAGAGGCAATAGAAGCAATTATTGAAGAGTTAGATAAGATAATAAAAGAAGACAAGAGAAGGAAAGAAAAATGGGTAGTAGAGAGGAAAGATAAAAAGAGATTAACCACAATCCTTGGGGATATAGAATATGAGAGGACATATTACAAATCCAGAGAGGATGGAAGATATACATATTTGGTGGATGATGCATTAGAGATAGGGCGGCACGATAGGATAGAAAAAGGTGTAAAAATAAAGTTAGTAGAGAACGCAATAGAAGAATCATATGAAAGAAGCAGTAAAAAAGCATGTCCAGAGGAGTTAAGTAAACAGACAGTATTAAAACGCAATAAGGGAAATAGGAGAAGTAGAAGTAAAGAGAGAAATAAAAGAGAAGAAAGAAGTAAGGGTATTATACATAGAAGCAGATGAAGACCATGTGCCTTTGCAAGATGGCAGCAATGAAACACCGCGATTGATATACATACATGAAGGTAAAGAAGAGAGAAATGGTAGAGATGTACTGAGAAATGTGCATTACAAGGCATACGTAGGAGAGAAAGCAGAAGACATATGGATAGATGTAGCAAATTACATAGAAGAAAACTACAAAGAAGAGAAGATAGAGAAGATATACATAGCAGGAGATGGAGCACCGTGGATAAAAGAGGGATTAGAGTGGATAGCAAAATCAAGGTTTGTGTTAGACAGATATCATTTAAACAAATACGTATTAAAAGCCACATCAAAAGAGCCAAAATACAGGGAAAAGATATGGAGAGCAATAAATGAAGGAGATAAAGAAGGAGTGAAGAAGATATTTGATGAACTAATAAAGGCAGCAGAGGAAGAGAGGGAGAAAGAGAAGATAAAAGAAGCAAGGAAATACATACTAAACAATTGGGAAGGGATAGAGATATACAACAAAGACAAAGATGTAATAGGGTGCAGTGCAGAAGGGCATATAAGCCATGTATTTTCAGTAAGACTAAGCAGGAATCCATTAGGGTGGAGTAGAGAAGGATTAAAACTAATGGCGAAATTAAGGGTATTCAGCAAGAATGGAGGAGACTTAAGAGAAGTAGAATGGGGTAAGAGGAAGAATATAAATGAAGGAAGTTACAAATTAACGAAGAAGCAAATAAAAGAGGCGGTAAGAAGAGTTAAAACGTCTACAAATGAAAAGATAAATAATATTACGGTTTTGAATATAGGCAAAGTAACGCCAATATATAGGGTTTTAAGAGCAATAAAATATGCACAAGTTATATAAAAAACATGATAAGACGAAGCCCTGAAATTAACTAAGTTACAGGGGTTGTCTTAAAAAAATCCTACAGTATCTTGACACTATCAAGATACAATTTTGTTATTTACATTTTTCAAATTGTTATGATATAATAATTGTAGTAAAATGTTCGATAGTCGAACTAATTTTTTTGAACAATTAGTTCAGGTAGTGAACTAATGGAGGCGATATATTGAAAGGCTATACTAAAGGTACTTCTGGGTTGATTAAGAATATCAATAAGGCTAATGTTTTAGATGTCATAAAGAAAAGGCAGCCTATATCAAGAATAGAAGTATCTAAAGTTTTAAAAATGAGCAAATCCACTATTTCTGCTATTGTAGATGAATTAATTGAGGAAGGATTGGTAGTAGAAAACGGTTTTAGTGAAAAAGGGACAGTAGGGAGAAAGC